>NZ_CP025263.1:1143125-1473750 GCF_002843605.1 Pseudomonas sp. S09G 359 | reverse complement strand
GCACGCCCGTGCTTACGGTTGATAAAGTCATCCACCATGCCCGATTGCAGCGGGCCCGGACGGAACAGGGCCACCAGTGCGATCAAGTCTTCCAGGCAGTCGGGCTTGAGCTTTTTGATCAGCTCCTTCATGCCGCGCGACTCAAGCTGGAACACCGCCGTGGTCTCGGCTTTTTGCAGCAGAGCGTAGGTCGGCTTGTCGTCGAGCGGGATAAACGCGATATCCAGGGGCGCTTCGTCGACCTTGGCGCGCTCGCGGTTAATGGTCTTGAGCGCCCAATCGATGATCGTCAGGGTCCGCAGGCCGAGGAAGTCGAACTTCACCAGGCCGGCCGCCTCCACGTCATCCTTGTCGAACTGGGTTACCAGGCCGTCGCCTTCCTCGTCGCAATAGATCGGCGAAAAGTCGGTCAGCTTGGTCGGCGCGATTACCACACCCCCGGCGTGTTTACCGACGTTACGCACCACGCCTTCAAGCTTGCGCGCCATGTCCCAGATTTCGGCGGCTTCTTCATCGATCTTGATGAAGTCGCGCAGGATTTCTTCCTGCTCGTAGGCCTTTTCCAGGGTCATGCCGACTTCGAACGGGATCATCTTCGACAGGCGGTCCGCCAGGCCGTAGGACTTGCCCTGCACCCGCGCCACGTCACGGATTACCGCCTTGGCCGCCATGGAACCGAAGGTGATGATCTGGCTTACCGCATTGCGGCCGTATTTCTCGGCCACGTACTCGATCACGCGGTCGCGACCATCCATGCAGAAGTCGACGTCGAAGTCGGGCATGGATACCCGTTCCGGGTTCAGGAACCGTTCGAACAGCAGGTCATATTCCAGTGGGTCGAGGTCGGTAATCTTCTGCACATAGGCCACCAGCGAGCCGGCACCCGAGCCCCGGCCCGGGCCTACCGGCACGCCGTTACTTTTGGCCCACTGGATAAAGTCCATTACGATCAGGAAGTAACCGGGGAACCCCATCTGGATGATGATATCCAGCTCGAAATTCAGCCGATCGACATAGACCTGGCGCTTGGCGTCGTAATCTTCGGTGGTGTCCTTGGGCAGCAGAACGCTCAGACGTTCTTCCAGGCCGTCGAACGACACCTTGCGGAAATACTCGTCGATGGTCATGCCATCGGGGATCGGGAAGTTGGGCAGGAAGTGCTTGCCCAGCTTCACTTCGATATTGCAGCGCTTGGCGATCTCGACGGAGTTTTCCAGGGCCTCGGGCAGGTCGCTGAACAGCTCGGCCATCTCGTCGGCGCTTTTGAGGTACTGCTCTTCGCTGTAGTTCTTCGAGCGGCGCGGGTCATCCAGGGCCCGGCCTTCGCCGATGCACACGCGGGTTTCGTGGGCTTCGAAATCTTCTTTCTTGATAAAGCGCACATCGTTGGTTGCGACCAGCGGCGCGCCCAGCTTGTCGGCCAGGGCCACGGCGGCGTGCAGGTGCTCTTCATCGTTGGGGCGGTTGGTGCGCTGCACTTCCAGATAGAAGCGGCCCGGGAACACCTGCATCCACTCGCGCGCCAGTACCTCGGCCTCCTGCGGGTTGCCGCCGAGCAGCGCAATACCGACTTCACCCTCTTTGGCGGCCGACAACATGATCAGGCCTTCGCTGGCCTCGGCCACCCATTCGCGCTCGATGATCACCGAGCCGTTGCGCTGGCCGTCGATAAAGCCACGGGAAATCAATTCGGTAAGGTTGCGGTAGCCCACGCCGTTCATCGCCAGCAGGCTGATGCGGCTCAGGGCGTTGTCCGGGTCTTTGTTGGACAACCACAGGTCGGCGCCGCAGATCGGCTTGATGCCCGCGCCCATGGCGTTCTTGTAGAACTTGACCAGGGAGCACATGTTGTTTTGATCGGTCACCGCAACCGCAGGCATATTCATGCCCACCAGGGTTTTGACCAGCGGTTTGATCCGTACCAGGCCGTCGACCAGGGAGTATTCAGTGTGCAGGCGCAGGTGAACGAATGAAGCCGGCATAAAGATCCTGTCTTGATACATGGAAACAACAAGGCCCGGATTGTACCGGGCCTTGAGCAAAACATCAGCCTCGCGACTAAACCTCGCTGAGGCTCTCACGCAGCTCATACGCCTGGCGTACCGGGGCGAACGAGCGGCGATGGATCGGCGTAGGACCGAGCCGGGCCAAGGCTTCCAGATGAACGGGCGTTGGGTAGCCTTTGTGGCCGCCAATGCCGTAGCCCGGGTAGATCAGTTCGAACGCGGCCATTTCCCGGTCGCGGCTGACCTTGGCCAGGATCGAAGCGGCGGCGATGGCCGGCACCTTGCTGTCACCCTTCACCACCGCTTCAGCCGGCATCGCCAGCTTGGGGCAACGGTTGCCATCGATCATCGCCAGCTTGGGCGTGATGTGCAGGCCTTCCACCGCGCGCTGCATGGCCAGCATGGTGGCGTGGAGGATATTCAATGCGTCGATTTCTTCGACTTCGGCCCGCGCGATGTGCCAGCTCAGGGCTTTTTCACAGATCTCATCAAAGAGCTTTTCGCGGCGCGCTTCGGTGAGTTTTTTCGAGTCGTTGAGGCCGAGAATCGGGCGATTCGGGTCGAGGATCACCGCCGCCGTCACCACCGCGCCGCACAATGGGCCACGGCCTACTTCGTCAACGCCGGCCACCAGTTCGTGGGCTTCGGCAACCAGGCTGAAATCCAGGCCCATTTGCGCACTCATAAAGCTTCCTGTTTTTGGCCGATCAAGCTCAATACGGCGTCGGCAGCCTGATTCGAGGCATCGCGACGCAGGGTGCGATGGATCTCGTCAAAACCACGAGTCTGTTCTTCGCCGTCGTCGATCAAGGGTAGTAGGGTTTGCGCGAGAGCCTCGGGCGTTGCAGCGTCCTGCAACAACTCCGGCACCAACAGGCGCTGGGCCAGCAGGTTGGGCAAGGAGATATAAGGGCTCTTGACCATGCGCTTGAGAATCCAGAACGTCAGCGGCGCCAGGCGATAGGCAACGACCATCGGGCGCTTGTACAGCAAGGCCTCCAGGGTGGCCGTGCCCGACGCGATCAGCACCGCATCACACGCTGCCAGGGCCAGGTGCGACTGGCCATCGAGCAGGGTCAATGTCAGGTTGCGGCCTGCCAGCAGCGTTTCGATCTGCGCACGGCGTTGCGGGCTCGCACAGGGCAACACGAAACGCACGCCGGGTTTCAAGGCTTGCAGGCGCTCGGCGGCATCGAAAAATACACTGGCCAGGCGGCCGACTTCGCCGCCACGACTGCCCGGCATCAATGCCACGAGCGGGCCGTCAGGCAAGCCCAGTTCGGCACGCGCGGCTGCACGATCAGCGTGCAGGGGAATGGCGTCGGCCAGGGTATGCCCGACAAAACGCACCGGCACGCCCTTCTCTTCGTAGAACCTGGCCTCGAACGGCAACAGGGTCAACATCAGGTCGCAGCCTTCGCGGATTTTCAGCACGCGCTTCTGCCGCCACGCCCACACGGACGGGCTGACGTAGTGCACGGTCTTGATCCCGGCCTGACGCAACTTGAGTTCGATATTGAGGGTGAAGTCCGGTGCGTCGATTCCGATAAAGACGTCGGGCTTTTCTTCGATCAGGGTATGAATCAGCAGCTTGCGGCGGGCCAACAGCTCGCGCAAGCGGCCCAGCACCTCGACCAGACCCATGACCGACAGGCGCTCCATGGGAAAGTAAGAAGTCAGGCCTTCGGCCTGCATCAGCGGGCCACCCACGCCGATAAACTCCACCGCGGGATGCTGGGCCTTGAGCGACCGCATCAGACCTGCACCGAGAATATCGCCGGAAGCTTCCCCGGCCACCAGCGCGATACGCAGAGTGGCCATGATCAGCGGGTGATGCCGCGGGTCGACGCCTGGATCGTGTCACGGAACACCGCGACTTCCGGGAACAACGCTGCCGACTCGGCCAGTTGGGTCAATGCCTGGTCCACCGTCAACCCCTGGCGGTAAACCACCTTGTAGGCGCGGCGCAGGGCGTGGATCGCCTCTTCGCTGAAACCACGACGGCGCATGCCTTCGAAGTTCATGCTACGGGCTTCGGCCGGGTTGCCGAACACGGTGACAAACGCCGGGACGTCCTTGCCGATGGCGGTGCCCATGCCGGAGAAACTGTGGGCGCCGATATGGCAATACTGATGCACCAGGGTAAACCCGGACAGGATCGCCCAATCGTCAACGTGCACATGGCCTGCCAACGCGGTGTTGTTGACCAGGATGCAGTGGTTGCCGATCACGCTGTCGTGGCCGATATGGGCATAGGCCATGATCAGGTTGTGATCACCCAGGGTGGTCTCGGCACGATCCTGCACAGTGCCACGGTGAATGGTCACGCCTTCACGAATGATGTTGTGATCACCGATTACCAGGCGTGTTTCTTCACCCTTGTACTTCATGTCCGGGGTGTCTTCGCCTACCGAGGAGAACTGGTAGATGCGATTGTGTTTGCCAATGCGGGTCGGACCTTTGAGGATCACGTGCGGCCCGATGACAGTCCCCTCGCCGATTTCCACACCTGCGCCGATGATCGACCAAGGGCCGACCTCAACGTCGGCGGCCAGAACGGCCGACGGATCGATGATTGCGCGAGGGTCAATCAAACTCATAGTTTGCGTTCCGCGCAGATGATCTCGGCGGAGCACACCGGCTTGCCATCCACCGAGGCCTGGCATTCGAACTTCCAGATCTGGCGCTTGCAGCTGATGAACTTGGCTTCCAGGATCAACTGGTCACCTGGGGTGACAGGGTTGCGGAAACGCAACTTGTCGGAGCCCACGAAATAGTAAAGCGTGCCGTCGGCAGGCTTGAGGTCGAGCATTTTGAAACCAAGGATACCGGCAGCCTGGGCCATCGCTTCAATGATCAATACGCCCGGCATGATGGGATGCGCGGGGAAGTGACCGTTGAAGAACGGTTCGTTGATGCTGACATTCTTGTAGGCACGAATGCGCTTTTCCTCAACATTGAGGTCCACTACGCGGTCCACCAGCAGGAACGGGTAACGGTGAGGCAGGTATTCGCGAATCTCGTTGATGTCCATCATTTCGGGGGGAAGCCTGTAATAAAGATTGGGGGCGGGCGGACTGAAAGCACGCCCCGCTAGCAAATCAAGGAGGCAGTCTAGCGGCTGTGCACACTTGATATGGAAATGGTATCAGCCTTCTGATGAAGCATTACCGCCAGGGGTCACGTCTCCAACACGCTTTTCCAGCTGTTTGAGGCGTCGAGCCATGTCGTCAAGCTGCCTCAGCCGTGCTGCACTCTTACGCCATTCAGCTGCGGGCTGCATGGCGGTACCGGAAGAATAGGCCCCAGGCTCAGTAATCGAGTGGGTCACCATGGTCATGCCGGTGATGAAAACGTTGTCGCAAATTTCGATATGCCCCACCAGCCCTACGCCACCGGCGAGCATGCAATGCTTGCCGATCTTGGTGCTGCCGGAAATGCCCACGCACGCCGCCATGGCGGTGTGATCGCCAATCTGCACGTTGTGGGCGATCTGGATCTGGTTGTCGAGCTTCACGCCATTACCGATCACGGTATCGGCCAGGGCCCCACGATCGACAGCGGTGTTGACACCGATTTCCACGTCGTCGCCGATCAATACGCCGCCGACCTGGGCAATCTTGTTCCAGATGCCTTTGGAGTTGGCGAAGCCGAAGCCTTCACCCCCAATCACGGCACCGGACTGGATAACCACACGCTCACCGATACGCACATCGTGGTACAGGGTCACGCGGGGCGCCAACCAACCATCGGCACCGATTTCGCAGCGCGCGCCGATAAAGCAATGCGCGCCAACCGTTACACCGGCCGCAATGCGTGCACCGCTCTCGATCACCGCGAACGCACCGATGCTGGCCGCCGGGTCAACCTGGGCATCCTCGGCGATAACCGCTGAAGGATGAATACCGCTGGCTGCCTTGGGTTTCGGATCGAACAGATGCGACACCCGCGCATACGCCAGGTACGGATCGGCCACCACCAGCGCATCCCCGTCAAACCCTTCGGCGTCAGCGGCTTTGAGCAATACGGCTGCGGCCTGGCTGTCGACAAGGTATTTACGGTATTGAGGGTTTGCGAGGAAGCTCAACTGAGCTGGGCCAGCCTCCTGCAAGGTGGCTAGCCCAGTGATTTCTTTCTCCGGGGAGCCACGCAAGGTGGCCCCCAGGAACTCGGCCAACTCGCCGAGCTTGATAGTCGCGGTCATGGCTTACTTCAGCTGGTTCATGCGCTCGATCACCTGGCGGGTGATGTCGTATTGAGGCTTGACGTCGATTACCGCGCCACGCTCGAACACCAGGTCAAAGGCACCTTTCTTGATGACTTCTTCCACTGCGCTGTCGAGTTTCGGCTTCAGCTGTTTCAGCATTTCACGGTCAGCAACAGCCTTGGCTTCGTTCAGCTCCTTGGACTGGAACTGGTAGTCACGGGCCTTTTGCTTGAATTCAAGCTCCAGACGCTCGCGCTCGCCTTGCTGCATTTTGTCGCCGCCAGCTACCAGACGATCCTGGATGCCCTTGGCGCTGCTTTCCAGGGTCTTGAGCTTGGTCAGTTGCGGACCGAATTTTTTCTCGGCATCCACGGCGTACTTCTTGGCCGCATCGGATTCCAACAGGGCCATCTGATAGTTCAGAACGGCGATTTTCATTTCGGCGAAGGCCGGGGTGGTTACCAGCACAGTTGCCAGCAGAACCAATTGAGTCAACTTACGCACGATGTACTCCTACAGAATCCGTTGTCGTTATCTTGGGTCAGACGCTTAGAACGTCTGGCCGAGGGAGAATTGGAAAATCTGGGTTTCAGCGTTATCCGGTTTCTTGATCGGCATGGCCAGAGCAAAGCTCAATGGGCCAAGCGCAGTCACCCAGGTCACACCCACACCCACGGAGCTTGCCAAGTTGCTGAGGCTCACGTCGTTGCATTGAGTGTTGGACTTCACGCCACTCGGGTTGGTGACCTGTTCGCACTTGGAGTCGAACACGTTACCCACGTCCCAGAAGACCGAAGTACGCAGCGAACGCTGATCCTTGACGAATGGCAGCGGGAACAGAATCTCCGCACCACCCTGGATCAACACGTTACCACCGAATGGCAGCGGGTCATCGTCGGAGTCAACTACGGTGCCCTGGTTACCGGTTACACCCGCACCACGGCTCGGTGTACCACGTGGACCCAAGGTACTGTCCTTGAAACCACGTACGGAGTTGAAGCCACCGGCATAGTAGTTCTCGTAGAACGGCAGACCATTGGTAGAGCCATAACCGTCGCCATAGCCCAGCTCTGTGTGCAGGCGCATGGTGTAGTTGTCGCTCAACGGCTGGAACAACTGGCCGCGATAATCAAGTTTGAAGAACGACAGGTCGCTGCCCGGCGTGGTGGTTTCCAGGGTCAGGCTCTGGGAGTGGCCACGGGTTGCCAGTACGCCTTTGTTCAGGGTCGACTCGGACCAGCCGGCAGACGCCTTGAAGTTCAGGAACTTGTCACCTTCACGACGGGTGAAGTCGAAGATCTCGTCCACAGTGTAGACACCGGTCTTGATCTCATCCTGCTGCGCGGTCAGGCCGAAGGTCAGACGCGAAGTCTCACTGATCGGGTAACCGATGTTCACACCGGCGCCGAGGCTGTCGATCGCATAGCTTGCAACGTCAACGTCGAGGTCTTTGTAGTCGGTGGTGCGGTAGAAGGCGTTGTAGCCCAGGCTCACACCGTCAGCAGTCCAGTAGGGGTCGGTATAACCGAAGTTATAGCGGCTCTGGTATTCGCTTCGGGTCAGGCCGATGGAGACACGGTTACCGGTACCGAGGAAGTTGTTCTGCGTAATGGAACCACCGAGGATCAGGCCGGCGCTCTGCGCGAAACCGACGCTGGCGGTGATGGAACCCGACGCTTGTTCTTCCACGGCGTAGTTCACGTCAACCTGGTCATCCACACCCGGTACGGCCGGGGTTTCGACGTTCACTTCCTTGAAGAAGCCCAGGCGCTCAAGACGGGTCTTGGACTGGTCGATCAGGTAAGTCGACGCCCAGCCACCTTCCATCTGGCGCATTTCACGACGCAACACTTCGTCCGCAGACTTGGTGTTGCCACGGAAGTTGATGCGGTTAACGTAGGCACGCTTGCCCGGGTCAACGACAAAGGTGATGTCCACGGTGTGGTCATCATCGTGCGGCGTCGGCACGCCGTTGACGTTGGCGAAGGTGTAGCCCTCGTTACCCAGGCGACGGGTGATCAGTTCGGACGTGGTGGTCATCAGCTTGCGCGAGAACACCTGGTCTTTCTGGACCAGCAGCAAGGCCTTGACCTGGTCTTCAGGTACTTTCAGGTCGCCGCTCAGCTTGACGTCGCGAACCTTGTACTTCTCGCCTTCGTTAACGTTGACGGTGATGTAGACGTGCTTCTTGTCGGGGGTGATGGACACCTGGGTCGAAGCGATGTCCATATTGATATAGCCACGGTCCAGGTAGTAGGAACGCAGGCGTTCCAGGTCACCGGAGAGTTTTTCACGGGCGTACTTGTCATCGTTCTTGAAGAACGACAACCAGTTGGTGGTCTTGAGCTCGAACAGGTCGATCAGGTCTTCATCAGCGAACTTGGTATTGCCTACCACGTTGATGTGCTGAATGGCCGCCACGGTGCCTTCGTTGATGTTGACCTTGAGGCCGACACGGTTACGAGGCTGCGGCACCACTTCCGTTTCCACGGTCGCGGAGTAGCGACCCTGGGCGACGTACTGGCGTTGCAGTTCGTTACGCACACCTTCAAGGGTGGCGCGCTGGAAGATCTCGCCCTCGGCCAGACCGGACTGTTTCAAGCCCTTCATCAAGTCTTCAGTAGAGATCGCCTTGTTGCCCTCGATCTCGATACTGGCGACGGATGGTCGCTCGACGACGGTGATGACCAGGACGTTACCTTCGCGACCCAGTTGGATGTCTTGAAAGAAACCGGTTTTGAACAGCGCACGAGTGGATTCCACCAGGCGACGGTCATCGGCCTGTTCACCAACGTTCAACGGCAAAGCACCAAAGACGCTACCCGCGGAAACCCGCTGGAGGCCGTTGACGCGAATATCGGAGATGGTGAAGGACTCGGCGTGAACTTCGGCGATCATCAATACGGTGAGAACCGCAGTTAGCAGCAGACGTTTCATGAAGTCCTTTCTTATTCCAACTGGCAATAAACAAACTGCCGCAAAATGCGGCAGATTCGCAATTCAGCGAAGCGTTACAGTCGACCCAGATCGTTGACAAGGGCTAACAACATCACCCCGACCACCAAACTGATACCGATCTGTATCCCCCAACCCTGCACCCGATCCGACAAGGGGCGACCACGCGCCCACTCGACCAGATAAAACAACAGATGCCCCCCATCCAATACTGGAATGGGCAGCAAATTCAGAACACCCAGGCTAATACTCAGATAAGCCAGGAAATTCAGGAAATCCGCGACACCCGACTGGGCAGAAGCGCCCGCCACTTTAGCAATGGTTATCGGTCCACTCAAGTTTTTTACCGAGAGCTCGCCGAACAACATTTTCTTGAGCGATTCGAGGGTCAGCACACTCATGGTCCAGGTGCGTTTTGCACCCTCGCCAATCGCTGCCAACGGCCCGAAACTGACCTCACGCACCATCGACGGTGGCCACTCGGGACTCTTGACGCCAGCCCCCAGGTAACCCCCGGCCGCCTTGGCCTCGCCGCGAACCGACAAGGTCACGGGGACGTCGATTTGAGCCCCTTCGCGCTCAACTTTCAGCACAATTTTGGTATCAGGACGTACACGCACCAGGTCGACCACCTGTTGCCAGTCGCCCAGCGCCTGGCCATCGAGGGCCAGGAGGCGGTCGCCGGTTTTCAGGCCTGCCGCCTGCGCCGGCCCCTTCGGATCCAGCTCGGCGAGTACCGGCGGCAACGATGGACGCCACGGGCGAATCCCCAGGGACTTGATCGGATCAGGCTCGTCAGCGCCCTTGAGCCAATGGTCCAGGGTCAGCTCACGCGGGGTCTCGGCGCTGGAATCCTGCTCGCGCACCACCACATTGACGGTACCGCTTTCGCCCAGACGACGAACCAGTTGCAAGTTGACCGCACCCCAACCCGTGGTGGGTTCGCCATCAATGGAAACAATTTCCTGCCCGGCGACCAGGCCAGCCTTGGCCGCCATGCTGTCCGCCTCGACCGCGCCGATCACCGGACGCACCTGCTCACTGCCGAGCATGGCCAGGACCCAGAAGAACACCATCGCCAGCAGGAAGTTGGCGATAGGGCCTGCAGCGACAATGGCAATACGCTGACGAACGGTCTTGCGATTGAAGGACTGGTCCAACTGATCCGCCGGGACTTCGCCTTCACGCTCATCGAGCATCTTGACGTAGCCACCCAACGGAATGGCCGCAATCACGAACTCGGTGCCACGACGGTCGTGCCAGCGCAACAGCGGCATGCCGAAACCGACGGAAAAGCGCAATACCTTGACGCCGCAACGACGCGCCACCCAGAAGTGGCCGAATTCGTGGAAGGTAACCAGCACACCCAGAGCAACCAGGGTGCCGACGATCATGTAAAGCGCACTCATCTAATTTCTCCGCATTCCAATCCAGTGCCTGAAGGTCAGACTAACGCGCGTTGCGGCTCAACCATTGTTCGGCCAGGGCCCGAGCCTTGGTATCCGCTTCGAATACCGCCCCCAGGTCGTCCACCGCCACTACAGGCTCAAGACCCAGAACGTCCTCGATGATACTCGCGATCTGCGGAAAGCGGATGCGCCGTTCGAGAAACGCCGCCACCGCTACCTCGTTGGCCGCATTAAGCATAGCCGGCGCGCTGTTGCCCGCCTGCGCCACTTGCCGCGCCAGGCGCAGGCAGGGAAAGCGCTGCTCGTCCGGCGCTTCGAAGTCCAGCCGGCCGATCGCAAACAGGTCCAGGGGCGCCACGCCAGAGTCAATACGCTCCGGCCAGGCCAGGGCATTGGCGATGGGCGTGCGCATATCGGGGTTACCCAACTGCGCCAGCACCGAGCCGTCCACGTAGTCGACCAGGGAATGAATCACACTTTGCGGGTGGATCACCACCTCGACCTGATCAGGCCGGGCGTCGAACAACCAGCACGCCTCGATCAATTCCAGGCCTTTATTCATCATGCTCGCCGAATCGACGGAAATCTTGCGCCCCATCGACCAGTTGGGGTGTGCGCAAGCCTGATCGGGAGACACATGCTCCAGCTCAGCCAACGGAGTTTGCCGAAAGGGCCCACCGGACGCCGTAAGCAGAATCCGGCGCACGCCCACTTGGCTCAGCCCACGGGCAAAGTCACCGGGCATGCACTGGAAGATGGCATTGTGCTCACTGTCGAGGGGCAACAGCACGGCGCCGCTTTTGCGCACCGCCTGCATGAACAACGCACCGGACATCACCAATGCTTCTTTATTGGCCAGCAGGATCTTCTTGCCGGCGTCGACGGCGGCCAAGGTCGGAC
Organism: Pseudomonas sp. S09G 359; assembly: GCF_002843605.1. Classification (NCBI taxonomy): domain Bacteria; kingdom Pseudomonadati; phylum Pseudomonadota; class Gammaproteobacteria; order Pseudomonadales; family Pseudomonadaceae; genus Pseudomonas; species Pseudomonas sp. S09G 359. The sequence goes on along the minus strand of NZ_CP025263.1, from coordinate 1,462,273 downwards.
GCAGGCCAGCGGCACCGACGATAGCGGCGACCACGGTATCCACCTCGGCATCGGCCGAGACCTGGCACAACCCCTCCTCGCCCACCAGCACTTGAGTGGCCAGCCCGGCAGCCCGCAGATCATCCTGCAGACCCCGCGCGGCGGCAGCCTCAGGCACCACGGCAAAGCGCGGCACATGGCGTACGCACAATGCCAGCAACTCGCTCAGACGGGTGAACCCGGTCAAGGCAAACACCTGATAGCGGTCCGGATGGCGGGCGATCACGTCCAGGGTGCTCAGGCCTACCGAGCCAGTTGCACCCAGCACGGTTACTTGTTGCAGGCGGCTCACGAAGCGATCATCCACAACAGCACGGCGAAGATCGGTATGGCCGCCGTGAGGCTGTCGATACGATCCAGCACACCGCCATGACCCGGCAGCAGGTTACTGCTGTCTTTGATCCCGGCCTGGCGCTTGAACATGCTTTCGGTGAGGTCGCCCACCACCGAAATAAACACAACGATGGCGGTACCCAGCAGCGCCAGGAAGGTTTCCTTCACCGACCAGCCACGCACCACACCCACCCCGAGTGCGATCAGCAGCGTCAACGCGAGGCCACCGTACACGCCTTCCCAACTCTTGCCAGGGCTGACCGCCGGTGCCAGCTTGCGCTTGCCGAATGCGCGACCGGAGAAGTAGGCGCCGATATCGGCACCCCAAACCAGCACCATGACCGCCAGGATCAGCCAGTTACCCAGGGGGTAACGCTTGATATCCACCAACCCCTGCCAGGCCGGCAGCAGGATCAACAGGCCAATCACCAGCTTGCAGGCCACGCTGGACCAATGCGCACTGGTTTTCGGATATGTCAGCACCAGGAATGTCGCCAGCGCCCACCACAGTACCGCTGCGCCCAGCACCCACGGCGCGACGTCCGGCAGGATGTACATCAGGAACAGCAACACCGCCACGACCACGGCATACACCACACGCGGCAATTGTGCGCTGAAGCCCGCCAGGCGCGCCCATTCCCAGGCGCCCAAGGCCACTACCAGGCCGATAAACAGCGCAAAGCCTGCGCCATCGAGCAGGAAAAACCCGCACAAGGCGATCGGCAACAGGATCAGTGCTGTGATGATTCGTTGTTTAAGCATTTAAACCCGGGCTCCAGCTTCGATCTGCTCGCTCGTTTTACCGAAACGACGCTGACGGGAAGCGAAATCGGCCAGCGCAGTACGCATGGCATCGTGTTTGAAGTCCGGCCAGAACAGGTCGGAGAAGTACAGCTCGGTATAGGCCAACTGCCACAACAGGAAGTTGCTGATGCGGTGTTCGCCACCGGTACGGATGCACAAGTCCGGCAACGGCAGGTCGCCGGTGACCAGGCAGGTTTGCAACAGTTCGGGCGTGATGTCGTCCGGCCGCAGATGGCCGGCTTGCACTTCGCGGGCCAGCCGCTGTGCAGCCTGGGCAATATCCCACTGGCCGCCGTAGTTGGCTGCAATCTGCAGCACAAAACGATCGCTGCCTGCGGTAATGGCCTCGGCTTCGCGCATGGCCGCTTGCAGCTCCGGGTGGAACCGCGAGCGATCACCGATGATGCGCAGGCTGATGTTGTTGTCGTTGAGGCGCTTGGCCTCACGACGCAAGGCCTTGAAGAACAGGTCCATCAAGGCACTGACCTCCTCGGCCGGGCGCTGCCAGTTCTCACTGGAGAAGGCGAACAAGGTCAACACTTCGACCTTGGCCTCTGCACACACCTCAATCACAGCCCGTACCGCATCGACACCCGCTTTATGCCCGGCAACACCTGGCATAAAGCGTTTCTTCGCCCAGCGATTATTCCCATCCATGATGATCGCGACATGGCGCGGCACCACAGAAGGTACAGTCTGCTTGGTCTTTTCCATGAAGGCGTCCTGACCCCTTATACGGCCATCAGGTCCTTTTCTTTTTCTTCGGTGGCCTTGGTGATCTGGGCCTCGGCATCTTTGGTCAGCTTGTCGATATCAGCCACGGCACGACGCTCTTCGTCTTCGCTGATTTCCTTGTCCTTGACCAGCTTCTTCAGGTCACCCAAGGCATCACGACGGATGTTGCGCACGGCAACACGCGCGTCTTCAGCTGCACTGCGTGCCTGCTTGGTGAAGCCCTTGCGGGTTTCTTCGGTCAGGGCCGGCATGGAGATCAGCAGCAGCTCACCCAGGTTGGTCGGGTTGAGGTTAAGGCCGGCGCTCTGGATAGCCTTGTCGACGGCAGCGAGCATGTTGCGCTCGAAAGCCACCACTTGCAGGGTGCGCGAGTCTTTCACGGTAACGTTGGCCACGCCGCTCAGCGGGGTGTCGGAGCCGTAGTAAGGCACCATCACGCTACCCAGGATGCTCGGGTGAGCTTTACCGGTACGAATCTGGCCGAATGCATGGCTCAGAGACTCCAGGGATTTCTGCATACGCGCTTGGGCGTCTTTCTTGATTTCGTTGATCATTGTTGGCCTTCCTCGATCAGAGTCCCTTCCGCGCCGCCGTGTACGATATTCAGCAGGGCGCCGGGCTTGTTCATGTTAAATACGCGCAGCGGCATCTTGTGGTCGCGGCACAGGCAAATAGCCGTCAGGTCCATCACACCCAGCTTGCGATCCAGCACTTCATCGTAGGTCAGATGATCGAACTTCTCGGCATGCGGGTCTTTGAATGGGTCTGCGGTGTACACGCCGTCCACCTTGGTGGCTTTAAGCACTACGTCGGCATCGATCTCGATGGCGCGCAGGCAAGCAGCCGAATCCGTGGTGAAAAACGGGTTGCCGGTACCGGCGGCAAAAATAACCACCTCTTTGGCGTTCAAATGGCGCATGGCTTTGCGGCGATCATAGTGATCAGTCACGCCGACCATGGAAATAGCCGACATCACGATAGCCGAGATATTGGCACGCTCCAGGGCGTCACGCATGGCCAGGGCGTTCATCACAGTGGCCAGCATGCCCATGTGGTCGCCAGTGACTCGGTCCATGCCAGCAGCACTGAGTGCCGCACCACGGAACAGGTTACCACCGCCAATTACCAGGCCGACTTGTACGCCGATACCGACCAGTTGGCCGACTTCCAGCGCCATGCGGTCGAGTACCTTGGGATCGATCCCGAACTCTTCCGAGCCCATCAGGGCCTCGCCGCTAAGCTTGAGTAGAATGCGTTTATAGCGAGCCTGATAACCACTGCCCTGCTGAGCCATTGCGAATCTCTCCTGCGGCGTATTTTAAAAATTCTTGGCGAGCCGTTTACGGCTTGCGTTCACTCTAGCTGGACGCTGTCACAGCGCCATCGGAACACGGCTTTGTAAGCCAGTTCCAAGGGGAAGCCAAATAAAATCGGCCTGCCCATTTGAAAAGAGGCTGCGCGCGTGAGCGGGCAGCCTCTTTCGGGCGACAGTTGAAACTGTCTTATTGCTTGGCGGCAGCCAGCTGGGCAGCAACTTCTTCAGCGAAGTTGTCGACCGGCTTCTCGATGCCTTCGCCTACTTTGTAGTAAGTGAAGGAAACGATTTCAGCACCGGCTTTCTTGGCCAGTTCGCCAACCTTGATTTCAGGGTTCTTGACGAACGCCTGCTCAACCAGGCTCGCTTCAGCCAGGAACTTGCTGATACGGCCTTTGATCATGTTTTCAACGATGTTTTCTGGCTTGCCGGCGATCTTGTCAGCATTGAGGCTCAGGAACACGGCTTTTTCGCGCTCGATTGCGTCAGCGGACACTTCCGATGGCAGCAGGAATTCAGGGTTGCTGGCCGCTACGTGCATAGCGATGTCTTTGGCCAGTTCAACGTCGCCGCCTTTAAGGGCAACCACAACGCCGATTTTGTTACCGTGCAGGTAACCACCAACCACATCACCTTCAATGCGAGCCAGGCGACGGATGTTGACGTTTTCGCCAACCTTGCCGACCAGTACCAGGCGATCAGCTTCTTGAGCTTCGATCAACGGCTCAACGGTGGTCAGCTTGTCGTCGAATGCTTTCTTGACGCTGGCAGCAACGAACGCCTTGAAGTCGTCCTGCAGAGCCAGGAAGTCGGTCTGGGAGTTCACTTCCAGCAGAACGGCAGCCTTGCCGTCTTCAACCAGAGCGATAGCGCCTTCAGCCGCTACGTTACCGGCTTTCTTGGCAGCCTTGATGGCGCCCGAAGCACGCATGTCATCAATGGCTTTTTCGATGTCGCCGCCGGCCTTGGTCAAGGCCTTTTTGCAATCCATCATGCCTTCGCCGGTGCGCTCGCGCAGTTCTTTAACCAACGCTGCAGTAATCTCTGCCATTTCAAAATCCTCTTGGATAGGTTTTCAACCATTCCACCCGATCAAACGGGCGATCAATTCTTCCCGAATCACCGTTGTAGGCCGCTGCACGTTACAGTCGCTAGGTTGCGCTGCCACAAGTGGCGCCGACAAACGGTTTTCGAGGTGGCAAAAAGGGGGCCAAGCCCCCTTTTTGCTTACTGAGTCAACGCCAGGGCGTCAATTACTCAGCGGCAGCTACCGGAGCTTCTTCAACGAACTGCTCGGTACCACCAGCAACGTGGTTGCGACCACGGATTACAGCGTCAGCCATCGAACCCATGTACAGCTGGATAGCGCGGATTGCGTCATCGTTGCCTGGGATGATGTAGTCAACGCCTTCCGGGCTGCTGTTGGTATCGACTACGCCGATAACAGGGATGCCCAGCTTGTTGGCTTCGGTGATCGCGATGCGCTCGTGATCAACGTCGATAACGAACAGTGCGTCAGGCAGACCGCCCATGTCCTTGATACCACCCAGGGAACGATCGAGCTTTTCCAGGTCACGGGAGCGCATCAGCGCTTCTTTCTTGGTCAGCTTGGCGAAAGTACCGTCTTCGGCTTGTACTTCAAGGTCACGCAGACGCTTGATGGAAGCACGGATGGTTTTGAAGTTGGTCAGCATGCCGCCCAACCAGCGGTGATCGACGTACGGCGAACCGCAACGTGCTGCTTCTTCAGCAACGATCTTGCCAGCGGAACGCTTGGTGCCGACGAACAGGATCTTGTTTTTGCCCTGGGCCAGACGCTCTACGAAAGTCAGAGCTTCGTTGAACATTGGCAGGGTTTTTTCAAGGTTGATAATGTGAATCTTGTTACGCGCGCCGAAAATGTATTTACCCATTTTCGGGTTCCAGTAACGGGTCTGGTGACCGAAGTGCACACCGGCCTTCAGCATATCGCGCATGTTGACTTGGGACATGATAGTTCCTTAATAAGTCGGGTTTGGCCTCCACGTATCCCAATGACCAACCAGCGGCATCAAGGCCTCCGGCACCCAGGTCATCGTGTCGACACGTGTGTGGATTTAAGCTTTGCGGGGTATCCCCGGAAAGCGGCGCATTTTATACCACACGAAGGGCGAAAACGAAACCCGCAATCACGTTTGCCTTTCGTGATGGTTATGCAAGCCTTTGATTAGAGGCGAGAAGCTCCGGTTTATAGGGGCTTCAGTTGGGCCTCGCTGGTCTGCTGGGGGGGTATATGCGTTGGTGGGGTGATGGCGGCTATGGGTTCCGCCCTTACGGCGGGTCACTTTTGGAAAGGAGCCCCAAAAGTAACCAAAAGGGCTCTTGCCCCACCACTCGGTACCTCGCCTCCGGCTCGGTATGCCCGCACGCAGGCTTGAATTCGTGGGCCGCCGCGATGGGCCATCCTTGGCCCATCGCGGCTAACCTGGCGTCCTGCCAGGTTACCCACGAATTCAAACCCGCGTGCGGCCAGCGTGGTTGATGGGGCGCCTAGATCAAGATCAAGATCAACATCTACAGCACGGCGGCCTGGAAGCCGACCTGAGTGGTTGAAGCAGATCGAGAGCGCAGGCAGAGCGAGAGGCAAAGCAGATCCAGAGCGTTTTTCTGTAGCCGCTGGCTTGCCTGCGATCGCCTCGACTGTTTGTTCCTGATCGACCAAGGCGCCTGCATCGCCGGAAAGCCAGTAAAGGTATCTGCCCTTGATCCAACCACTCAGGTCGACTTTCAGGCCGCCGTGCTCTGCTCTTGATCTGCTTTGGCTTTTGATTTTGATTTAAGGCGCCCCGTCAATCACGCTGGCCGAACGCAGGCTTTGGAGCGTGGGCAACCCGGCAGGACGCCGGGTTAGCCGCGCTGGGCCATGGATGGCCCATCGCGGCGGCCCACGGTCCAAAGCCGGAGTGAGGGCACACCGAGCCGGAGGCGAGGTGCCGAGTGATGGGGCGAAGACCTTTTGGTTACTTTTGGGTCTTTCCAAAAGTGACCCGCTGTAAGAGCGGAACCATACTCAGCCGTTACCACAACAACGGATATGCACTCATCAACATAACCCCCCCATAGATAGAAGCGATGATCAGACGCTCATGACTTGCCCCCATCGTCTGATAGAATCGCGTTTTCTGAGGCTTGTGCGAATTCTGTAACCTTTTGTCGCACGCCCGTAAACCGTATTGATTTCAGCGCGTCGCGCTAGAGAGAGCCTGTATGACCGTTAGTTTGAAAACCGCCGAAGACATCGCCGGCATGCGCATTGCCGGCAAACTGGCTGCCGACGTGCTGGAAATGATCGCCGAACACGTCAAGCCCGGCGTCACCACCGAAACACTCAACCAGATCTGCCACGACTATATCGTCGACGTGCAAAAGGCCATCCCTGCGCCACTGAACTACAAAGGCTTCCCCAAGTCGATCTGCACCTCGGTCAACCACGTGGTTTGCCACGGGATTCCAGGCGACAAGCCGTTGAAGGACGGCGACACCCTGAACATCGACGTTACCGTGATCAAGGACGGCTACTTCGGCGACACCAGCCGCATGTTCCACGTCGGCACCGTGCCGGTCTGGGCCGAGCGTTTGTCCCAGGTCACCCAGGAATGCATGTACAAGGCCATCGAGATCGTCAAACCCGGCTGCCGCCTGGGCGACATCGGTGAAGTGATCCAGAAGCACGCCGAAAAGAATGGCTTCTCGGTAGTGCGTGAATTCTGCGGCCACGGCATCGGCACGGTCTTCCACGAAGAACCGCAGATCCTGCACTACGGCCGCGCCGGCACCGGCATGGAGCTCAAGGCTGGCATGACCTTCACCATCGAGCCGATGATTAACCAGGGCAAGGCCGACACCAAGGTGCTGGGCGACGGCTGGACCGCCATCACCAAGGACCGCAAGCTCTCGGCCCAATGGGAACACACCCTGCTGGTCACCGACACCGGCTACGAGATCTTCACCCTGCGCGCCGACGACACGATTCCACGTATTTCGGCGTAATAAAAGGGTTACCAAGGTTTTCCCAAACTGTGTTGTGACTGACTGATAGATAGAAAGGAAAGCCGATCGATGCCCCAGGTGGATCCCGAACTCTTCGACCGTGGCCAGTTCCAGGCCGAACTGGCCCTGAAGGCGAGCCCCATCGCCGCTTTCAAGAAGGCGATCCGCCAGGCCCGCGAGGTGCTCGATGAGCGCTTTCGCAGCGGCCGGGATATCCGCCGGCTGATCGAGGACCGCGCCTGGTTCGTCGATAACATCCTGCAAAAGGCCTGGGAACAGTTCAGTTGGAGCGAAGACGCCGATATCGCCCTGGTGGCGGTCGGTGGCTACGGGCGCGGCGAGCTGCACCCCTACTCCGACATCGACCTGTTGATCCTGCTGGACAGCGCCGATCATGAGATTTTTCGCGACTCCATCGAGCGTTTTCTGACGCTGCTGTGGGACATCGGCCTGGAAGTCGGCCAAAGCGTGCGCTCGGTGGACGAATGCGCCGAGGAGGCCCGCGCCGACCTCACCGTGATCACCAACCTCATGGAAAGCCGTACCATCGCCGGCCCCGAGCGCCTGCGCCAGCGCATGCTCGAAGTCACCAGCACCGCACATATGTGGCCGAGCAAGGAGTTTTTCCTGGCCAAGCGCGCCGAGCAGAAGGCTCGCCACCACAAGTACAACGACACCGAATACAACCTGGAACCCAACGTCAAAGGCTCGCCGGGCGGGCTGCGGGATATCCAGACGATCTTGTGGGTTGCCCGGCGCCAGTACGGCACCCTGAACCTGCGCGCCTTGGCCGGCGAAGGTTTCCTGGTGGAGAGCGAAAACGCCTTGCTGGCCTCGTCCCAGGAGTTCCTGTGGAAGGTGCGCTACGCCCTGCATATGCTCGCCGGGCGCTCCGAAGACCGCCTGCTGTTCGACCACCAGCGCTCCATCGCCACCCTGCTGGGCTTTGAAGGCGAAGACGCGAAGACCAGCATCGAAAGCTTCATGCAGCAGTATTACCGAGTGGTCATGAGCATTGCCCAGCTCAGCGACCTGATCATCCAGCACTTCGAAGAAGTGATCCTGGCCCCCGAAGACGAAGCGCCGCCGCAGCCGATCAATGCGCGCTTCCAGCTGCACGACGGCTATATCGAAGCGCGTAACGACAACGTGTTCCGCCGCACCCCGTTTGCCATGCTGGAAATCTTCGTGCTGATGGCCCAGCAGCCGGAAATCAAAGGCGTGCGCGCCGATACCATCCGTCTGCTGCGGGAAAACCGTCACTTGATCGACGATGATTTTCGCAACGATATCCGCAACACCAGCCTGTTTATCGAGCTGTTCAAGTGCAAGATCGGCATCCACCGCAACCTGCGGCGCATGAACCGCTACGGCATCCTCGGGCGCTACCTGCCGGAGTTCGGCTTTATTGTCGGGCAGATGCAGCATGACCTGTTCCACATCTATACCGTGGACGCCCACACCCTGAACCTGATCAAGCACCTGCGTAAGTTGCAGTACACCCAGGTGTCAGAGAAATTCCCGCTGGCCAGCAAGCTGATGGCCAAGTTGCCCAAGCCGGAGCTGATCTACCTGGCCGGCCTGTACCACGACATCGGCAAAGGCCGGCACGGCGACCACTCCGAAGTCGGCGCCGTGGATGCCGAGGCTTTCTGCCAGCGCCACCAGTTGCCGCTGTGGGACAGCCGCCTGATTGTCTGGCTGGTGCAGAACCACTTGGTGATGTCGACCACCGCGCAGCGCAAGGACTTGTCCGACCCGCAGGTGATCCACGACTTCGCCGGCATCGTCGGCGATGAAACCCGCCTCGACTACCTGTACGTGCTGACCGTCTCCGACATCAACGCCACCAACCCGACCCTGTGGAATTCCTGGCGCGCCAGCCTGTTGCGCCAGCTCTACACCGAAACCAAGCGCGCGTTGCGCCGCGGCCTGGAAAACCCGGTAGACCGCGAAGAACAGATCCGCCGCACCCAAAGCGCAGCCCTGGATATCCTGGTGCGCGGCGGCAACGACCCGGATGACGTCGAGCAACTGTGGTCGCAACTCGGTGACGATTACTTCCTGCGCCACACCGCCGGCGACGTGGCCTGGCACAGTGACGCGATCCTGCAGCAGCCGGCCGATGGCGGGCCATTGGTGCTGATCAAGGAAACCACCCAGCGCGAATTCGAGGGCGGCACGCAGATCTTCATCTACGCCCCCGACCAGCACGACTTCTTTGCCGTGACCGTGGCCGCCATGGACCAGCTCAACCTCAACATCCATGACGCCCGCGTAATCACCTCCAGCAGCCAGTTCACCCTCGACACCTACATCGTGCTCGACACCGAAGGCGAGTCCATCGGCGATAACCCGGTGCGGGTGAAAAAGATCCGCGAGGGCCTGACCGAAGCCTTGCGCAACCCGGACGACTACCCGACCATCATCCAGCGTCGGGTGCCGCGCCAGCTCAAGCACTTTGCCTTCGCGCCCCAGGTGACCATCTCCAACGACGCCCAGCGCCCAGTCACCGTGCTGGAGCTCAGCGCACCGGACCGCCCAGGCTTGCTGGCACGCATCGGCGGGATTTTTCTGGAGTTCGACCTGTCGCTACAGAACGCCAAAATTGCGACCCTCGGCGAACGGGTGGAAGACGTGTTCTTCATTACCGACGCCGACAACCAGCCGCTGTCCGACCCGGAACTGTGCCGCCGCCTGCAGGAAGCCATCGTGCAGCAGTTGAGCGTGAGCCAGGAACCCGAGCTGACGCGCCTGACCATTTGAGTGGAGCTTATGTGGGAGGGGGCTTGCCCCCGATTGCGGCGGGTCAGCCAATTATTGTGTCTCTGATCGACCGCCATCGGGAGCAAGCCCCCCTCCCAGATTGGATTTTTTTTGCCCGGCAGACCGCGTGCCTACATACGAATTGAGCGAGATTTGCGATGAACAACGCCCTGAACCAGCTGCAGCCCTACCCGTTTGAGAAACTGCGCGCCCTGCTCGGCAGCGTTACGCCCAACCCGGACAAACGCCCGATTGCATTGTCCATCGGCGAACCCAAGCACAAATCGCCGACGTTCGTCGCCGAAGCGCTGAGCAATAACCTCGACCAGATGGCCGTATACCCGACCACCCTGGGCATCCCGGCCCTACGCGAGGCCATCGGCGCCTGGTGCGAACGCCGTTTCAACGTGCCCAAGGGCTGGCTCGACCCGGCGCGCAATATCCTGCCGGTCAACGGCACCCGTGAGGCGCTGTTCGCCTTTACCCAAACCGTGGTCAATCGCGGCGACGACGCCCTGGTGGTCAGCCCCAACCCGTTCTACCAGATCTACGAAGGCGCCGCGTTCCTGGCCGGGGCCAAGCCGCACTACCTGCCGTGCCTGGATGAAAACGGCTTCAACCCGGACTTCGACGCCGTGGCGCCGGATATCTGGAAACGCTGCCAGATCCTGTTCCTGTGCTCGCCTGGCAACCCGACCGGCGCGCTGATCCCGGTTGACACCCTGAAAAAACTCATCGCCCTGGCCGACGAATACGACTTCGTGATCGCCGCCGACGAGTGCTACAGCGAACTCTATTTTGACGAGCAAACCCCGCCGCCGGGCCTGCTTAGCGCCTGCGTCGAACTGGGCCGCGAGGACTTCAAGCGTTGCGTGGTGTTCCACAGCCTGTCCAAGCGCTCCAACCTGCCAGGCCTGCGTTCCGGCTTCGTCGCCGGCGACGCAGATATCCTCAAAGGCTTCCTGCTGTATCGCACCTACCACGGCTGCGCAATGCCAGTGCAAACCCAACTGGCCAGCATTGCCGCCTGGCAGGATGAGGCCCACGTGCTGGCCAACCGTGACCTGTATCGCGAGAAATTCGACGCGGTGCTGGCGATTCTCAAGCCGGTGCTGGATGTACAAGCCCCGGACGGCGGCTTCTACCTGTGGCCAAATGTGAAGGGCGACGATGCCGCCTTCTGCCGCGACCTGTTCGTGGAAGAGCACGTGACCGTGGTGCCGGGTTCGTACCTGTCGCGCGAGGTGGATGGCGTCAACCCCGGCGCAGGCCGCGTGCGCCTGGCGCTGGTTGCGCCATTAGCCGAGTGCGTGGAAGCGGCTGAACGGATTCGGGCGTTTATCACACGCAACCGATAACAGAATACAAGCGTGCACCCCGCAATAGGGTGCACGACTCACAGGCGTTATAGCGGGCTTTTTCACTCGACGCCAATGGAACTCAAATCTTATAAACAACCACACAAGGGGCCGCTTACTAATTCAATTAGTACTTTACTTACGCCTCCTTGGAAATATGCATGACCACTATTCCCGCGTTCGCCCCACAGGCCTACGCCCCGCCATTCAATTCCGAAATAACACCACCGGTTTCAATCAGGCCAACACGCGGCATCGCCAGCCCCCAGTATTTGTGGCCACAAAACGCAACGCTGAATATTTCTTTATTCAACATGTCGGATAAAGCAAAAGACTATATCAAGGAAAGAATAAAGCTCTGGCAGCCTCATACAAACTTGAAATTCAACTTTATTGCGACCCCTGATGGCGACATCAGGATATCCGGAAGAGGAGATGGCTCCGGAAACCAGTCAGTCATAGGTACACAGGCTAGAAATCGCCCGATAGACCAACCTACTATGCACATCGACCTAGTTGACAAAACGGCGCAAGCCCTCAACCATTCAATACGCCACGAGTTCGGACACGCGCTCGGCTTAGAACATGAACACCAACACCCGGATAACACTATCCACTGGAACAAGAAGGAACTACTCGATGCAACTGAACTCTTGGGAATCAATGAAGCTGAAACCAAATTTAATATTCTAACGGTATTTGATCGCAACACTACTATCTATTCAGCTTATGACCAGAAGTCAATCATGCACTATTCGGTCGACTCCGAGCTAACAACGGACAACATCGGTGTGCCCCTTCCTGTAGAACTCTCAGAGGGCGACAAAGCGTTCATGAGATCACTTTATCCGCCCACACTTGAAACACCAGCATCCTGATAACTCTTGCTACTGCGCATTAAATATGACCGCCCGGCTTTATCTCGTTAATGACAACGCCATGAGGCTATAGCCTGCGCTGTAACTTATTTCAGAGTGCCCAGGTTCGCCTCACTCATATCCAACTCCGCCAACACTTCCCTCAACACGTCATCACCAATCTGGTGATGACGGCTCAGGCTATACAACTCCAACCGCTGCGCACGCAATGCCTTGAGGCGCAACTTACGCTCAAGCAAGTCCATCTGCTGCGCCAGGGCCTGGGCTTCGGCGGAGTCGTTGAACACGTCCAGTTGATGGCGATATTCCGACATCAACCGCGCCTTCAGTTCGGCGGCCAGCGCGGCTTGGGCGGCGTCCGGGGTTTCGGCCTCTGCGGGCTCCTCGGCCTCAAGGGCATGGATGGCCGCCACGGCGGTCTTTTTCCAGGCCTCGCGCACTTCATTGTGGCGCTTCTCATCCGGACTTTTTTCGATGCCACGCAACAACAACGGCAGCGCGATGCAGGCGGCAATCAACGACAGCAGAATCACCCCGGCGGCGATGAAGATCAGCAGGTCACGCTCGGGAAAGTCCTGACCCGGCGCCAGCAGTAAAGGCACCGACATCACACCGGCCAGGGTCACGGCACCGCGCACACCGCCAACGGTCAACAGCCAGCAGGAGCGCGCGGTTGGCACCATTGTCAGCTCACTTTTCCCACGGATTCGACGTAATAGGCCCGACAGCCGCCAGATGCTCTGCACCCAGATAAAGCGCAACACCACCAGCACCAGGAAGATCGCGATCACATCCAGGCAGCGATACAACAGGGTTGGCCACAGTGTCGGCTCTTGGCTGACCACCGCCTTGATGATGTCCGGCAGTTGCAGGCCCAGCAGCAGGAAGATCAGGCCATTGAAGGCAAACTCCAGCAGCGACCAGACGCTGCGGTTGAGCAAGCGCGTGCTGGTCTGGCGTGGCAGCAGGTCGAGCCAGCTCTGCATCATGCCCGCGGCCACCGCCGACAGAATACCCGACACCCCCAGGCGCTCAGCCAGCACATACGCGGCGAACGGCAACAGCAACATGAACACCACGTGGGTCGCCGGGTCGTCCCAGCCCCGCGCGATCATCCAGGCACGCAAGCGGCCCACCAGCCAACTCAGTGCCACCCCCACCGCCAGGCCACCCACGGCCACCAGTACGAAGGTCAGGCTGGCATCTGCCAGGGAAAACACCCCGGTCAACGCCGCTGCCAGAGCGAACTTGAAGGTCACCAGACCCGAAGCATCGTTCATCAAGGCTTCACCTTGAAGCATGTGCATCAACGGCGTGGGCAAACGGTTCTGGGAAATGGCCGACACCGCCACGGCATCCGTCGGCGACAACACGGCGGCAAGGGCGAAGGCGACCGGCAGCGGGATCGTAGGCAATATCCAATGAATGAAGTAGCCGGCGCCCACTACGGTGAACAGCACCAGCCCGACCGCCAACGTCAGGATCGGCCCGCGCAGTTTCCATAACTCGCGCTTGGGCATGCGCCAGCCATCGGAGAACAACAGCGGCGGCAGGAATAGAAACAGAAACAACTCAGGGTCCAACGCCACATGCAGCCCCAGCGTAGGCCAGGCCAGCAGGGCACCGGCGGCGATCTGCACCAAGGGTAACGGCAGGGGAATGACACGCCCGACAAGACGCGAAACGCTGACCAGCATCAGCAGGATTAGAACGGTGTAGGCGGTTTGCATAAAGCGGGTTTCCCGGACAATCGACTTGCAACGACACACATCAGGCAACAACTGAACTTTGAAGTGCCATATTACCCAGCCATATTACCCAGCTATGTTACTCGCCTGTGCCGTGCGCTGACTTTTGCACAAAAGTCGCACAGTGCTTACCAGCGGCACCCAAAGCCGCTGGTCGTGGCATAATCCGTGATCTTTCATTTTCCATTTGTCCAAAAGGGGGCAATTCCTTGACCGCTTCAAGCAAAACGTTGCACCTTTTCGGCATCAAAGCCTGCGACACCATGAAAAAGGCGCGCACTTGGCTCGATGAGCACGGCGTGAGCTATGAGTTCCACGACTACAAAACGGCCGGTATCGACCGCGAACACTTGACCCAATGGTGCAACGAGCACGGTTGGCAGGTGGTTTTGAACCGTGCGGGCACCACCTTTCGCAAACTCGAAGACGAACGCAAAGCCGATCTCGATCAGTCGAAAGCCATTGAATTGATGCTCGCACAACCTTCGATGATCAAGCGCCCAGTGCTTGATCTCGGTGACAGAACCCTGATTGGCTTCAAGCCAGATAGTTATTCGGCGGCCCTCAAGTAGGCCTGCCATTCCATTTTTGTAGAGGTAACAGCATGTCCAATTCCCTGTTCAGCCTGGGCTTCGGCGTCGGCACTCAGAACCGCCAAGGTGCTTGGCTGGAAGTGTTTTACGCACAACCGTTGCTCAACCCGTCGGCTGAAATCGTCGCCGCCATCGCGCCGATCCTCGGTTACACCGAAGGTAACCAGGCGATCACCTTCACCGTGACCCAGGCCCTGCAACTGGCTGACGCACTCAAAGGTGTCGACGCTGCGCAAGCCGCCCTGCTGAGCCGCCTGGCGGAAAGCCACACACCGCTGGTCGCCACCCTGCTGGCCGAAGACGCCGCACTGACCTCAACGCCTGAGGCCTACCTCAAGCTGCACCTGCTGTCCCATCGCCTGGTCAAGCCGCACGGCCTGAGCCTGGCCGGTGTGTTCCCGCAGTTGCCGAACGTGGCCTGGACCAGCCAGGGCGCGATTGACATCAGCGAACTGGCCGAGCGCCAGCTGGAAGCGCGCCTGCGTGGCGAGCTGCTGGAAGTGTTCTCGGTGGACAAGTTCCCGAAAATGACCGACTACGTGGTACCGGCCGGCGTACGTATCGCTGATGCCGCACGCCTGCGCCTGGGTGCCTACGTGGGCGAAGGCACCACCGTGATGCACGAAGGTTTCGTCAACTTCAACGCCGGCACCGAAGGCCCGGGCATGATCGAAGGCCGTGTATCGGCTGGCGTATTCGTGGGCAAGGGCTCGGACCTGGGCGGCGGTTGCTCCACCATGGGCACCCTGTCGGGCGGCGGCAACATCGTGATCAAGGTTGGCGAAGGCTGCCTGATCGGCGCCAACGCCGGTATCGGCATCCCGCTGGGCGACCGCAACACCGTGGAATCGGGCCTGTACGTCACCGCCGGGACCAAGGTTGCGCTGCTGGACGAGAAGAACCAACTGGTCAAAGTGGTCAAGGCGCGTGAACTGGCCGGCCAACCGGACCTGCTGTTCCGCCGTAACTCCGAGACCGGTGCCGTGGAGTGCAAAACCCACAAATCGGCCATTGAACTGAACGAAGCGCTGCACGCTCACAACTAAGCAGCCACTCGATGCCACTAGCGGGTCGTGCCTTCCGGGGCCGGCCCGCTTATACGAGTCTTGATCACCATGCTTGTGCCCTCCCCTTGGCGCGCTGACTTTCCGGCCATCGCCACCCTGCAGCGGCAAGACCAGACCTACCTGGACAACGCCGCCACCACACAAAAACCTCAAGCCTTGCTGGATGCGATCAGCCATTACTACGCCAATGGCGCAGCCAATGTGCACCGTGCCCAGCATCTGCCCGGCGCCCATGCGACCCAGGCCTTCGAGGACAGTCGCAGCAAGGTCGCGCAGTGGTTGAATGCAGGTGACAGCGGGCAAATCGTGTTTACCCACGGCGCGACCTCAGCGCTGAACCTCCTGGCCTATGGCCTTGAGCACTTATTCAATGCGGGCGATGAGATTGTCATCAGCGCCCTGGAACACCACGCCAACCTGCTGCCCTGGCAGCAACTGGCCAAACGTCGCGCACTGACCCTGCAGGTATTGCCACTGGGTGATGATGGCGTGATCGACCTGCAAGCCGCCGCCGAGGTGATTGGCCCGCGCACGCGGTTGCTGGCCGTGAGCCAGTTGTCCAACGTGCTTGGCGCCTGGCAACCGCTGGAGGCCTTGCTGGCACTCGCCAAGGCACACGGCGCGCTGACAGTGGTGGATGGCGCCCAAGGCATCGTCCACGGCCGCCACGATGTGCAGGCACTGGGCTGCGATTTCTATGTATTTTCCAGCCACAAACTCTACGGCCCGGACGGCGTCGGTGTGCTGTTTGGCCGCAACGAAGCCCTGCACCACCTGCGCCACTGGCAGTTTGGTGGCGAGATGGTGCAACAGGCCGACTACCACAGCGCCAGCTTTCGCCCCGCACCGTTGGGGTTCGAGGCCGGCACGCCGCCGATTGCCAGCGTGATCGGCCTGGGCGCCAGCCTCGATTACCTGAGTTCGCTGGATCAGCAGGCCGTAGTCGCCCATGAAGCGGCGTTGCATGACTACTTGCTGCGCGGGCTTAAAGCACGCAATGGCGTGCGCATATTGGGCGCGCCGCAGGTGGCGCTGGTCAGTTTTGTGGTGGACGGCGTGCACAACGCCGACCTCGCACACCTGCTGACCGAACAAGGCATTGCCGTACGTGCAGGCCATCACTGTGCGATGCCGCTGTTAAAGGCGATGAACCTGTCTGGGGCGATCCGCGTGTCCCTGGCGCTGTACAACGATTCCGATGACCTTGAGCGTTTTTTTGAAGCGCTGGATCAGGCATTGGACATGCTGCGATGAGCTTGCCACTGGAGGCGCAGACCGCGCTGGACACCTTCCAGGCCATCGGCAGCTGGGAGCAACGCGCGCGAATGCTGATGCAATGGGGCGAGCGGCTGCCGGTATTGGCCGATGACGAGAAGGTCGACGCCAACCTGGTACAAGGCTGCGAGAGCCTGGTGTGGTTGGTCGGGCGTTTGCACGACGGCCATTGGCAGTTCGCCGCCAGCAGCGAGGCGCGAATGATTCGTGGGCTGGTGGCGTTGCTGCTGGCGCGGGTCAATGGGTTGTCGGCGGCGGAGTTGCAGGCGGTGGATTTGCCGGATTGGTTCGCGCAACTGGGGCTTTCCCGCCAGCTATCACCGTCGCGCAGCAATGGCCTGAATGCCGTCCTGCAGCGCATGCAAGACCTATGTGGGAGGGGGCTTGCCCCCGATGGCGTTGGATCAGCAACAAATTAGCTGACTGATACACCGCTATCGGGGGCAAGCCCCCTTCCACATTTGGATCTATGTTCGGCAGTGAGATCTAGGTGGGCTTGACCCGCTCGGAAGGCCTGCGCACCCCGGCCACAATCTTGTCCACCGCCTTGGTCGCCGCGACCATGCCGAACGTCGCGGTCACCATCATCACCGCGCCAAACCCACCGGCGCAGTCCAGCTTCACGCCATCGCCGACAAAACTCTTCTGCAAACAGATGCTGCCGTCCGGCTTGGGATAGCGCAGCTGTTCGGTAGAAAACACGCACGGCACGCTGTAATGGCGGGTCACGGTGCGGGAGAAGCCGTAGTCACGGCGCAAGGTGGAGCGCACCTTCGAGGCCAGCGGGTCGTTGAAGGTGCGGTTCAGGTCGCAGACCTGGATCAGCGTCGGGTCAATCTGCCCGCCGGCGCCGCCGGTGGTGATGATCTGGATCTTGCGGCGCTTGCACCAGGCAATCAGCGCGGCCTTGGCGTTGACGGCGTCGATGCAGTCGATCACGCAGTCAATATCGGGCGTGATGTATTGCGCCATGGTGTCGCGGGTCACGAAATCGGCCACGGCATGCACCGTACACTCCGGGTTGATGCCGCGCAGGCGTTCAGCCATCACTTCGACCTTGGGCTTGCCCACCGTGCTGTCCAGGGCGTGCAGTTGGCGGTTACTGTTGCTGACGCAGACATCGTCCAGGTCAAACAGCGAAATCTCGCCCACCCCACAGCGGGCAATGGCTTCCGCCGCCCACGACCCTACGCCGCCGACGCCGACGATCGCCACATGGGCCGCTTTCAAGCGTTCCAGCCCCTCAATGCCATACAAGCGGGCGACGCCTGCAAACCGCGGATCTTCTGTGCTCATGACCATTACCCCAAAAACCGGCGCGCATTATGGACTACGCGACGACAAGTTCGAAGCTTCCAGCTACAAGTAAAGAACTTAGATGGTCTTTCGCTGACTAACGTCCGGTTTTTCTCTGTCTGCTATACGCTCAGGGAAGGGCCGGTGTAGGATGCGCGCCGTTCGGCGCAGGCCGACACCTCTGTTCGTTCCACACCCTTTGGAACCCGAAATAGCCATGTCATCGCGTAAATTTGGACTCAACCTGGTAGTGGTGCTGGCAATTGCCGCGCTGTTCACCGGCTTCTGGGCGCTGATCAACCGCCCGGTCACTACCCCTAACTGGCCTGAACAGATCTCCGGGTTCTCCTACTCGCCGTTCCAGCAAGGCCAGTTCCCACAGAAAGACCAGTACCCCTCGGACGAGCAGATGCGTCAGGACCTGGCGATCATGAGTAAGTTGACGGACAACATCCGTACCTACTCGGTCGACGGCACCTTGGGCGATATCCCCAAGCTGGCGGAAGAGTTCGGCCTGCGCGTGACCCTGGGGATCTGGATCAGCCCGGACCTGGAGCGCAACGAACGTGAAATCCAGCGCGCCATCGAGATTGCCAACAGCTCGCGCAGTGTCGTGCGGGTGGTGGTAGGCAACGAAGCGTTGTTCCGTGAAGAGATCACGCCAGAGGCACTGATCGTGCTGCTGGACCGGGTGCGCGCCGCTGTGAAAGTGCCAGTGACCACGTCCGAGCAATGGCACATCTGGGAAAAGAACCCGCAACTGGCCAAGCACGTCGACCTGATCGCCGCGCACATCCTGCCGTTCTGGGAATATATCCCGGTGGACAAGGCCGGCCAATACGTACTCGACCGTGCTCGGGACCTGAAGAAACTCTTCCCGAAAAAGCCCCTGCTGCTGTCGGAAGTGGGCTGGCCAAGTAACGGACGCATGCGTGGCGGTAACGAAACCTCGCCCGCCGACCAGGCCATTTACCTGCGCACGCTGGTCAACAAGCTCAACCGCCAGGGCTACAACTACTTCGTGATCGAGGCTTTCGATCAGCCGTGGAAAGTCAGCGACGAAGGCTCGGCCGGCGCCTATTGGGGCGTGTACAACGCTGCGCGTCAGCAGAAATTCAACTTCGAAGGCCCGGTCGTCGCGATCCCGCAATGGCGCGTGCTGGCGATTGGCTCGGTGGTGCTGGCACTGCTGTCCCTGACCCTGCTGATGATCGACGGTTCGGCCCTGCGCCAGCGTGGCCGTACCTTCCTGACCTTTATCGCGTTTCTCTGCGGCTCGGTATTGGTGTGGATCGGCTACGACTACAGCCAGCAATACAGCACCTGGTTCAGCGTAACCGTGGGTATCTTGCTGGCTCTCGGCGCCCTGGGCGTGTTTATCGTGTTGCTGACCGAGGCCCACGAACTGGCCGAAGCGGTCTGGACCCACAAGCGTCGGCGTGAATTCCTGCCGGTTGAGGGGGACTCGGACTACCGCCCGAAAGTGTCGATCCATGTGCCGTGCTACAACGAGCCGCCAGAGATGGTCAAACAGACCCTCGACGCCCTGGCCGCCCTCGATTATCCGGACTACGAAGTCCTGATCATCGACAACAACACCAAAGACCCTGCGGTGTGGGAGCCGGTGCGCGACTACTGCGAAACCCTCGGCCCGCGCTTCAAGTTCTTCCACGTGTCGCCCCTGGCCGGTTTCAAGGGCGGCGCGCTGAACTACCTGATCCCGCATACCGCCAAGGATGCCGAAGTGATCGCGGTGATCGACTCGGACTACTGCGTGTCGCCGAACTGGCTCAAGCACATGGTGCCGCACTTCGCCGACCCGAAAATCGCCGTGGTGCAGTCGCCGCAGGATTATCGCGACCAGAACGAAAGCACCTTCAAGAAGCTCTGCTACGCCGAATACAAAGGCTTCTTCCATATTGGCATGGTCACCCGCAACGACCGCGATGCGATCATCCAGCACGGCACCATGACCATGACCCGCCGTTCGGTGCTCGAGGAGCTGGGCTGGGCCGACTGGTGCATCTGTGAAGACGCAGAATTGGGCCTACGGGTATTCGAGAAAGGCCTGTCGGCCGCGTATTACCACGACAGCTACGGCAAGGGCTTGATGCCGGATACCTTTATCGACTTCAAGAAACAGCGCTTCCGCTGGGCCTACGGTGCCATCCAGATCATCAAGCGCCACACCGCCAGCCTGCTGCGCGGCAAGGACACCGAGCTGACCCGTGGCCAGCGCTACCACTTCCTCGCGGGCTGGTTGCCGTGGGTGGCGGACGGCATGAACATCTTCTTCACCGTCGGTGCGTTGTTGTGGTCGGCGGCGATGATCATCGTGCCGACGCGGGTCGACCCGCCGTTGCTGATCTTCGCGATCCCGCCGTTGGCACTGTTTGTGTTCAAGGTGGGCAAGATCATCTTCCTGTACCGTCGCGCGGTGGGCGTGAACCTCAAGGATGCGTTCTGCGCAGCCCTGGCTGGCCTGGCGTTGTCCCACACCATCGCCAAGGCGGTGCTGTATGGCTTCTTCACCACCAGTATTCCGTTCTTTCGTACACCGAAAAACGCGGATAACCACGGCTTCTGGGTAGCAATTTCCGAAGCCCGTGAAGAGATGTTCATCATGCTGCTGTTGTGGGGCGCAGCGCTGGGGATCTACCTGGTGCAGGGCCTGCCAAGCAATGACATGCGCTTCTGGGTGGTGATGCTGCTGGTGCAATCGCTGCCGTATGTGGCGGCGTTGATCATGGCGTTCCTGTCGTCGCTGCCCAAACCAGCGCCGGCGCCGGAACCCGCGCCAGTGGCGTAAATCTTGCGCAATGCACTAAACGGCGGCCTCTGGCCGCCGTTTTGCTATAAGATAACGGCCGTTTTACAAGACTTGTGGGAGCGGGCTTGCTCGCGAAAGCGGTGTGTCAGTCACCTAATAAGTTGACTGAACCACCGCTTTCGCGAGCAAGCCCGCTCCCACATAGAGCCATCTTCCACACTGAATCTGCGCCCATCACACGCTTTCCGGAGTTCACCCCATGACGGCCCATGCCGACCTCTCGCCCACCCTTCAACTTGCCATCGACCTGATCCGTCGCCCCTCGGTCACGCCGATCGACGCCGACTGCCAGAAGCTGATGATGCAGCGCCTGGGCGACGCCGGTTTTGCGCTGGAGCCGATGCGCATCGAAGACGTTGACAACTTCTGGGCCACCCACGGCAAGCACGATGGCCCGGTGCTGTGCTTCGCCGGCCACACCGACGTGGTGCCGACCGGCCCGGTACAGGCCTGGCAAAATGACCCGTTCGACGCCTTGATCGACGAACACGGCATGCTCTGCGGGCGTGGCGCGGCGGACATGAAAGGCAGCCTGGCCGCCATGTTGGTGGCCTCCGAGCGTTTCGTCGCTGACTACCCCGACCACAAGGGTTCGGTGGCCTTCCTGATCACCAGCGATGAAGAGGGCCCGGCGCACCACGGCACCAAGGCTGTGATCGAACGCCTGGCGGCGCGCAAGGAGCGCCTGGACTGGTGCATCGTCGGCGAGCCGTCGAGCACCACCCTGGTGGGCGACGTGGTCAAGAACGGCCGTCGCGGCTCCCTCGGCGCCACCCTGACCGTACGCGGCGTGCAGGGCCACGTCGCCTACCCGCACCTGGCAAAGAACCCGATCCACCTGGCCGCACCGGCGCTGGCCGAACTGGCCGCCGAGCATTGGGACGACGGCAACACCTTCTTCCCGCCGACCAGCTTCCAGATCTCCAACCTCAATTCCGGCACCGGCGCCACCAATGTGATCCCGGGCGACCTGACGGCGGTGTTCAACTTCCGCTTCTCCACCGAGTCCACCGTTGAAGGCCTGCAACAGCGGGTTGCAGCGATCCTGGATAAACATGGCCTGGACTGGCACGTGGAGTGGGCGCTGTCGGGCCTGCCGTTCCTCACCGAGCCGGGCGCACTGCTCGATGCGGTGTCCGCCAGCATCAAGGCGATCACCGGTCGCGAGACCAAGGCGTCCACCAGCGGCGGCACCTCCGACGGGCGTTTCATCGCGACCCTCGGTACCCAGGTCGTGGAGCTGGGCCCGGTCAACGCGACGATCCACCAGGTCAATGAGCGCATCCTGGCCAGTGACCTCGATGTGCTGACCGAAATCTATTACCAGACCCTGATCAAGTTGCTCGCCTGATGCTCGCCTGCCCCCTTTGCAGCGCCCCGCTCAACGCGGTGGACAATGGCGTGGCGTGCCCGGCCGGGCACCGTTTCGACCGCGCGCGCCAGGGTTACCTGAACCTGTTGCCGGTGCAGCACAAAAACAGCCGCGACCCTGGCGATAACCTCGCCATGGTCGAGGCGCGCCGTGACTTCCTCAATGCCGGGCACTACGCCCCAGTGGCCAAGCGCCTGGCCGAACTGGCCGCCGAGCGTGCGCCCCAACGCTGGGTGGACATCGGCTGTGGCGAGGGTTACTACACCGCGCAAATCGCCGACGCCCTGCCCCACGCCGACGGCTACGCCCTGGATATCTCCAAGGAGGCCGTCAAGCGTGCGTGCAAGCGCAACCCGGCCGTCACCTGGTTGATCGCCAGCATGGCTCGCGTGCCGCTGGCGTCAGGCAGCTGCCAGTTTCTCGCCAGCGTGTTCAGCCCCTTGGATTGGGAAGAAGCCAAGCGCCTGCTCAGCCCCGGCGGCGGCCTGATGAAGGTCGGTCCTACCAGTGGCCACCTGATGGAGTTGCGCGAGCGTTTGTATGATGAAGTGCGCGAGTACACCGACGACAAGCATTTGGCCCTGGTGCCGGACGGCATGAGCCTGGCGCATAGCGAAACCCTGGAATTCACCCTGAGCCTGGCCGCAGCCCAAGACCGCGCCAACCTGCTGGCCATGACGCCCCACGGCTGGCGCGCCAGTGCCGAGCGCCGCGCCGAAGTGATCGAGGCCGCCGCGCCGCTGCAGGTCACTGTGTCGATGCGCTACGATTATTTCGTGCTTCAATAACCGACTTTTTCCGCGAATGGATTTTCGAATCCCGCAACGAGGAACATCCATGCGCCAACCTGATATCGAGATCTACCTCAAGGACGCCGACGTCGACTACAAGGCCATCGCGGCCTGGCTGGGCGCCGCCCTGGGCCCGTGCACCGACTGGGTCCAGAAAGGCCAGACCTACAAGTGCAAGGCCGGCAACGTGCCCGTGACCTGGCTGCCCAAAGCCGTCGGCAAGTGGAACAGCCTGTTCCTGGAAAGCGACCAGACGCCGTGGGACGACGACATCGCCTGTGCCCGCGCTGCGTTTGCTGCGCTGAACGTTGAAGTGCGCTGCGCGCCGGGGACCTGGGTCGAGGAAGAAGGTGAAGAAAGCGCCGACACCTGGATTCGCATCAGCGCAGACGGTGAAGAGCAGATCACCTGGAAAACTGCATAACCCTTAGATTGTGAACCCAATCAAAATGTGGGAGCGGGCTTGCTCGCGAATGCGGTGGATCAGTCAACAGATGTATCAACTGACAGACCGTATTCGCGAGCAAGGCCGCTCCCACATGGGTTCAGCGGTGTAAGAAAACCCGCTTCAAAGACCCACCACATCCTCCGCCTGCAAGCCCTTCTCGCCGGTCACCACGGCGTATTCCACCTGCTGGCCCTCGGCCAACGAGCGGTGGCCGTCACCGCGAATGGCGCGGTAGTGCACAAACACATCCTTGCCGTCTTCACGCTGAATAAAGCCATAGCCTTTTGCATCGTTGAACCACTTCACATTGCCGGTTTCGCGCGTTGCCATCTGTTCACTCCCACATGCGTTTTATTAATACGTTTATTGTTAAGTCGTCGCAGTTGAACTGCCGAGTATAAGACAGGCTCAAAAACGATCAACTCAAGTTTACATCGCCGCTTTTTTGCCGATTTTCGGCGAATACGGCACACTACCCGCCCGAGCGCCTGCTCGGTTTTTTCCACTTGAAGCAGCTCGCCTATGACCCGCTCCCCGTTCCGCCGTCTGGTGTTTGGCACCTTGCGCCGACTGTTGTACCTCTGGGTTCGCTCGGAGACGATCAACCAGTCGTCCCTCACCCTTAACCTGGACCGCAGCCGGCCGGTGTTCTACGTCCTGCAATCGCCCTCCCTCAGCGAATTGGCCGTGGTCGATGCCGAGTGCACCAAGGCCGGCCTGCCGCGCCCGGTGCTACCGGTAGCGGTGGGCCCGCTGATGGAACCGGCGGCGTTCTTCTACCTCACGCCCGAGCCCGACTGGCTCGGCCGCCAGGACAAGCGCGGTGCGCCGCCGACCCTGACCCGCCTGGTCAACACCCTGACCGAACACGCCGAAGAGAATGCACAAATCATTCCGGTCAGCGTGTTCTGGGGGCAAACCCCGGCAAGCGAGTCCAGCCCATGGAAACTGCTGTTTGCTGACAGCTGGGCTGTCACCGGGCGTCTGCGCCGGTTGCTGAGCATCCTGATCCTGGGGCGCAAGACCCGCGTGCAATTCTCTGCGCCTATCAACCTGCGTGAATTGATCGAGCACAATAAAGGCCACGAACGCACCGTGCGCATGGCCCAACGCATTCTGCGTGTGCACTTTCGTAACCTGAAAACCGCCGTGATCGGCCCCGACCTCTCGCACCGGCGCAACCTGGTGAAGGGCCTGGTGAACATGCCGCTGGTGCGCCAGGCCATCCTCGACGAGGCCGAGCGCGAAAAAATCAGCCCGGAAAAAGCCAAGGCCCAGGCCCTGCGCTACGGCAACGAGATCGCCTCGGACTACACCTACACCGCGATCCGCTTCCTGGAAGTGGTGCTGAGCTGGTTCTGGAACAAGATCTACGACGGCATCAAGGTCAATAACATCGAAGGTGTGCAAAAGGTTGCCCAGGGTTACGAGGTGATCTACGTGCCCTGCCACCGTAGCCATATCGACTACCTGCTGCTGTCTTACCTGCTGTTCAAGAATGGCCTGACTCCGCCGCACATCGCCGCCGGCATCAACCTGAACATGCCGGTGATCGGCAGCCTGCTGCGCCGTGGCGGTGCGTTTTTCATGCGCCGCACCTTCAAGGGCAACCCGCTGTACACCTCGGTGTTCAACGAATACCTGCACACCCTGTTCACCAAAGGTTTCCCGGTGGAGTACTTCGTCGAAGGCGGGCGCTCGCGTACCGGGCGCATGCTGCAGCCGAAGACCGGGATGCTCGCGATTACCCTGCGCAGCTTCCTGCGCTCCTCGCGCATGCCGATCGTGTTCGTGCCGGTGTATATCGGCTATGAGCGTGTGCTCGAAGGCCGCACCTACCTCGGCGAATTGCGCGGCGCGAGCAAGAAGAAGGAGTCGATCTTCGACATTTTCAAAGTGGTCGGCGCGCTCAAGCAGCGTTTTGGCCAGGTCGCAGTCAACTTCGGCGAGCCGATCAAGCTGGCCGAATTCCTCGACAGCGAGCAACCCGACTGGCGCACCCAGGAGCTGGGGCCGAACTACAAACCGGCCTGGCTCAACGAAACCACCAACCGCCTCGGCGAGCAGGTGGCGCGCCATTTGAACGAAGCAGCGGCGGTAAACCCGGTGAACCTGGTGGCGCTGGCGTTGCTGTCGACCACCCGCCTGGCCCTGGACGAACAGGCCATGGCCCGCCAGCTGGACCTGTACCTGGCGCTGCTGCGCCGCGTGCCGTACTCGCCGCACACCACCTTGCCGGAAGGCGATGGCCTGGCGCTGATCAAGCACGTCAAGGACATGGACCTGCTCTCGGAGCAGAGTGATGCCCTGGGCAAGATTGTCTACCTGGACGAGCAGAACGCCGTCCTGATGACCTACTACCGCAACAACGTGCTGCACATCTTTGCCCTGCCGGCGCTGCTCGCGAGTTTCTTCCAGAGCAGTTCGCGCATGAGCCGCGAGCAGATCCTGCGCTACACCCAAGCGCTGTACCCGTACCTGCAATCGGAGCTGTTTATCCGCTGGTCGCTGGAGGAGCTGAACACGGTCATCGACCAGTGGCTGGAGGCCTTTGTCGAACAGGGCCTGCTACGTTTCGAGAACCATGTGTACCTGCGCCCGGCCCCGAGTTCGCGGCACTTTGTGCTGCTGACGCTGCTGTCCAAGAGCATCGCCCAGACCCTGCAACGCTTCTACATGGCGATCTCGCTGCTGCTCAACAGCGGCCAAAACAGCATCAGCGCCGAAGAGCTGGAAGACCTGTGCACGATCATGGCCCAGCGCCTGTCGATCCTGCATGGCCTCAACGCCCCGGAATTCTTCGACAAGAGCCTTTTCCGACATTTTATCCAGACATTGCTGGAGCAAGATGTG
Organism: Pseudomonas sp. S09G 359; assembly: GCF_002843605.1. Lineage (NCBI taxonomy): Bacteria > Pseudomonadati > Pseudomonadota > Gammaproteobacteria > Pseudomonadales > Pseudomonadaceae > Pseudomonas > Pseudomonas sp. S09G 359. The sequence continues at coordinate 1,435,743 of NZ_CP025263.1, read as the reverse complement.
CTGCGCCGCGATGAAGCCGGCAAGTTGAGCTACCACGACCTGCTCGGCGAGTTGGCCGAAGGCGCGGCCAAACGTGTGTTGCCGGCGGATATTCGCCTGTCGATCCGCCAGGTGGCCCTGCACCGTGTGGATGGCGCGGCCGAAGCACCAGCCGCCCCAGAGCCGGTCAACACTGAAGAAAGCCGCTAGATTGAATAAGGCGCCGGGTGGTTTCCGGCGCCGTTTATAAGGAGCTGTAGCATGAAAAAGATCATCCTCCTGGGCCTGACCGCCCTGCTCGGAGCCTGCCAATCCATGAACCCCGCCCCCAAGGCCAGCCTCGACGGCGAAGTGTTCTACCTGCAACGTAGCGCCCTGCCGCCGACGGCCACCTTGAGTGTCAGCCTGCAGGACGTGTCGTTGATGGACGCCCCGGCGGTGACCCTCGCCGAACAGAAAGGCCCGGTCAAAGGCCAGGTACCGCTGCCGTTTCACCTGAGCTACGACCCGGCCCAGGTCAAGCCGGGCCATAGTTATTCGGTGAGTGCTCGCATCGAACTGGATGGCAAGCTACTGTTTATTACCACCGAACGGCACACTGTGCAGCTCAACGGCCAGGATCCACAGCCACTGCGTCTGCGCGTCGATGCTGTCGCACACTGATACTTTCTAGAACATAAGGAAGCGCCCATGCTCCGTAATTCCCTTCGCTTCACTGCCCTGTGTGCCGGCCTGCTGCTCGGTGCCAACGCCATGGCCCTGGACCTTGGCAGCCTGTCCCAGGGCGACGCCAGCGGCGGCCTCAAGGACGCCCTGACCCAAGGCGCGCAGATCGCCGTGAAACAACTGGGCGTACCCGGTGGTTTCAGCAACAACCCCGAGGTGAAGATCGGCCTGCCGGGCAAGCTGGGCAAAGTCGCCGACAAGCTGAAAATGTTCGGCATGGGCGATCAAGTCACCCAGCTCGAAACCAGCATGAACAAGGCGGCTGAAAGCGCGGTGACCCAGGCTCAGCCGATCCTGGTCAATGCGGTGAAGAACATGAGCGTGACTGACGCCAAGGGCATCCTCAGCGGTGGCCAGGACTCGGCGACGCAATACCTGAACAAAAGCAGCCGCGAAGAGATCCGCGCCAAATTCCTGCCTATCGTCAAGGCCGCCACCGACAAAGTCGGCGTCGCCCAGCAGTACAACGCCTTGGCCGGCAAGGCCGCAGCCTTTGGCGCGGTGGACGCCAAGAGCGCCAACGTCGAGAACTACGTGACCGAGCAAGCACTGGACGGTTTGTTCAAGATGATCGCGCAGCAGGAAGAGACCATTCGCAAGAACCCGGCGGCGGCAGCCACCAGCCTGGCGAAGAAGGTTTTCGGCGCCCTGTAGGCAACTGCTGGTCCACCTTTGCCAGACAAAAAAACGCCCCGGATATTCGGGGCGTTTGCGTGTAGGGCGTTTATCGAGGATCAGTATTTAATGCTCGCCTCGATGTGGATTGTCCTTCCACAAGGCTGAGCAGGCTCTGGTTTACAGGGTTTAGCCGGCTCGGGCTTGCAGGGTTTAGTCGGCTTTGGTTTGCAGTGATGACCGCCGTGGGAATTGCCCCCCTTCAAACCCAACCCAAACAGCGGTAAAGGCAGCAACAGAACAGGCATCAAGATCATGGTGAATTCCTCGCGTTTCGGTCATTCCCACTTCTGCTCCCAGCAGAAGCAGGTACCTGCCAATCAGGTAACGCTGAGTGGCAAGCACCGAAGAAAGGTTCCGTAGGCGGTGTTCTCAGTGCAGCAGCGAATCCGCCAGCCTTCCCATCATCAGCGTTGCAAAGCAGCAGATAGCCACGGAGGTCACCCGGTTGATCTTCAGGGGCGTCAGCCAGGACTTTTGAATCCCTTCGAATTGGCTGCCCAGCAGCACCCAGGCGGCTCCAACGGGGATGACCACCAATGCGAGCGTCGCCATAAACCCGGCGTAACCGGCTGAAGTGGTAAATGTGTTCACGGGCGCAATAAACGAGACGATCAATAATCCCTTGGGATTCATCACGGTCAGCCAGAAAAAATACACGCCGGAGAAACGGTCCTTGCCCGCGCCAATGGCGTCGCCCTTGCGCTGCCACAGCTGGTAGGACACGTACAGCAAGTAGCAGGCCGCCGCCAGTTGCGTGGCCTTCAAGGCCCACGGCGAATAGCTCGCCAGGTACACCAACGCCACGCCCCACGCCGAAACCTGCAGCAAGTAAGCCAGGCACTCGACAAACGCGAGCTTCCACGAAGCCCGGAACCCGAGCAACACCCCGGCGCGAAACAGCAGGGTGTTGGTCGGGCCAGGGGCAAGTAACAACAACATCAGGGCTGAAACGGTGGCCAACATGGTTACGCGACGTCCTTCCTCACTCGGAACCACGCAGCATACAGGGCCGGCAGGAACAATAGGGTCAATGCCGTCGCGACAATCAACCCGCCCATGATCGCCACCGCCATCGGCCCGAAGAACACGCTGCGTGACAGCGGGATCATCGCCAGTACCGCCGCAAGGGCTGTCAGCACAATCGGCCGGAAGCGCCGGACGGTGGCCTCGATGATCGCCTGCCACGGTGCCAGGCCGGCCTTGATATCCTGTTCGATCTGGTCCACCAGAATCACCGAGTTACGCATGATCATGCCCGACAAGGCGATGGTGCCCAGCATGGCCACAAAGCCAAAGGGCTGGCGGAATACCAGCAGGAACAGCGTCACACCGATCAGGCCCAGCGGGGCAGTCAGAAACACCATCGCCGTGCGTGAGAAACTGCGCAGTTGCAGCATCAGCAAAGTCAGCACCACCACGATAAACAGCGGCACGCCGGCCTTCACTGAGTTTTGCCCGCGGGCGGAGTCTTCGACGGTGCCGCCCACGTCCAGCAGGTAGCCATCCGGCAGTTCGGCGCGTACGCCTTCAAGCGTCGGCAGGATCTGCTGGACCAGGGTCGCCGGTTGTTCCTTGCCGTAGATGTCGGCGCGCACGGTCACCGTCGGCAGGCGGTTGCGGTGCCAGATGATGCCCTCTTCGAAACCGTATTCCAGGGTGGCGATCTGTGAAAGGGCCACGCTTTTGCCGTTGTCGGTCGGCACCGCCAGGCTTGGCAGCAGCGACAACTCGGTGCGTTCATGGACAGTGCCGCGCAGGAGGATTTCGATCAACTCATTGTCCTCCCGGTATTGGCTGACGCTGGAGCCGGTCAGGGAACTCTGCAGGAATTTCGACAGGTTGGCGGTGCTCACGCCCAGGGCGCGGGCGCGGTCCTGGTCGATGTTCAGGTACACGATTTTGCTCGGTTCCTCCCAGTCCAGGTGCACGTTGACCACGTGGGTATTTTCGCGAACCTTGGCCGCGACTTTGCGTGCCAGGGCGCGGACTTCTTCGATGTGCTCGCCGGTCACGCGGAACTGCACCGGGTAGCCCACGGGCGGGCCGTTTTCCAGGCGCGTGACCCGTGAACGCAGGTCGGGGAATTGTTCGTTGAGGGTTTCGATCAGCCAGGTGCGCAGGCTTTCGCGCTCCTCGATGGTTTTGGCCAGCACCACGAATTGCGCGAAGCTGGCGGCCGGCAATTGTTGGTCCAGCGGCAGGTAGAAGCGTGGCGAACCGGTGCCGACGTAGGCCACATAGTTGTCGATGCCGGCGTGTTCCTTGAGCAAGGCTTCCAGGCGCTTGACCTGATCGGCGGTGTTGCTCAGGGACGCGCCTTCGGCCAGCTTCAGGTCGACCATCAGCTCCAGGCGCCCGGAGGCCGGGAAGAATTGCTGCGGAACAAAGCGGAACAATGCCACCGAACCGATAAACAGCAGCAAGGTAAGCACAATCACGGTTTTACGCCGACGCACGCACCACTCCACCAAACGCCTTACACGTTGGTAGAACGGCGTGCCGTAAGGGTCAGGGCCATCAGTGCCGTGTTTGGCTGCATGAATCTTCGCCAGGTCAGGTAGGAGTTTTTCCCCCAGGTACGGCACAAACACCACCGCTGCGACCCAAGAAGCCAGCAACGCGATGGTCACCACCTGGAAGATCGAACGGGTGTATTCGCCAGTACTCGATTGCGCGGTAGCAATCGGCAGGAAGCCCGCGGCCGTGATCAACGTGCCGGTGAGCATCGGGAAGGCGGTGCTGGTCCAGGCGAAACTCGCAGCCTTGAGCCGGTCGTACCCCTGCTCCATTTTAATCGCCATCATTTCCACGGCGATGATCGCGTCATCCACCAACAGGCCCAGGGCCAATACCAGCGCGCCGAGGGAGATCTTGTGCAGGCCGATCCCGAGGTAATACATGGTGGCAAAGGTCATCGCCAGCACCAGCGGAATCGCCAGGGCGACCACCATGCCGGTGCGCACACCCAGGGAGAAGAAGCTCACCAGCAAGACGATGGCCAGTGCCTCTGCCAACACTTGGACGAATTCTCCGACGCTGGTTTTTACCGCTGCCGGTTGGTCCGACACCTTGCGCAGTTCCATGCCCGCCGGAAGGTTCTTCTGCAAGCGTGCGAATTCGCCCTCAAGCGCCTTGCCCAACACCAGGATATCGCCGCCGTCGCGCATGGCCACGGCCAGGCCGATGGCGTCGGCGCCCATATAACGCATGCGGGGTGCGGGTGGGTCGTTGAAGCCGCGGTGGATGTCGGCCACGTCGCCGATGCGGAAGGTGCGATCACCGACACGAATCGGGAAGTTGCGGATCTCTTCCACCGTCTGGAAGTTGCCCGACACGCGCAATTGCACGCGCTCACTCGGGGTTTCAAAGAAGCCCGCGGTAGACACCGCGTTCTGCTCCTGCAACGCCTGCTGCACGGCGGCCAAAGGCAGGCCGAGGGTGGCGAGCTTGAGGTTGGAGAGTTCGATCCAGATCTTTTCGTCTTGTAGGCCAAGCAACTCCACCTTGCCCACATCCGGCACCCGTTGCAGCTGGATCTGGATACGGTCGGCGTAGTCCTTGAGCACCGCATAGTCGAAGCCGTCGCCGGTCAGGGCGTAGATGTTGCCGAAGGTGGTGCCGAACTCATCGTTGAAAAACGGCCCTTGGATATCCGGCGGCAAGGTCTGGCGGATGTCGCTGATCTTCTTGCGCACCTGATACCACAGCTCGGGGATCTGCGCAGAGTGCATGGAATCGCGGGCTATAAAGGTGACCTGGGACTCACCCGGGCGCGAGAACGAGACAATGCGTTCGTACTCGCCGGTTTCCATGAGTTTTTTCTCGATGCGCTCGGTGACCTGCCGCGAGACTTCCTGGGCCGTGGCCCCAGGCCAGTTGGTCTTGATCACCATGGCCTTGAAGGTGAATGGCGGATCTTCGCTTTGCCCCAACTTGGTGTAGGACAAGGTGCCGACTACCGCCAGCAGGATCATCAGGAACAGTACGATCTGGCGATTACGCAACGCCCATTCGGAAAGATTGAAACCCATCGGGGACTACTCCTTGGCCGCCAGATTCACTACACGGTTGGAGCGATCCACCGGGCGCACTTGCTGGCCCTCATGGAGCACATGCACACCGGCGGCAATCACCCAATCGGTAGGGCTCAAGCCTTCCAGCACCGGTACGGTCTTTTCCCCGAAGGCGCCGATACGCACCGGCGTACGTTTGAGGGTGTTGTCCGGCTGTACGCGCCAGACGTAGGACGCGCCGTTCTCCGCGCTGAGGGCCGACAGCGGCACCGACAGCGGAATTACGCCGTCAGCCTGTATGAATACGCGGGCGCTCTGGCCAAGTTCGGCCGGGACCTTACCGCCGGTGAAGGCAACGCGGGCGGCAAAGGTGCGTGACTTGGGGTCGGCTGCCGGGGACAACTCACGAATGCGCCCGGCAAAGCGCTGGTCCGGTTGGCTCCACAACTCGACGGCGACCGGCTGGCCGATCTTGAAGCGGCCAAAGCCTTGCTCCGGCAGGCTGATCAGTACTTCGCGCTCGCCATCGGTGGCCAGGGTGAACACGGTTTGCCCGGCGGACACCACCTGCCCGACTTCCACCGCACGCTTGGCCACCACACCATCCTGCGGCGCGCGCAGCACGGCGTAGCCGGCCTGGTTGCTGGACACGTCGAACTCGGCCTTGATCTGCTTGAGGCGAGCTTCACCTGCTCGGTAGAGGTTTTCGGAATTGTCGTACTGGGAACGGCTGACCATCTGACGATCCATCAGGGTCTTGTAGCGATCACGCTCGGCGCGCACCAGGCTCAGGTTGGCCTCGGCGGCGGCTACTTGCGCACGGGTGGCCTCCAGTTGCAGGCGTACATCCTGGGGGTCCAGTTCGGCCAGTGGCTGGTTGGCCTTGACGCGCTCGCCCTCCTCCACCAGCCGCTTGCTGACTTTACCGCCGATGCGAAAAGCCAGGTCCGGCTCGTAACGCGCCCGCACTTCGCCAGGGAAACTGTCCATCGCCTGCGCCGAGGGTTGCGGCTGCACCACCATGGCCGGGCGGATGGTAGTCTGGGCAGCTTCTTCATGACCGCAAGCGGACAAGAGAAAGACCAGGCTGACAGGCAAAGCAAGGGGCAGGAACGAACTGCGCATGCTGTAGGACCTTTCGCAAATGTAGCTAGGAATAATTATACTGGCCAGTATGGTATTAATACCAAACTCGCCAGTCCAGTATTAAAGGTGAAAATGTCCGACAATCCTGTAAACACCAATAGCCCCGGGCGCCCCAAGGACATGGCAAAACGCCAGGCTATTCTTGAAGCAGCGAAAGTTCTGTTTTTGAGCAATGGCTACGCCAGTACCAGCATGGATGCCGTGGCGCTTGAGGCCGGCGTGTCGAAACTGACCGTCTACAGCCACTTCACTGACAAGGAAACCTTGTTCACGGCCGCCGTGGTGGCCACGTGTGAAGAGCAATTACCGGTGATGTACTTCGAGCTGCCCACGGGCATGCCCGTGGAGACTGTGTTGTTGAACATCGCGCGGGGGTTCCACCGCCTGATCAACAGCGAAGAATCGGTAAACCTGCATCGCCTGATGATGACCACCGGCAACCAGGACGTGAAACTTTCGCAGATCTTCTTCGAGGCTGGCCCGATGCGCATGCTGCAAGGCATGGAACGCCTGCTCGGCAAGATCGACCAGAGCGGCGCGCTGAGTATCGACAAGCCGTTCACGGCAGCGGAACACTTCTTCTGCCTGCTCAAAGGCACGGCGAATTTTTGCCTGTTGTATGGCTGCGGCGGGCAACTGAGCGAGGAAGCCGCCGAGGCCCATGTGCAGGAAGTCGTGGGGTTGTTTATGCGGGCCTATCGACCTTAGCGATAGAACTGCTGCGAGCAGCCTCACTTTAGCTAACAAGCTTACTGTGGCGATCGAGCTTACTGTGGCTAGCAAGCTTACTTGGGCTAGCAAGCTTACTGTGGCGAGCGGGCTTGCCCGCGTTGGGGCGCGCAGCGGCCCCAGTAAGTACACCGCGTTTACTCAGGCAGACCGGACCGTATGGTTTTGGGGCCGCTCCGCAGCCCAACGCGGGCAAGCCCGCTCGCCACAAGAGCCGCTCACCAAGCCAGCAATTCGCCCTTAAGGCTTGAAGTGGTTAGCCAGCTTACTTTAGCTGGCAAGCTTACTGTGGCTAGCAAGATTACTGTGGCTAGCAAGATTACTGTGGCGAGCGGGCTTGCCCGCGTTGGGGCGCGCAGCGGCCCCAGTAAGTACACCGCGTTTACTCAGGCAGACCGGGCCGTATGGTTTTGGGGCCGCTTCGCATCCCAACGCGGGCAAGCCCGCTCGCCACAACAGCCGCTCACCAAGCCAGCAATTCGCCCTTAAGGCTTGAAGTGGTTAGCCAGCTTACTTTGGCTAGCAAGCTTACTGTGGTGAGCGGGCTTGCCCGCGTTGGGCCGCGCAGCGGCCCCAATAAGAACACCGCGTTTACTCAGGTAGACCGGGCCGTATGGTTTTGGGGCCGCTTCGCAGCCCAACGCGGGCAAGCCCGCTCGCCACAACAGCCGCTCACCAAGCGAGCAATTCGCCCTTTAAGGTTTGAGGGCTTTTTTAGGGTAGATGTCATACCGGCTGGATTTGCCATCCAGCGCATGGCTAGGCTTGGGCCCATCAATGCAGGGCGCCTTGCGCGGGCGCTTCACCACGACCCGGTGGCTGGCCAGAGCCAGGGCTGCAGCGAGCAAGGCCGGTGCGTCCGGGTCATCGCCCACCAGGGGGCGGAACAGGCGCATTTCCTTCTTCACCAAGGCGGTTTTCTCACGATGGGGGAACATCGGGTCGAGGTAGATCACCTGGGGCGGCTCGCCTTCCCAATTGAGCATCACGTCGATGGAATTGCCCTTGAGCAGCTTCATGCGCGCCACGATCGGCGCCACTTCAAAATCCTCCGCCGCACGCGCCAGGCCGTCTTCCAACAAGGCACCGATCAGCGGCTGGCGCTCGACCAGGCTCATCTCGCAGCCCAGGCTGGCGAGTACGAACGCGTCCTTGCCCAGGCCGGCCGTGGCGTCGAGCACGCGCGGGCGCACGCCTTGGGCAATGCCCACAGCCTTGGCGATCATTTGCCCACTGCCACCGCCGTATAAACGCCGGTGCGCTGCGCCGCCTTCGACAAAATCAACCCGAACCGGCCCCGGTGCGTCAGGCCCAAGCTGTTGCAGCTGTAGGCCATGCTCGCCGACTTGCAGGGAAAAGTCCGCTTCCGCTAGCTGCAAAGGCAAGCCAAGCAGCGCCGCCCACTGCTCGGCGCGGGCCTTGAAACCGTCGGCCAAGGCCTCGACCTGGATGCGGCTGGCCGCTGGTTGTTCGCTCATCAATCACTACGCTCAAAAATATTAAGGATCGGCAAACAGCGGCCGATAAAAATAACAGTCAGGTATTTTGCCAGAGCTGAGCGTCGACCGAGAAAAATGTCAGACATTCTTCCCCTAACCATCGGTGTACTGCCGACCCACAACCACTACGGCCTGCGCAATACCCAAGCGCTGGCCGGGGTGAGCCATGTGTGGCAGGACTTCTTCGCCCGGGCGCTGGCCGAGCAGCTCGGCGAAACGCCGGACGCGCTCGCCGCCAAGGCGCCTGCGCCGGCAGACCCGACGGTAGAGCCGAGTGAAGGCGCTGACCTGTTGTCGCAGATCCTCACCCAGCGTGAATGCGACGTAACAGACACCGAGATCGCCCCGCCTGAGCCGCTGTTCCTGCCGATTGCCGAGTTTGAAACCGAGCTGCTGCCACCCGCCGCAACGCCGTTCCCGGTAGAAGAAATCATCGCCCAGCAGCGCCAGCAGAATTTCGAAAGCGGCTGGGTCCGCCCTATCGTGCTGACCGCCGGCCAGCCTGTGCCAGAGCCAGGCCCGGCGCCGGAACCACGCCCGCTGCACCTGCCGATTGCCGAGTTCGAACTGGACCTGCTGCCACCGGCCGCCACGCCGTACCCGACCGAAGAGCTGGTGGCGCAACAGAAGGCCCTGGATTTCGACTATTACTGGGCACGCCCGCTGATCGCCAACAACCTGCGCATCGCCGCCTAACGACACACCCACCAACGCCCCATGTCCAGATGAAAGTGGTTGCGATGCGCCGCGTTGTAGTCCGGGCTCAACACCACATTGAAATCATCGCAGGCGCCCTCGCGCACCCGACGCAGGAACCGCGCGCTATCGCCCTGCCCCGGCCAATCCTTGAGCACACTGATAGTGCGCCCGTCCGCCAGGCGAAAACCGGCGATGTCCAAGGCGTTCGCCGAGGCATGCTGGCTGAGTCGCCCCTCGGCACGGTTGTAGATATTGCGACAGGCAAAGCTGCCCAAGTGATCGACCCGCGTCACCGCCTGGCCAAACACCGCCTGGGCTGCAGGCTGCAGGCTATGGCGCTCGAACAGGGCAAACGCGACGGCCAGCGGGCAACTCGCAAGAAAGCTGCTGCTCAACCCCACCTGCGCGCCCTGCACGCGCAACACATTGCGCAACGGGCACGCCGCATCAGCCGCTGTATCGGCTTGATGGCTGACACGCAAACCAGCGGTTTCCAGCACCTGGTCGCACAGCGCCGGATCATCCTGTAAGCGCCCGAGCTTGAAACGCGTCAACAGGTTCGGGCTGGCGCGTACATCCAGCGGCGCCCAGGGGTTCCACTCGGCCGGCAACGGCACCCAACCGCGCCACCCCCCCACGGCGCAAGCGCCGCCGAGCAACAACAGCACACCGGTCACTTTGAAAAAACGCACTGTTTAGTCCTTGAAGAACTGGTTGGCCTGGCTGAACGGCATCTTGCGTTCAGTGAAGGTAAACGTACCCAGCTCATACACCTCCTGCGCCGCCCGGTAGAACTCGCCATACGCCGCCAACGCCATGGCCGAGCCGACGCTGATACGCCGCACGCCCATCGCGCTCAACTGCGCCACGCTGAGGTTCAAACCGCCGGACATCAACACATTCACCGGCTTGGGCGCGACGGCCTTGACCACCGCGAGTACTTCCTCGGCACTGCGCAACCCGGGCGCGTAGAGCACGTCGGCACCGGCTTCGGCGTAGGCCTGCAGGCGGCGGATGGTGTCGGGCAAATCCAGGCGGCCATGCAGGAGGTTTTCCGCGCGGGCTGTCAGCGTAAAGGCGAAAGGCAGGCTGCGGGCGGCAGCAACGGCGGCTTCCACGCGCGCAACCGACAGGTCAAAGGGATAGATCGGGTCGACCGCAATACCGCTGGCATCTTCGATGGAGCCACCGACGATACCGCAGGCAGCGGCGCGCAGGATGGTTTGCGCGCAGCCTTCGGGGGTATCGCTGAAACCGTTTTCCAAGTCGGCGGCCACCGGCAACGCGGTCGCCCGGACAATCGAACCGGCATTGGCCAACGTGTCTTCCAGCGACAGCGCCCCCTCGGCATCCGGCCGCCCCAGGCTGAACGCATAACCCGCACTGGTGGTCGCCAGGGCTTCAAAACCGAGGCTGGCGAGCATGATCGCCGAACCTGCATCCCACGGGTTGGGCATCACAAACGCGCGATCACGCTCGTGCAAGGCCCTGAAGGTTTCGGCGCGAAGGGTTTGGGCATCCATGACTGACTCCAGGCGGGCAAAGGAGCCTTAGAGTAACCCCAGTTGCTCCGCTGCGGGTTGCCGATGCAGGGTCGGCAAGGGCGGCAGGCCGGGCAGACGCGCCATCAGCTTGGCGTGGAAACGCAGGGCCAGTTGTGCGGCGAGGCGGTTGTCGGAGGTGTGCAGGAACACATACGGCGTACGTCCCTCTTCGATCCAGACAGCGATTTTTTCCACCCATGGGATCAGGAACGGGTCGTTGGCTTCCAGCTCCGGGTGGCCGATAAAACGCACCTGCGGAAACTGCGTCAATGCTGCGGGGCGCGTCGGCACTTTGGGCTTTTTCGATTGCGCATGCAGCACGGCAGCCGAGGTGGAGGTGCAACTGAACAGCGCGCGCGGGTCGAGGCAGATACGTTCGACGCCGCGGTCGCGCAGCAAACGGTTGAGCATGCGCTCGGCATCACCCTTGGCGAAGAATTCCGGGTGGCGCACCTCCACCGCCAGGGGCCGCTCCAGCCCATCGATAAAACCGGCCAGTTCGCCCAGGCGTTGCGGCGAAAAGCTCGCCGAGAGCTGCAGCCATAACGGCGAAACCCGCTCGCCGAGCGGGCTCATCAGCCCTACGAAACTTTCCGCTGCGGGCAGTTGCTCACGCAAGTCGCCGCCGTGGCTGATATCACCAGGGAATTTGGCCGTGAAGCGAAAATCCTCGGGCATGATTTCAGCCCAGCGCTGCACCGTGGCGGCCGAGGGTCGGGCATAGAACGTGGTGTTGCCTTCAACGGCGTTGAAGACTTGGGAATATAGGGCGAGGTAGTCGCTGGAACGCGCATCGGCGGGGTACAGGTACTCGCGCCAGGCGTTTTCACTCCAGGACGGGCAGCCGATGAAGTAAGGCAACCGCATCAGATGTGGATATCGAGGCCCAGCACTTCCATATCCCATTCGACAAAGCCGGCGGTGGTCAGGTAGCTGGCCAGGGCGGTGGCGACGCTTTTGCTCATGGAGCGCGGGAAGACCATGTCTTGCTGACGGGCGGGAACACCGCTGATGCGTGCTTGAGCGCTGGGTTGCGCATCGGCTTGGACTTCTATGAAGTCCGGCGAATCCTCGACGGAATCGTCCACCGTGGCGTTTGCCTTACGCGGCTTGCGCTTGATTGGGTAGGACTGTGAGGAAAAGCCATCAATACGCATAGGCGCGAACTCGCTATCAGTAATGGCATTTTAGTGGCGCAATCCGTAGCGCGCAAATGCTCTGGTGATAACTAGAACACATAATTTGAAAAAGGTTTAAAACCGGGGGCAAATTCTGACGATTGGCGTAGTTCGCGGCGTGTTTGATATCAATTGGCTTCTAGTCCTAGGGGGGCTGCTTCGCAGCCCAACGCGGGCAAGCCCGCTCGCCACAGCAAGCCCGCTCGCCACAGCAAGCCCGCTCGCCACAGTAAGCCTGCTCGGCACAACTAGCCTGCTTGCCACAGAAATCTCGCTCGCCGCGTTTAGAGGCCGCGTTCGGCTTTGGTTTGTGCGACTTTATCGCGCAGATACACCGGTGCAGCCTGGTCGGCAGGGATCGCCTCGCCGCGCTCGAACGCGAAGCGCGCCAGGGTCAGCAAATCTTCCGCATGGGGCAGCATTGCCGCGTCCTGGCCCACGGGTGACACGCCGATACGCTCGCCATAGCCCCACCCGGTGCCGGCGCCGAACCAGTCACCGCTGGCGCCTTCCGGCAACCCCGAGGCTTCTGGCGGCTGCACGGCTTCGACGCCAACCAGGCGCATTTCGCCGGCCGTTTCGCGGTAGCAACCCCAATAGACTTCATCCATGCGCGCATCAATCGCCGCCGCTACCTGTGTAGCTCCATGCTCACGCAACGCGCGCTGGGCCAGCACCGCCAGGTTGGAGACCGGCAATACCGGACGCTCCAACGCAAACGCCAGGCCCTGGACCACACCGATGGCGATACGCACACCGGTAAACGCACCCGGGCCACGGCCGAAGGCGATGGCATCGACGGCAGCCAGGGTGGTGCCGGCGTCTTCCAGGAGCTGCTTGATCATCGGCAACAGCTTCTGCGCATGCAGGCGCGGGATCACCTCGTAGTGGCTGGTTACCTTGCCATCGTGCAGCAAAGCAACGGAGCAAGCTTCAGTCGCGGTGTCCAGGGCCAGCAGGGTGCTCATCGGTGTGGGTGTCCAAGTCGGAAAAAAGTGCGCCAGTATAAACAACAACGGCCCGCAAGCGGGCCGTTAGCGTGAAGCAGAGGGCTGGATCAGCTCAGTGCTTGCAACACCTTCGCGGTGATGGCTTCTACAGAGCCAACGCCAGGGATGTGGCTGTACTTCGGCTTGCCCTGGGCAGCGGACAGCTTCTGGTAGAAATCCACCAGCGGCTTGGTCTGGGAATGGTAGACCGACAGGCGATGGCGCACGGTTTCTTCCGTGTCGTCCTTGCGCTGTACCAGTTCTTCACCGGTGATGTCGTCTTTGCCTTCAACCTTCGGCGGGTTGTAGACCACGTGGTACACGCGGCCCGAGCCTTCGTGAACGCGGCGGCCAGCAATACGCTGAACGATTTCTTCGTCTTCAACGGCGATTTCGACCACGGCGTCCAGCTCTACACCGGCAGTCACCAGGGCTTCAGCCTGGGGAATGGTGCGTGGGAAGCCGTCGAACAGGAAACCGTTGGCGCAGTCAGGCTGCGCGATACGGTCCTGGACCAGGGCGATGATCAGGTCATCGGACACCAGGCCACCGGCATCCATGATGCTTTTGGCTTGAACGCCCAGCTCGGTGCCTGCTTTTACCGCAGCGCGCAGCATGTCACCGGTGGAGATTTGTGGAATGCCGAACTTTTCAGTGATGAACTTTGCCTGAGTACCTTTACCGGCCCCGGGAGCTCCCAGCAGAATGACGCGCATCGATGTGCTCCTCAATTTTTTATAGAGATGACGCTCGGATTCGCCGCGTGGGGCCAATCTCGTAAAAATATGGCTTTTTGAATATGGATCAAGGCCGCACAAACGGCCAAAGGCTGATCAAGATACACAGCAGGCCCCCCGCACACAAGCCACCGAAAGTCGCAGGAACCCGCGCCGCGCATGCTCCATTGGTAGGGTGTGCCTGGGTGCAACCCGGCCGCACAAACGTCGGCCGCCCTGTGCGGGGCGGCCGCCGTGGTTTATCTGCAAGCCTTTGAGAACACGCAAAAAATCTTAGCCGGTGTTACGTAAACCGGCCGCAATACCGGCCACGGACACCAGCAACGCCTGCTCCAGAGGGCTGCCCTGTGCCGCGTCCTGCTGGCGTGAACGCGCCAGCAACTCGGCCTGCAACCGGTGCAAGGGGTCGAGGTAGGTGTTGCGCAGGCGGATGAACTCCAGGGTGTCCGGGCTGTGGGCCAGCAGTTGCGACTGGCCGGTCAGGCCAAGCACCACACTGCATGCCTGCGACAATAGGTCGCGTAAGTGCGCGCCCAATGGCAACAGGTCCGGCTGCACCAGGCGCTCGTCATAGAGCCGGGCGATATCGGCATCCGCCTTGGCCAGCACCATTTCCAGCATGTCGATGCGCGTACGGAAAAACGGCCACTGTTCGCGCATCTGCCCCAACAGTTCGCCTTCTCCGCGCTCCAGGGCCTTGCTCAGTGCCGCTTCCCAGCCGAGCCAGGCAGGCAGCATCAGGCGGGTCTGGGTCCAGCCGAAGATCCACGGGATGGCGCGCAAACTTTCAATCCCGCCCGCACGGCGCTTGGCCGGGCGACTGCCCAGGGGCAAGCGGCCGAGCTCCTGCTCCGGCGTGGATTGGCGGAAATATTCGACGAACTGCGGATTTTCCCGCACCACCGCGCGGTAAGCACTGACACCATCTGCCGCCAATTCATCCATCAAATGGCGCCAGGCCGGTTCCGGAGGGGGCGGCGGCAACAGCGTCGCCTCCAGCACGGCGGCCAGGTAGAGGTTGAGGTTCTGCTCGGCGATGTCCGGCAAGCCGAATTTGAAACGAATCATTTCGCCCTGCTCGGTGGTGCGGAACCGCCCCGCCACCGAACCCGGAGGCTGCGACAGGATCGCCGCGTGGGCCGGGCCGCCGCCACGCCCGACGGTGCCGCCGCGACCATGGAACAACAGCAGTTCCACCTGCTGCTCGCGGCAGATATCCACCAGCCGTTCCTGCGCGCGGTACTGCGCCCAGGCGGCGGCGGTGGTGCCGGCGTCCTTGGCCGAGTCCGAGTAGCCGATCATCACTTCCTGCGGGCCCTGCAAGCGAGTGCGGTAGCCCGGCAACAGCAGCAATTGTTCGATGACCGGGCCGGCGTTGTCCAGGTCGGCCAGGGTTTCGAACAACGGCACCACGCGCATCGGCCGTTGTACGCCCGACTCTTTAAGCAGCAGTTGCACCGCGAGCACATCCGACGCGGCGCCAGCCATCGAGATGACATACGAGCCAAGCGACGCAGCGGGCGCAGCAGCGACTTCCTTACAGGTGTTGAGTACTTCGGCGGTATCCGCCGATGGTTTGAAATAGCCGGGCAGCAAGGGGCGACGGTTGGCCAGTTCCTTCATCAGGAAGCTGATGCGCGTGTCTTCGTCCCAGTCCTCGTAACGACCCAGGCCCAGGTAGTCGGTGATTTCAGTCATGGCTGCGGAATGGCGACTGGAATCCTGGCGCACGTCCAGGCGCACCAGGAACAGGCCAAAAGTCACCGCGCGGCGCAGGCAATCGAGCAGCGGGCCATCGGCGATCACGCCCATGCCGCATTCGTGCAGCGACTGGTAGCACAGCTCCAGCGGGTCCAGCAGGTCGCGGTTGTTCTGCAGCACCGCCGCCGGCGCCGGGGTGCTGGCCGTCAACGAGGTGTGCGCCCATTGGCGCGTGGCACGCAGGCGCTCGCGCAGTTGCTTGAGCAACGCACGGTAGGGTTCAACGCTGTCACCCACTTGGGCCTGCAACGCCGCGCTGGCTTGCTGCATCGACAGTTCGGAGGCCAGGTGATCGATATCGCGCAGGTACAGGTCGGCCGCCATCCAGCGTGCCAGCAACAGCACCTCGCGGGTGACCGGCGCGGTGACGTTCGGATTGCCGTCGCGGTCGCCGCCCATCCACGAGGCAAAGCGAATCGGCGCCGCCTCCAGGGGCAGGCGCAGGCCGGTGGCAGCATGCAAGGCCTGGTCGGCCTTGCGCAGGTAATTGGGGATGGCGTGCCACAACGAATGTTCGATTACCGCAAAGCCCCATTTGGCCTCGTCCACCGGGGTGGGCCGGGTGCGGCGGATTTCTTCGGTGTGCCAGGCTTCTGCAATCAGCCGTTGCAGGCGCTGGCGGATCTGCTCGCGCTCGGCCGTGGTGAGGTCGCGGTGATCCTGCAGCGCCAGTTGCGCAGCAATCGCATCGTATTTCTGGATCAGGGTGCGGCGTGCCACTTCGGTGGGGTGCGCGGTGAGGACCAGCTCGATCTCCAGGCGCCCCAGCTGGCGGGCCAGGGATTCATTGCTGTGGCCTTCGCTTTGCAGGCGGGCGAGCAACTCCGGCAACACACGCGATTCGAACGGCGCCGGTTGCGATTCATCGCGCCGGTGAATCAACTGGTATTGCTCGGCGATATTGGCCAGGTTGAGGAACTGGTTGAAGGCCCGGGCCACGGGCAACAGTTCGTCTTCCTTCAGCTGGTTGAGGCTGGCGCTCAGCTCATCACCCACCGCTTTTTCCGAGTCGGCGCCGCGCCGGTCAGCCTTGGCGCCTTTGCGGATTTGCTCGATCTTGTCGAGGAAATCATCGCCGTACTGCTCTCGAATGGTGTTGCCCAACAGCTCACCCAGCAGGTGAACATCCTCACGCAAGCGTGCATCGATATCACTCATCAGCCACTCTCCAGCCAGAAATCCGGGACGCGCAGGTCTGCCAGAGTGCCGCCAGCATCGTTTTATGACAAGACTTTAAACCTTGTGAGTTGCAGCTAGTCTCAACCTTAGCCGCTGCGTTTATCCACGCAGGCGGCTGGTCACTCATCACCGCCCGCTACCGTGGGTTTTATTGAGGTTGCCATGAAAATTCGAGAACTGGCCCAGCATTGGGAAGAAAACGCCAAGGGTCGCCTGACCAAAACCGAATATGCGATCCATTTGGACGTAGAAGCCGCCGCAAGGCTGGCGGCCATCGCCGAAATGTACCCCAAGCGCCACGCCGAAGAGCTGCTCGGCGAGCTGATCGGCGCTGCCCTTGAAGAGCTGGAAGCCAGCTTTCCCTACATCAAGGGCAAGCAGGTAATCGCGACCGACGAAGAGGGCGACCCGCTCTACGAAGAAAGCGAGCACGCAATAGGAAAAACTCAATATCTCTTGAAAGCCGCGTAGAACATGGCTTAGCGATCATTTCAGAGAACCATGAGTGGTAAAGACAGTCTTAGATTTACGACATATGTAGCCACGCCGGAGACTCCCCATGGACACCTTCAAAACGATGCTCAGCAACTGGGAAAACAAAGCTCACGAAACCTCGAAGCTTGTTGAGATCACCCTGACCATTCGCCATCAAGACCTAGTGAAAATCAAGGCGTTTGCGGAAGCCTATGGACTGGATCAAAGCATCATCACGGAAGGTCTGATTCACTCTGCTATAAAAGAAGCGGAAACAGCCATGCCCTACGTCAAAGGGACTGAGGTGATCAGAGTGGAGGAAGGTGAAGAGATTTTTGCCGACGCTGGTAAGACACCCGCCTACGTCGAAGCTGAACAAGCAATTTCAAAGACCCTACGGGGATAGGGTCTTAGATACGAAACACTAGCCTCGCAAGGGGCTATTCAACCTTACCTTGGCGAGAGAGTATTTCCTTTTCAATCTGTGCGTAAAGCTTTTCGTAACCTTGAAATTTACTCATTCTGGCTTTATTGAGCGGAGAGCCTTCGCACATTTTCATTAGGCAACGGTACATCTTGAAAAAAATATCATGATAACCATCCTGAATATCATTATCAGGAGAACTAACCTGACCGCATTTCAAGCACATCCGCACAAGGTTTGTGAAATTATAATCATCTAAGCTTGAAAAATATTCTAAGAATTCAGCTTCTGTTTTTTTGGCAACGCTATTTCTAACATCAGTATTTTCAAAACCAGAAACGTTATAAGCGTAATTTATCAAATCAGGCAGACTCTTTTCTATTACCAGACCATCAAAAAACTCTTCAAGCTTCTGTTGAATATAGGGATTCGCAGGCCAGCGAAACACATCGCTTTTTTCACGTATATCACTTGGTGCAACAACCTCAATAAAATACTTATCTATGTCGCTGTTTATTTTATCGATCCGCCCGACATCGTAATAAATAGAAGCAACCGAATCTAAATCATTTATTGAAAAATTGACCAAAGACACATCTATAGCTAAATCGAATGCGGCAAAAACCTCATCATCATTTTTTGAAAAAGAAGCGTGGAAGACATTCCAAGCTTTCTGTAACAAAGCAATATCTTCATCATGCTTAATTTTGACTTCCAACGCGACGACTAAATCTCGCATTGACTGATCGTCAGCATAACCTTTTCTAACTAAATTTATGATCGCAACGTCGAATTCATCAGTGGAACTGAATCCATAATCTTGCAAATATTCAATCTTAAGGTCTATTTCTGCGAGTAATTTTATTTCTTCTGGGGATCGATCATCATCAGGCATACGATACCCAGATAAGCTACCTTGGTAAGTCAACAGGAAGTCGATATCTACGCCTGCCGAATTCCCGCCATAGATTGAAAGAACTGCAAGAGGCAACGTCCTATAAGCCTGCCGCTGCACAAGCTCATTACAACCATTCAGCCGCTCATGCAGAAGACCTGCGAAATAATCAATTTTCTTGAGCAAACGAACATTGTTTATTTTCAGCTTAATGGCGTTTTTCGAAACTATCTTACGTGCCTCACCGGATGGGCTAAAAACCAAAGAGGCTGATTCTTGCACCGAAGGACTAAAAACAATCTCATAATCAAAAACTTTTTCACTGTATGTGAAAAACTCATCATCCGGTTTGAGTGACCCTTCATTCAAAATTAAGATGACCGAGCAATTCTTTTTCTCGATCAAATTTGAAACCAATCCTAATACATCCCGTGCAGATAAAGAATTACCACGACGCTCAAAATCGTCAATGCAAATGATTGTTTCTGTAACAAGAGAGTATTGAATCGAATCAATAACTCCGCCAAAGCTTCCGACAAAGGGAATTTTTGCTTCCCGCCCATAGCCGAAAATCTTTCTTAAACCTACAACGCCATCACTGAAATCCAACTTCTTGATATTTTCAACAACAGAGTTTTTGGTAGTGACATCACCGGCACTTTTGCTGGAAACGGTATTCTCAAAAACTGAACGCTTTAAGTCAGCTAACGAATTTATTCCGAAAAGTGAAACGTAAGAATAGTTCACACGAGCAAAATTAGACCGATTCTTTGCAATTACAGAATTCCAGAGATAGGTTTTACCCGTGCCCCACTCCCCTTTCAAAACAATTGCAGAACCCATTCTCTTAACAGCGAAATCATGCAGTGCCTTTTCAACTTGAATGACAGACATCAGTTTATCCCTTTAGCTTTATCATCATCCTTTATGAAATCAGGATATTTTTGTGGTTGCAGAATAAAAATATATTTAACAAATTTGAGATTGAGAGCTTCGTCCAACGCCTTCTGAAAATTGGAAATGGAATGAAGGGGCGATTCATCAACAAGCAAAGATCGCCAATGTATATTATTTTCAGCATCAGACTTTTTCAGCTTCAACAAAGTCTCTATTGCTCTATGTGCGACATTGCCAACATCAGAACGCACAGTAAAACCTTGCCTGATAGTTTCATCATCAATCTCAGTATTTTCATCTAGCTCGCAGGTATTTAATATCGAGAGCGTCCTAGGCGAAAACGTGTAATTTTTATCTCCATTGTAATCCTGCAAATAGACATCTTCTATTTTAGTTTTCCAAGTCTCTGTATCATCACTTTCATGAATTTCATCTTTTCGCAATTTCAGGTGCAGCCCCACGCCATCACCTAATTGGTAATGCATATCACCGGCTAGCAAACTCATCAAACTATTCGACAAAGCTGAAAAGAAATTCACACGATAGTTTTTGTTAAATCTCTCAAATAGAGAAATATCGAAAAGGGTCCAAATGCTGTGACGTTTCCAAGCAAACAATATCGGGATACCCAACAACTCACTATACTTGATTAGCCTTTCCCGATCTTTCGCTCTAAGAGTAAGGTTTTCATCCTGCTTGGTTTTTACTTCGATCAAAACTCTGTATTGATTATTATCAGTGTTGAAAACGGCCAACAAATCAGGAACCTGAAAGGTTTCTTTAGAAGATTTCGGAATTTGTTGTTGATCCAATTTGTGGACAAGTGAACATTTACCGAGCCAGCTACAGATGACGGCAAATTCGTCTTCTGCGGGTAAACCGAGATCTAGACGCAGAACCCGCTGAACCACTTGATCAGCATTTTCCCAACCACACTGTTCAAGTGCCTCATGAAGAATTCGACTCCGATCCATCAGCATAAGCTCATCCATGTATTTCATCCTCATCACTGCAAATCAGCGGAATTTCATCGGGTGCAATGGAAATCACCGAATCACTAGAATGGTTTGCTCTTCCAATACACCATAGAGATTTCCAGTCTTCTTTTCTAATGCTCGAGAAGAAAACCAGATCGAAACACGATACTTTTTTTGACATTCTTGGCAATTTAATAACATTACCAAAAAAATCTATTATAGGAGATTTAGCAATCACAACCTCAGTTTGTTCTTCTGAACAGAAAACCTTGATTGCTCTGCTTTCTATTTCATCTATACGGGCAGTGAAAATACTTTCTCCATAATCAAGCTTGCGAATCACATCACCTTTGAATAGCTGGGCGTAGAGTTCTATGTATCGTTCATCCGGCAGCGTTAAGTCTAAAGTTTTCAATCTTAGCTGTTCAGGGATTTTCGAGGCGATGACTTTGGAGCACTCAGCAACCTCAACGATCTTTTTCAACCTATTGAAAAGCTCAGTGTAGTCACCATACGTTCCATCCCAAAGCCGCATAGGTTCACCATTCAGAACAATTTCGACTGAAATTCTGGACTTTGGATATTTTTTAACAAAGTCATAGGCTCGCTTGATACGGTGATAATGCCTAAAATTGTTGATGGGCTGACCCAACCATCCAGCAACGTCGAATGTATAAGTTGCATCTACCTTATATCGATCATGAATAAAATAACGAAAAGTAAAGAATCCGTTTAACGCAGAACCTGCAATATCGAACTGTTTAGACCCCTTACCCATGAATGATTCAGTTGAAGCCAGCTCAAATTCGGCTTCATCACTCACAAAGTAGATACTAGTTTCAAGTCGTCGTTTACCGGGCGTGAGGGTAAGGGTTCCACCTACAATGACATCATTAAGATGTTCGAATAGTTTTGAACCTACGAATTTGAAATCATTTGTAGGTATGTGAATCGGCTCCCCCACTTCAGTCATTTTTTGCCATGCCTGATCAGCAGAAGCATTGGCTTCGTCATCATTAAAAACTATCTGAATTTCTGGTGCAGGATCAGTGATCGGAATCAGCTCATGAAAGACAGAACCGCTTGTAGCAGTGACTACAACCTTAAAATTTGGATCAATGCTATTTATTGATTGTTCATAACCTTCAACGACCGCCGAGACGTCGAAATTTCCCGGACTACCTGCCTTCGTAATCAGGGATATGGTTGCTTCGATAATCCCCGCACGAATTTTGTTTTCAGCCTCAAATGGTGCCATCGGAATCACACCAACCAGCGAAGAAACGTAGGATTGATGAACGGCCTTCATCTCTTTCAAATGAGCGACAGTGTGAAACGTCTCTTCGTTGTCGATCAGCTTGGAGCACGAATAGCACATCCAAATACCGTTATCGAAATGTCGTCTTTGGGCTTTTGTCTGAGTTGGGTCATACCGTTTGGCACCCGGCCCGCTCGCAGCAGCACAAATATGTGCAGCGACACCGATACTATTTTTCCTGTCACCCGCATCCGTTGAGCCAATCGTGAAGACACGACAACGGGAACAGAGGTTCGCGGCCCTCACAAGCAACTGAATCTTTGTCGTTTCAGAAAAGTCGTCACGGGTGCTCACGCCGGCCCCTTCTTCAACAACCTTTGGTGCTTTGTTCTTCCGTGGTGCCATCGTGCGTAACTCGCCATCGTGTGAGCGGAATCCTGTACAGGCGTTTTAACATCGAACGCTTGGGCACACCAAGAAATGGTGCTGGGATCGACACCCGGAAACGACCACAACCCAAGACAGTATTGGGCTACGCTGAGCTGTGCTGGCTTACCTCGACCGCAAAATTTTCCTTCGTAGTCCCGCTTTCCGAAGACGTCGGCCCTACCCCGCGCTTCCTCACGCTGTCACGTCGTTATCTGCATGATTTGTCGGCGAGCGCCGACGAACCGAAGCATTGATAAACATTCAAAAACCCTAGCAATCCCTTTGTATTCCGGGCCTTTCAGGGGCCCGACGTACCGCTGTGCAACGCAAAAGTTCCAACCTTTAAACGCTGACCATTCAGTCAGATATTTTTTTAGGCAAATCGCCATCTTCTCTGAACTATTCAAAAAAGCCTCCGGTCACAGCCAGTAAGCCATCACTTGGAACGGTCGTTTGAACAGGTGCCACGCGCTGAACCGCCAGGCCCGACGCCGCTCACCCTGTGCGATGGATTTTGATGTTTTTCAGGAGTAATCCAATGGAGTTGAAGACGATGAAGACCAGCACTGCCAAATCCTCGTTTAACCACCTGCGCGGGCTTAAATTGGCCGCGCTGGCAATCGGCACCAGCTTCGTTTTGGCTGGCTGCGCCGGCAACCCTCCGACCGAGCAATATGCCGTGACCCAATCGGCAGTGAACAGCGCGGTCAGCGCCGGGGGCACCGAGTACGCCGCCGTGGAAATGAAGTCGGCCCAGGACAAGCTCAAGCAAGCCGAGATTGCCATGCACGACAAGAACTACGACGAAGCCCGTCGCCTGGCCGAACAAGCCGAGTGGGACGCTCGCGTCGCTGAGCGTAAATCCCAGGCTGCCAAGGCCGAACAGGCTGTGAAGGATTCCCAGAAGGCCGTTGACGAGCTGCGTCAGGAAGGCATGCGCCCGGCTGCTATCCAGCAGAAATAAGCCGCGCCCCTTGACTGAATCGCACTTGATATCGAATTGAAAGGACGACACGACTATGCGTAAACAATTGATGATCCCTGCCCTGCTGGCAATGAGCGTTGCGCTGGCAGCCTGCTCTACCCCGCCGAACGCGAACCTTGAAAATGCACGGACCAACTACTCGTCCCTGCAAACCAACCCGCAAGCCACCAAGCTGGCGGCGCTGGAAACCAAGGACGCCAGCGATTGGCTGGACAAGGCCGACAAAGCCTACCGTGACAAGGAAGACGAAAAGAAAGTCGATCAGTTGGCCTACCTGACCAACCAGCGCGTTGAAGTGGCCAAAGACACCATCGTGCTGCGCGAATCCGAAGCCAAGCTGAAAAACGCTGGCGACGAGCGCGCTCGTGCACTGCTGCAAGCGCGTGATGCGCAGATCAAGCAACTGCAAGACAGCCTGAATGCCAAGCAAACCGATCGCGGTACGCTGGTGACCTTCGGTGACGTGCTGTTCGCCACCAACAAGTCCGACCTGAAATCCAGCGGCCTGGTGAACATCACCAAGCTGGCGCAGTTCCTGCGTGACAACCCGGACCGTAAAGTGATCGTCGAAGGCTACACCGACAGCACCGGTTCCGACTCTTACAACCAGAGCCTGTCGGAGCGCCGTGCGGCTTCCGTACAGCGTGCACTGGCACAGCAAGGCGTGGATATCTCGCGCATCGTGACCCAGGGCTATGGCAAGGAATACCCGGTTGCCGATAACGGCAGCGTATCGGGCCGCGCCATGAACCGCCGCGTTGAAGTGACCATCTCCAACGACAACCAACCGGTCAAGCCGCGTTCTTCCGTTGCTAACTGATTGATTAAAGAATGAAAAAACCCACCTTACGGTGGGTTTTTTAATGATTAGACTTCAATCTTTCGCGTGTCCATTTTGGGCATCATGGCCTCCAGGCCCTCGCGGCCCGCTATTTTCTTTTCAAGCGTCTCTGCATCCATTTGGCCTTCGGAGCCGCCATCCGCCCCACCGTTACCCGCCGACAGCATGTCCATCAACAGTTTGAGTGGGTCGGCTTTCCCCTGCTTTCCTGCACCCTGTGCGCCTTCCTCACCTTGTGCCGCGCCTTGACCCAGCTTCGCAAAGCCTTGGGCCATCTCCATCATTTTCTCGAGCGCGCCTATTCCACCAGTTCCACCGATCATAATTACACTCCAGATTCGCACTACATAAGTTAGCTATCAGCAACGCTGACAACCCAGTCAGTGGCTTCTTACGGGATACGGTTCCAACTATTTCCTGAGTCCGACCGGTGGATGAGCGGGGAACTACTGCTGCAACTGCGGTGTTTCCTGGCCCAGGCAGCGCACCGCCTGCTTCTTGTTGTTCACCAATACACCGCTGAGGCCTTTCTGCTCGGTGTCGAACATCACCAGCACGCCATCCACGCATTGCGCGACTTGGGCGGCCGGAGTCAGGGAGATTTTGTAGTCCTCGCCGGGCACGGTCTTGAGCAGGGTGAAATCACTGAGCAGCAGCGCATCTTCGGGTTTGGCGAAGTGCAGGTAGCCGTAGTACCACAAGCAACCGACGGTACCGATGATGGTGCCGATCCCGGTGAGGATCAGCGGGATCATGTTGCGTTCTTCGCTCATTGCGGGCTCTCTGAATCAACTTTAGAAGTGGGGTAATTCGGGATTTCACCCAGGCGGCGCAGGCCGTTGAAGTGCTGGGGATCGTCCAGATAACGCAGCATCACGGTTTGCCAGGTCTTGTCGGCAAAGGTCTGCACATGCCCCCCGCGAGTCAACTGCAGCACCCGGGGCGGCGGCGCGGCCTGGTACAGGCGGATGCCGTTGGCCACGGGCACGATCGGGTCATCGAGGCTGTGGAACAGCAGCTTCGGCACACCGGTCAGCCGGGGCATGGCATTGATCGCACTGTCGGCATCCGGCACCAGCCAGGACAACGGCACCTGGAACGGCCATGTTAACCAAGAGGTGCTCAGCGCAAATTGTCCTACGTCACGGTAACTGGCGGGCACACCGTCCAATACCAGCGCCTTGAGCTGGGACTGCCGCTGCGGGTGGGCCGCCAGGTAATGCACCGCCAGCGCGCCGCCCAGGCTCTGGCCGAGCACGATCAACGGTTGGCCCTGGGTTTCGGCGGCCTTGTCGATCCAATTGAACGCCGCATCCACATCCTGATAGACCGCCGGTAACGACGGCTTGCCTTCAGACAGGCCATAACCGCGATAGTCCAGCAGCAGCACTTGATAACCTTGCTCCGGCAACCACCAACTGCCGCCCAGGTGCCACGCCAGGTTGCCGCCGTTACCGTGCAAGTGCAGCACAGTGCCTTTGAGCGGCACGCCTGCTTTTGCCGGCAGCCACCAGGCGTGAAGTTTTACCCCGTCGGCGGTGGTCAGGGTGACGTCGCGGTAGGCCAGGTGGGCTTTTTCAGGCGTGAACGGCAGGCCGGGTTCGGGGTAGAACAGCAAGGAGCTGCAGCCGTTCAACGTGAGTAGCAGGCAAAGAATGGCGAGGATTCTCATCCGTTGAAGCCTCATGAATGGTTTGGAAATCGATCTTACAGGCTAGTGGAGATCAAATGTGGGAGCGGGCTTGCTCGCGAATGCGGTGGGTCAGCGGACACATTGGTTACTGACACACCGCATTCGCGAGCAAGCCCGCTCCCACATTTTTGATCCGGTTCCGCCAGGACAATCCATTTAAAGGATATTCGAGTAATCCGCCTCGATCCGGTCCAGGCTCAGGTGGTTGAGGAAGTTGGAGAAACACATCCACGCCGCCAGTGCATTCATGTCGCGGAACTGCTCGGGCAGGTACTTGGGCGGTACCACCAGGCCTTCATCCACCAGTTGGCGCAAGGTGCGCATGTCTTCCAGGGTGGTCTTGCCGCAGAACAGCAGCGGCACCTGCTCCAGTTTGCCTTTGCGTACCGCCAGCTGGATGTAGTTGTAGACCATGATAAAGCCCTTGAGGTAGGACAGGTCCTTGGTGAAGGGCAGACCGTTCGGCACCGAGCCACGGAAAACGCGGCTGGCGTTGCCGTAGCTTTCGGCCACTTCAAAGCCTTGCTCACGGAAGAATTCGAACACCTGCAGGAAGTCGGCGCCCTCTTCCACCATATGGATGGCGCGGGTGCGATTGGTCAACTTGCGCAAGCGGCTCGGGTAGGAGGCGAAGGTGATGATCTCCATCAAGATCGCCAGGCCTTCCTGGGTCACGGTTGACGACGGTGGGCCCTTGGACAGGAAGGTGCAGATCGGCTGGTTCTGGCCATTGAGGGTGGTGCCGACGTGCACCAGGCCTTCATGCACTTCGAGGGCACGCACGTCGCGGTTGTTGAACATCGCATCGGCGCGGATCTTGATGTAGTCGGCGCCCGCCGCCGCGTCGGCGACAATGCCGTCGGACTCGAACACCCGGATGGTTTCTTCGGCCTCGCCAAACACTTTGTTCAGGCGGGTTTGCAGCAGGGCCACGGCGTCCTTGGCGGTGAGGGTCTTGGCTTCATCCTTGAGGTCGCCACGGCCGTCGATATTGTTCAGGTAGTCGGAGAGCATCAGGCCCAGGTCAGCCAGGGTCGGGTCGCCAGCGTGGAACGCATCCGAGGCGGCGCCGTACAGCTCCTGGGAGATCAGGCCGAAGTCCTCGGTGCCGCGCGCTTCAAGCATGCGCACCACCATGCGGTATTCCCGGCACATGCGGCGCATGATCTGCCCCACCGGGCTGAACTGGCCGAGGCGGCGAGTGATGTCGCGCTCGATGTTCTGGAATTCCAGCTTCACCGCGCTGGAGTCGAACGACAGCGGGCGGTTCAGGTAATAGTCGCGGTCCACCTTGGGCATTTCCTTGCCCTTGGCCTTGAGGAATCCCTGGCGAATGTTCTCGTCCCATTTCACGGCGTCGAGGACGCGAATCGGTGTTTGCGCCAGCACAATGCGATCAGACAAGGTGCGTATCGTCTGCTGGTAATCGTCCACCCGGTGCTTCCTCTTTAAACGTTATTTGCCCGCGCGCTGGTAGCGCACGGCTTCAACGAACACATCGGCATTGGCCGGGTCATCCAGGTAGGCAAACACCTGGCTCATGGGGCTGTCCACCAGTACGCCATCGCCCTCGACAGTGGCCACGGTATGGCCCTGCAATGCCTTCTGGCCAATGGCTTGATGGACCTGCTCCAGGTCGAGGTTGTAGACCACCAGTTCGTGCTTTTCATCAAACTCAAAACCGGCAAGGATGAAATGCCCGCCAAGCTTGGCCGGCAACGGTGCCGACAAATACCAGCGGCTGCCATGCCGCGACACCGTAAACAGGTACTCATCGCGCTGGCCCGGCTCTGCTGTAGGGTAGCTCACGGCTTTGTATTGGTGGGTGCCCGCCCGGGTAACCTGCAGGTTCAGCGGCTCGCCCCAGGCGTTCTTGCTGGCCCATTTGCCGAGCAATTCATCCGGCGCCACTTCGCGCGCCGGCAGCGGCTCCTTGAAAGTCACCAGGCAACCGCTCAGCAGCAGGAACGACAAGGCGATCAGCGCGACGCGCCAGGT
The DNA here is from genome assembly GCF_002843605.1 of Pseudomonas sp. S09G 359. NCBI lineage: Bacteria > Pseudomonadati > Pseudomonadota > Gammaproteobacteria > Pseudomonadales > Pseudomonadaceae > Pseudomonas > Pseudomonas sp. S09G 359. Next base: position 1,408,015 of record NZ_CP025263.1, on the reverse strand, counting down.
TTTCATCGGACATCCCCCGGTGTCAGACCGAGGCCAACACCAAATGCATGTAACGCTTGAGGATTTCAAGCATTTCGTCAGCGGTCAGCGGCTCTGCGCCGCGCAACAGGCCCTGATATTCCATCCGACCGATTATCGCCGTCAACACTTTGGCATCCTGTTGTGGCTCGCGGGAGCCCAATACCTGGAAAAACTGCCCTGTGCCCTGCAACAGGATCTGCTGGTGGGAGCGCACCAGTTCGGCCAGGCGCGGGTTGAGCAAAGCCTCTTGGCGAAAGGCCTGTTCGGCCATCAGGTAGTCGCGACGGTTGGTCAGTTGGCGCTGCACGTAATCGGCGGTGAGGCGCGCAATATCATCCGCCAGTTGCGAGCGCGACGCCGCGCTGCCGTCGCCGTAGGCAACCATTTCGCGCAGCAGACCTTCGTTGCGTACCCACAGCTTGCCCATGAAGGCTGCGCTGCGCTCCACGTATTGGGCGAAGGTATCGGTGAGCAGGTCATCGATGTCCTTGAAATAGTAGGTGGTGGCCGACAACGGCACCCCTGCCTCCGCCGCCACCGCCCGATGCCGCACGGCACGCACGCCGTCACGCACCACAATGCGCATGGCGGCATCGAGAATGTCCTGCCTGCGTTGCTCGCTGCCCCGACGACTGGCCTTGCGGCCCTGGTACTGGACGCTTTCAGCCACGGCAGCAGCAATGCCGGCGGCGCCTTCTTGAGCCATTACGCGGTTCACCACACACATCCTTGAATAGATCAAAACCTGGCGCTATTTGCTTGACGCTTAAAAACGCCACATAAAAAAGCCGCCTTATAAAAGGCGGCTTCGGATTTCGCTACGCTTACGCTTGTGGCCGCATGTGCGGGAACAAGATCACATCGCGGATCGACGGCGAGTTAGTCAACAGCATCACCAGGCGGTCGATGCCGATACCTTCACCGGCAGTTGGCGGCATGCCGTATTCCAGGGCGCGTACGAAGTCGGCGTCGTAGTGCATGGCTTCGTCGTCGCCGGCGTCCTTGTCGGCCACCTGGGCCATGAAGCGCTCGGCCTGGTCTTCCGCGTCGTTAAGCTCGGAGTAGGCGTTGGCGATTTCGCGGCCACCGATGAACAGCTCGAAACGGTCGGTGACGTTCGGGTTGTCATCGTTGCGACGTGCCAGCGGCGACACTTCGAACGGGTACTGGGTAATGAAGTGCGGCTGCTCCAGCTTGTGCTCCACCAGCTCTTCGAAAATCATCACCTGCAGTTTGCCCAGGCCTTCGAAGCCCAGCACCTTGGCGCCGGCTTTCTTGGCGATCGCACGGGCCTTGTCGATGTCGTTGAGGTCGTCGGCGGTCAGCTCGGGGTTGTACTTGAGGATCGAGTCGAACACCGACAGGCGCACGAACGGCTCGCCGAAGTGGAACACTTTGTCGCCGTACGGCACGTCGGTGCTGCCCAGGACCAGCTGCGCCAATTCGCGGAACAGTTCTTCGGTGAGGTCCATGTTGTCTTCGTAGTCGGCGTAGGCCTGGTAGAACTCCAACATGGTGAATTCTGGGTTGTGACGGGTCGAGACGCCTTCGTTACGGAAGTTGCGGTTGATCTCGAACACCTTCTCAAAGCCACCCACTACCAGGCGCTTCAGATAAAGCTCTGGCGCGATACGCAGGAACATTTCCAGGTCCAGCGCGTTGTGGTGGGTTTCGAACGGCTTGGCTGCAGCACCACCGGGGATGGTTTGCAGCATCGGGGTTTCCACTTCGAGGAAATCACGCGCCATCAGGAAGCTACGGATGTGGGCGATAACCTGCGAACGCACGCGGAAGGTCTGGCGCACCTCTTCGTTGACGATCAGGTCAACGTAGCGCTGACGATAGCGCTGCTCGGTGTCGGTCAGGCCGTGGTGCTTGTCCGGCAGCGGGCGCAGCGACTTGGTCAGCAGGCGCACGTTTGTCATCTCGACGTACAGGTCGCCCTTGCCGGAACGGGCCAGGGTGCCTTCGGCGGCGATGATGTCGCCCATGTCCCAGGTTTTCACCGAGGCCAGGGTTTCTTCAGGCAGGGTTTTGCGGTTGACGTAGACCTGGATACGCCCGGTCATGTCCTGGATCACCATGAACGAGCCACGGTTGAGCATGATGCGACCTGCCACCTTGACCGGGATCGCAGCTTCTGCCAGCTCTTCCTTGGTCTTGTCCGCGTATTGCTTCTGCAGATCTTCGCAGTAGTTTTCGCGACGGAAGTCGTTGGGGAAGGCGTTGCCCTTGGCGCGCTCGGCAGCAAGCTTTTCCTTGCGCAGGGCGATCAGGGAGTTTTCTTCCTGTTGCAGGGCCTGGTCGAGTTGTTGGTCGCTCATGTCTTTAAATTTTCCATCAGGTTCGTTGTCCCCGGCTTAGGCCGGGGATCGCCTATCGTCTTTTTACAGGCCGGATTTCAGGCTGGCTTCCAGGTATTCGTCGATATCACCGTCGAGCACCTTGTCGCAGTCGCTGCGTTCGATGTTAGTGCGCAGATCCTTGATCCGCGAGGCATCGAGCACGTACGAGCGGATCTGGTGACCCCAGCCGATATCCGACTTGGTGTCTTCCAGCGCCTGGGACGCGGCGTTGCGTTTCTGCATTTCCTGCTCGTACAACTTGGCCCGCAGCATTTTCATGGCGGTGTCCTTGTTGGCGTGCTGGGAACGTTCGTTCTGGCAGCTGACCACGGTGTTGGTCGGTACGTGGGTGATACGTACGGCCGAGTCGGTGGTGTTTACGTGCTGACCACCGGCACCGGAAGAACGGTACGTGTCGATGCGCAGGTCAGCCGGGTTGATCTCGATTTCCACCTTGTCGTCGATCTCTGGCGAGACGAACACCGCCGAAAACGAGGTGTGGCGACGGTTGCCGGAGTCGAACGGGCTCTTGCGCACCAGGCGGTGTACGCCGATTTCGGTACGCAGCCAGCCAAAGGCGTATTCACCCTTGATGTGCACGGTCGCGCCTTTGATACCGGCGACTTCACCGGCCGACAGCTCCATGATGGTCGCGTCGAAACCGCGTTTGTCGGCCCAGCGCAGGTACATGCGCAGCAGGATGTTGGCCCAGTCCTGGGCTTCGGTACCGCCGGAGCCGGCCTGGATGTCCAGGTAGGCGTTGTTCGGGTCCATTTCGTGGCTGAACATGCGACGGAATTCGAGTTTGGCGAGGTTTTCCTCGAGACGGGCCAGCTCGGCGACGACATCGCCCACTGCGCCTTCGTCGTTTTCTTCGACGGCCATGTCCAGCAGGTCACGGCAATCGGCCAGACCGGTGTTCAATTCATCGAGGGTATCGACGATTTGTGCCAGCGCAGAGCGCTCGCGGCCCAACTCTTGGGCGTATTCAGGTTTGTTCCAGACAGCCGGATCTTCAAGCTCGCGATTGACTTCGGTCAGACGCTCATGCTTTTGATCGTAGTCAAAGATACCCCCGAATAGTTTCGGAGCGCTCGGACAGGTCCTTGATGGTGTTAAGGATCGGGTTGATTTCCATGGCGGGCAGCACTCGTTGGCGAACTTTTGAAAGCCGACGAGTATAACGGCAAATGGGGGGGAGCGGCAGCCCGCTTGGCGAAAAGCAGGGTGATACCTATCTGATATATGGAGATCAAATGTGGGAGGGCCCCTCCCACATTTGGACCTGCAGCGGCCTCAGGCTATTCGATACCGACCTGATTACGCCCATTATGCTTGGCCGTATACAAGCCCTTATCCGCCGCCAAAATCAACTGCCGACAATCCGTCCCCTGCTGCGGCGTCATGGTCGACAAGCCGATACTGATGGTCAGGCTGGCACCCTCAGCCGGCGCAATATGCGGGATTTTCAACGCGGCAACAGCCATGCGCAGCTTCTCGGCCACCAGCCGTGCACCGCCGGGCGACGTGTTGGGCAGCACCAAGGCAAATTCCTCTCCCCCATAGCGCGCCGGCAAATCCGAAGGCCGGCTGCTGGCATCGCGAATAGTGGCCGCCACCTTGCGCAACGCCTCATCCCCTTCAACATGCCCAAAGCTATCGTTGTAGGTCTTGAAAAAATCCACATCGATCATCAACAACGACAACTGCGTCTGGTCCCGCATGGCGCGACGCCATTCCAGCTCGAGGTACTCATCAAAGTGCCGGCGATTGGACAGCCCCGTCAAACCGTCGGAGTTCATCAAGCGCTGCAGCACCAGATTAGTGTCGAGCAATTGCTGCTGGCTGACCCGCAACGCACGATACGCCGCATCCCGCTGTAACAAGGTCATATACGAGCGCGAGTGGTAGCGAATACGTGCCACCAACTCGATATTGTCCGGCAGCTTGACCAGGTAATCGTTGGCCCCAGCCGAAAACGCCGCGCTCTTGATCAGCGGGTCTTCCTTGGTCGACAGCACAATGATCGGAATATTCGCCGTGGCCGGATGGTTGCGGTATTCACGCACCAACGTAAGCCCGTCGAGGCCGGGCATCACCAGATCCTGCAGGATCACCGTAGGCTTGATACGGATAGCCTGGGCAATGGCCTGGTGCGGGTCGGCGCAGAAATGGAAGTCGATGTTTTCTTCATGGGCCAGGCCGCGCCGCACGGCTTCGCCGATCATGGCCTGGTCGTCGACCAGCAACACCATGGCGGCATTTTCGTCGGTCTTGATGTCGTCGATCTGTAAATCATTCATCTGCAGTCACCTGAATTACTACCTGCAAGCCAGCACTGCCGAGGGCATCGATCATTTCGAGAATACCTCCAGCAACCGGGGCGCAATTCTATCCAGTGGGCGAATTTCAACAGCAGCATCAATCGCCGCCGCCGCTTTGGGCATGCCATACACCGCCGAGCTTTGCTGATCCTGGGCGATGGTCAAATAACCTTGTTCACGCAGCAACTTGAGGCCCTGGGCCCCGTCGCGCCCCATGCCGGTCAGCAATACGCCGACGGCATCGCCATTCCAGTGGCTGGCCACGCTTTCAAAAAACACGTCGATCGAAGGCCGGTAAATCTCGTTCACCGGCTCTGCGGTATAGGCTAGCGTGCCATCCTTCAATAGACGAATGTGGTGGTTGGTGCCGGCCAGCAGCACCACACCGCTTTGCGGCGGCTCGCCCTCGCGAGCCAGGCGCACCGGCAGGCCGGAGGCGCTGCTCAGCCATTCGGCCATGCCGGCGGCGAATACCTGGTCCACATGCTGCACCAGCACAATGGCGGCGGAAAAGTCCCGGGGCAAGCCCTTGAGCAGGATTTCCAGGGCAGCCGGGCCGCCCGCCGAGGAGCCGATAGCCACCAGGCTCTGGCGTTTGCCGGTGTTGCGCCCAGGCGCGGTTTCGGCGCGCACGCGGCTGCCGCGCTGACCGATCAGCCAGCCGATATTGAGGATCTTACGCAACAGCGGCGCCGCCGCGTCCTTGGGGTTGCCCACGCCCAGTGCCGGGGTGTCCACCACATCCAGCGCGCCATGGCCCATGGCTTCGAACACCCGGCTCATATTGGCCTGACGGTCGACGGTCACCAGCAGGATCGCGCACGGGGTCTCGGCCATGATCTGGCGAGTGGCCTCCACGCCGTCCATCACCGGCATGATCAGGTCCATCAGGATCAGGTCCGGGGTCAGTTCGGCGCAGCGCTGCACCGCTTCCAGGCCATTGCCGGCCACCCATACCACCTGGTGCGCGGGCTCCAGGCTCAAGGCGCGGCGCAAGGCCTCCACCGCCAGGGGCATGTCATTGACGATCGCAATCCTCATGCCCGTGCGCCTCCGATCAGCTCCATCACGGCGTCCAGCAGGGCGTCGTCATGGAAACTGGCTTTGGCTAAATAATAGTCGGCGCCGGCGTCCAGTCCACGACGTCGGTCTTCTTCGCGATCCTTGTAGGACACCACCATCACCGGCAACGATTGCAGGCGAGTATCACGGCGCAAGAGTGTGACCAATTCAATACCGTCCATGCGGGGCATATCAATATCTGTGATCAACAGGTCAAAGTCTTCGGAGCGCAAAGCGTTCCAACCGTCCATGCCATCGACCGCCACAGCCACTTCATAACCACGATTAAGTAACAATTTGCGCTGCAGCTCCCGCACGGTAAGCGAGTCGTCCACCACCAGCACCCGCTTGCGCGGCGCCTCGGTGGCTTGCTGGCTGCGCCGGGCGATGCGTTCCAGGCGGCCGGTGTTGAGCAGCTTGTCCACCGAACGCAGCATGTCTTCCACATCAACGATCAATACCACCGAGCCATCGTCGAGCAAGGCGCCGGCGGAAATATCCTGGACCTTGCCGAGGCGATCATCCAGCGGCAACACCACCAGCGTGCGTTCGCCGATAAAGCGCTCCACGGCGATCCCGTACACAGCATCGCGCTCGCGGATCACCACGACTTTCAAGGTTTCCTGGCTGCTCTGCCCCGCCGGGCGCTGCAACAGCTGGCTGGCGGCGACCAGGCCGACATGCCGGCCCTCGTGCCAGAAATGCTGGCGACCTTCCAGTTGCACGATGTCGTCGGGCGCCAGGTCGCACATGCGTTCGATATGCGCCAGCGGGAACGCATAGGCTTCCTCGCCGACTTCCACCACCAGGCTGCGTACCACCGACAGGGTGAGCGGCACTTCCAGGTGAAACCGGCTGCCCTGCCCCGCCGTCTGTTCCAGCACCACCGCGCCACGCAGTTGGCGGACCATATGCTGCACCGCATCCAGGCCGACGCCGCGCCCGGACACTTCGGTGACCTTGTCGCGCAGGCTGAAACCCGGCAGGAACAGGAACGTCAGCAGCTCTTCTTCGCTCAGGCGCAGGGCGGTGTCCAGCGGCGACAGGTGCCGGTCGACGATGGTGCCGCGCAGGCGCTCCAGGTCGACACCATTGCCGTCATCGCTCAATTCCAGTACCAGCAACCCGGCCTGGTGGGACGCGCGCAGGCGGATCAGGCCTTCTGCGGGTTTGCCCGCCAGCACGCGTTGCTCGGGCATTTCTATGCCGTGGTCGACGGCATTGCGGAGTAAATGGGTCAGCGGCGCTTCGAGTTTTTCCAGCACGTCGCGGTCGACCTGGGTCTTTTCGCCCTCGATCTCCAGGCGCACCTGCTTGCCGAGGCTGCGGCCGAGGTCGCGCACCATGCGCACCTGCCCGGCCAGCACGTCGGCAAACGGGCGCATGCGGCAGGCCAGCGCGGTGTCATAAAGCACCTGGGCCCGCTGCCCGGCCTGCCAGCCGAACTCATCCAGCTCGGCGTGTTTTTCCGCCAGCAGGGCCTGGGCTTCGGCCAGCAGGCGGCGCGTATCGGCCAGGGCTTCCTGGGCCTCGAGGTTCAGGTCCAGGGTCTTGAGTTGGCCGTCCAATGTGTCCAGGGCCCGCACGCTCTGGCTTTGAATGCGCTTGAGGCGTTGCAGGCTGGCCAGGTACGGCTTGAGCCGCTGGGTTTCCACCAGGGATTTGCTCGACAGGTCGAGCAGGCTGTTCAAGCGCTCGGCGGTCACCCGCAACACGCGTTCGCCGCCTTCGGTCATACGTTTGTTCTGGCGCGGTGGGTCGCTGGCCACCGGCGGCGCGGGCTCGGGTTCCGGCGGCAGTTCTTCGACGACCGGCGCCGGGGACGCTGCGGGCGGCGGCGGCGCGACTTTGGCGGTGAGCTGCGACGGGTCGAGCAGGCGCTCCATCAACGCCACATAGGCCTCGATATCCGCCGGCCCCACGTCATTGCCCGGCGTGGCGATGCGCATCAGCAGGTCGGTACCTTGCAGCAGCGCGTCGATATGCTCGGGTTGCAGGTACAGGCGGCCCTCCTGGGCGCTGACCAGGCAATCCTCCATCACATGGGACACGCTGACCCCGGCGTCCACGCCGACAATGCGCGCCGCGCCCTTGAGCGAGTGGGCCGCGCGCATGCAGGCCTCCAACTGGTCGGCCTGGGTCGGGTTGCGTTCCAGGGCCAGCAGGCCCGCGCTCAGCACCTGGGTCTGCGCATCGGCTTCCAGGCTGAACAGCTCCAGCAGCGAGGCATCGCGCATCTGGTCGGGGGTCATGTGAGGCTCCGGGTCACGGCGGACAACAATTGCGCCTCGTCCAGCCAACGCAGGCTGCGGCCTTTCCACTGCAATACGCCCTGGGTGTAGCGCGCGCTGGCCTGGGTGCCGGAGGCCGACGCGGCCTTGAGGGTGCGCTCATCGATGGCGTGGATGCCGTCCACTTCGTCCACCGGCACCACCACCGGGCCATCCTGCGCGGCGATAATCAGCATGCGCGGCATGATCCGCCCGCCCGTCGCGCCATTGTTGCTGGCGTCCAGGCCCAGCAGCTCCACCAGCGACAGGCACGCCACCAGTGCGCCGCGGACATTGGCCACGCCGAGCAAGGCCCGCGAGCGTTGGTGCGGCAGCGAGTGAATCGGCTGCAACGGCGCCACTTCCACCAGGCAACGGGTGGCGATGCCGAGCCATTCTTCGCCGAGGCGAAACATCAGCAAGGAGCGCGTGACCACGTCTTCGCTGATTTCGGCGGCGGCCTGCGGGCGACGCTCGTCCTGCTGCAGGGCGTAACGGTCCAGCAGGCGCGTGGCGGCGGCGGAATATACCGAGCAGTTGCGGCAGTGGATATGGTCTGCCAGCAGCGGGCAGGACTTGTCACCATGGATGCCGATGCGGTTCCAGCAATCGTCGATGGCTTGGGTGTCGGCCAGGGTCAGGTCCAGGCCGGTGGTGTCGAGCGCGTCGGGGCTACTCATCGTTTGTGCTCACTGTCAGCTCGCTCGCTACGCGCGGCCCGCGCCTGCAAGCGGCGCGCCCCCGCGCTGTCGCCCTGGGCCTCAAGCAATGCGGCCAGGTGCATCAAGGCCTGCGCATGCTGGGGTTCCAGGTACAAGGCTTTGCGGTAATAGCCCTGGGCTTCCAGGGCGCTGCCGGCCACATCGCTGAGCAGCCCCAGCCAGTAAAACACCTGGGCGGCCGGCGGGTGGTTGTTCAGATACTGCTCGCACGCGGCCCGGGCCTCGGCGCTCTTGCCTTCATTGGCCAGTGTCGCGATGCGGCTGAGCAAAGTCTCGGCATCGGACGCTGGCGCCTTGATCGGCACCACTTGCGCGCTGGCCGTGCTGAACGGCCGCGGCTTGAGCGCAATCGGCGCGGCGCTGCGCTGGGGCACCACCGGCATCGGCACGAACACCGGCTCCGGCGGCAGCGGCTCCGCATGCCGACTGAAGGCAAACGACTGCGGCACGCCAATCGAACGCATGCCATGACGCCCCAGCAGGCTGCCCTCGGCGGGGCCGATAAACAGCACGCCGTCCACGTGGGTCAGGCCCTTGAGTACGTCGAACACCTGCTTCTGGGTCGGCTGGTCGAAGTAGATCAGCAGGTTGCGGCAGAACACGAAATCGTAGGCCGCCTCATTGGCCAACAGGCGCGGATCGAGCAGGTTGCCGACTTGCAGGCGAACCTGCTCACGCACGCGTTCGGCGATGTGGAACCCGTCGCCGTACTCGACAAAGTGGCGATCACGAAAGGCCAGATCGCCGCCGCGAAACGAGTTTTTGCCATACACCCCGCGCCGCGCGCGCTCCACCGACAGCGGGCTGACGTCCATGCCCTGCACCTTGAACTGGTGCGGCGCGAGGCCAGCATCCAACAGTGCCATGGCAATCGAATACGGTTCTTCACCGGTAGAACACGGCAGGCTGAGGATGCGCAGCGCACGCATCTGTTTGATCTCGGCCAGGCGCGCAATGGCCAGGCGGGCCAGGGTCGCGAAGGATTCGGGGTAACGGAAAAACCAGGTTTCAGGCACGATCACCGCTTCGATCAGCGCCTGCTGCTCATCCTGGGAGCTTTGCAGGTGCTGCCAGTAAGCATCCGCCGTCGGCGCCTGGATGGCCTGGCTGCGCTGGCGCAATGCGCGCTCGATGATCGCTTCGCCGACCGAGGCAACGTCCAGGCCGATGCGTTCTTTTAAGAAAGCAAAAAAGCGCGGGTCGTTGCTCATAGGCTCAGCTCGGCAGAAAACAACAAGGCGCGCACGTCATCGGTGAGCAAGTCATTCACGCCGATCCACTGCATCAGGCCCAGGGCATCCTCACGCACCAGCCCCAGGTAGGGCGCCGCGCGGTTGTCGAGGCCATAGGGTTTGAACTCGCCCAGCTCACAGCGCAGGGTGTCGGTGGCCTGTTCCAGGATCAGCCCCAGCCAGCGCGCTTCGAGCCACGCCTGCGGTTGGTAATTGACCAGTACCAACCGCGTGCTGGTGCGGGCCTGGGCCGGTGTGCCGAAAGTCAGCGCACTCAAGTCGATGACCGGCACCAGCGCGCCGCGATGGGCGAAGATCCCCGCCACCCACAACGGCGCCTGGGCGATCGGTTTGAGCGGCAGGCGCGGCAGCACCTCGGCCACTTCCGTGGCCTTGAGGGCAAAGCGTTCCTGGCCAATATGAAACACCAGGAACAACGCCTTTTTCGCTGCCGGGACGGCGCCGCGTTTAGCCGCGAGGTCGCTCATCAGACTTTGAAACGCGACACGCCGCTGCGCAGACCGACCGCAACCTGGCTCAGTTCATCAATGGCAAAGCTGGCCTGGCGCAGGGACTCCACGGTCTGGCTGCTGGCGTCGCCCAGTTGCACCAACGCGTGGTTGATCTGCTCGGCCCCGGTGGCCTGGGCCTGCATGCCTTCGTTGACCATCAACACCCGTGGCGCCAGCGCCTGCACCTGATGGATGATCTGCGACAGTTGCTCGCCCACTTGCTGCACTTCGAACATGCCCCGGCGGACTTCCTCGGAGAACTTGTCCATGCCCATCACACCGGCTGACACCGCCGACTGGATCTCGCGCACCATCTGCTCGATGTCGTAGGTGGCCACGGCGGTCTGGTCGGCCAGGCGCCGCACTTCGGTGGCGACCACGGCAAAGCCGCGCCCGTATTCACCGGCCTTCTCAGCCTCGATGGCGGCGTTAAGGGACAGCAGGTTGGTCTGGTCGGCGACCTTGACGATGGTCACCACCACCTGGTTGATGTTGCCGGCCTTCTCATTAAGGATCGCCAACTTGGCGTTGACCAGATCGGCGGCGCCCATCACCGAATGCATGGTTTCTTCCATGCGCGCCAGGCCTTGCTGGCCGGAACCGGCGGCCACCGACGCCTGGTCGGCGGCGGTGGACACCTCGGTCATGGTGCGCACCAGGTCTTTGGAGGTGGCGGCGATTTCCCGCGAGGTGGCGCCGATCTCGGTGGTCGTCGCGGCGGTTTCAGTGGCGGTGGCCTGTTGTTGCTTGGAGGTGGCGGCAATCTCGGTGACCGACGTGGTCACCTGCACCGACGAACGCTGGGCCTGGGATACCAGGGCGGTGAGTTCGGTCATCATGTCGTTGAAGCCGGTTTCCACCGCGTTGAATTCGTCCTTGCGCTCCAGGTTCAGGCGCTTGCTGAGGTCGCCGGTGCGCATGGTTTCGAGGATCTCAACGATGCGCTGCATCGGCGCCATGATTGCGCGCATCAGCAGCAAGCCGCACAGGCCGGCCGCGAAGATGGCAACCGCCAGCGACACGAACATGCTGATTTTGGCGGCAGACACCGCGTCATCGATGGCGTTGGTTGCACGATCGGCGACGTTCTTGTTTTCGGTAATGATGTCGTTGAGTTTCATGCGGCCTGCGGTCCAGGACGGCGTCAACTGCGAGTCGAATTCTTTGCGCGCCCCTGCCAGGTCGCCGCGTTGCAGGCTATCCAGTACAGTCGTCAAACTCTTGTTGTAGGCCTGGTGCAGGGCTTCGAATTTGTCGAACTCGGCGCGATCATTACTGCCGGCGATGGTGGTTTCGTAGTTGGCCATCTGCTGCAGGATGCGCGCTTCGAAGGATTTGAACTCGGCCCGGTCGGCATCGCTGAGCTTCTTGTCTTCACGCAGGCCAAGCAATTCGAGGGTTTGCAGGTAACTGTCGACCCACGCGCTGCGGATCATCGAGCTGAGATATACCCCCGGCACCGCGTCATCACGTACGGCGACCTCGCTGGTTTCGATCTTCAGCAACCGTGAATAAGAGACCACAACCATTAACAGCATGATGGCGATAATGACCGCAAAGCTTGCCAAGATCCGTTGGCGCAAGGTCCAGTTCTTCACAGTAATTCCTCGAAGGGCCATTCAAATGGGGGGAGTATAGCTGAGCAGAAGCCCTCATTAATCAACGGGTTTTGATGTAGCGCTCACAGAATGCAAAATGTTCAATGTGGGAGGGGGCTTGCCCCCGATGGCGGTGTGTCAGCTTGAGGTAGGCTGACTGACACACCCTCATCGGGGGCAAACCCCCTCCCACATTTGGATTTGCATAAACCCCGTGATTACTGGTTCAGGCGCACTTGCTTTTCCAGCTCGGCTTTCAGGCCAGGCTCCAGCTTGAGCTGGCGCGCCAACTCGTCCAGATAGGCCTTCTCCATAAAATTCTCCTCATCCACCAGCATCACGCTGGCGATGTACATTTCGGCAGCCATTTCCGGCGTGGCCGCCGCGCGTGCCACGTCGGCCGGGTCCAGGGGTTTGTTGAGTTCGGCGTGCAGCCAGGTTTGCAACTCCCGGTCGTTATCCAGCTTGGTGAACTCACCCTCGATCAACGCGCGCTCGCGCTCATCCACATGCCCGTCAGCTTTGGCGGCGGCCACCAGAGCCTTGAGGATGCCTTGGCTATGCTGTTCGACCTGGGCCGGCGGCAGGCGGTCGATGGTCTGCGGCTCGCCTTGTGGCGCACCGGCCTGGTTGGCCTGCCAGTTGCCGTAGGCCTTGTAGGCGATGACGCCCAGGGCGGCCAGCCCGCCGTAGGTCAGGGCCTTGCCGCCGAATTTGCGCGCCTTTTTGTTACCCAGCAGCAAGCCCATGGCGCCGGCCGCCAGGGCGCCACCGCCCGCACCGCCGAGCAGGCTGCCCAGGCCGCCGCCGCCGAGCAGGCCGCCAAGGGCGCCCTTTTCCTCCGGTTTACGCTGGCCGCCAGCTTTGTTTTGCAGCATGTCCTGGCCAGATTTGAGCAATTGATCAAGCAATCCACGGGTATTCATTCGTAGCCTCCAGACCCTGGGTTCATAGGACCAATAGGCCCCCAGCGTAAAACTAAGTGCCAAAAAGCCCCGATCTAGAGTGCTTCCAGATGTAACTCCGCTGCCCTTCGCTTAAATCGATATACACTCGAACAAATCTATAAAAACACCCCACTGGTAATTCCAGAATGATGACCTTGCGTCAAATCCGGCATTTCATCGCCGTGGCCGAGACCGGCTCGATCTCCGCCGCCGCGCAGACCGCGTTCATTTCCCAGTCCACCCTGACCCTGGCGATCCAGCAACTGGAGCAGGAAATCGGCGTCAACCTGTTCAATCGCCACGCCAAGGGCATGACCCTGACCCACCAGGGCCACCAGTTCCTGCGCCAGGCGCACCTGATCCTCGCCACCGTCGACAACGCCAAGCGCAGCTTGCAACAGAGCACCGACCAGGTGGCCGGGCAGTTGATCATCGGCGTGACCAGCCTGGTGGCCGGCTATTACCTGGCGGATCTGCTCACCCGCTTCCAGCGCGCCTACCCCAATGTGGAAATCCGCGTAATGGAGGATGAGCGCCCGTATATCGAACACTTGCTGGTCAGCGGCGAGATCGATGTGGGCGTGCTGATCCTGTCCAACCTCGAAGACCGCCACGCCCTGCAAACCGAAGTGCTCACCCACTCGCCTCACCGCCTGTGGCTGCCGGCACAACACCCGCTGCTGGAGCACGACAGCATCAACCTGGCCGACGTGGCGCGCGAGCCGTTGATCCAGCTGAACGTCGACGAAATGGGCCACAACGCCCAGCGCATGTGGGCCGGCGCCGGGCTACAACCGCGCGTCACGTTACGTACAGCGTCGACGGAAGCCGTGCGTAGCCTGGTGGCGGCGGGCCTCGGCGTGTCGATCCAGCCGGACATGACCTACCGCCCCTGGTCCCTGGAGGGCGACATTATTGAAGCGCGGCCGATTGCCGACCTCAGCCAGACCCTCGACGTGGGCCTGGCCTGGCGCCGTGGCACCGCGCGCCCGGCGCTGGTCGACCCGTTCCTGACGGTGGCGCGGGAACAGCCGCATCCGCGCAAGCCATCTATTTAATCGAATGCTGCATTCAGTATTTAGTATTTGTTGACCTCGCGCCTGACCTCTAGTCTCTGTCTATCCATAAGAGAAGGTCGGGCGCCTTGTAAGAGAACGCCCATGGCCACACAAGAAAAGAGATCGCGAAAAATGTCCGGCGCGCCCACCCCGCTGCTCACTGCGTTGCTGATCGACGGCGAACTGGTCCAGGGCCAGGGGTTTGCCGAGCCGATCCTCAACCCAGCCACCGGTGAAGTGCTCACCCAGATCGCCGAAGCCAGCACCGAACAGGTCGAAAGCGCCATCCTCGCCGCCCACCGCGCGTTTGCCGGCTGGTCGCGCACCACCCCACAGCAACGCTCGAACATTCTGCTGGGCATCGCCGATGCCATCGAAAAGCAAGCCGACTACCTGGCCCGCCTGGAATCGCTGAACTGCGGCAAGCCGCTGCACCTGGCGCGCCAGGATGACTTGAGCGCCACCGTCGATGTGTTCCGCTTCTTCGCCGGGGCCGTGCGCTGCCAGACCGGGCAGCTCAGCGGTGAATACCTGCCGGGCTACACCAGCATGGTGCGCCGCGACCCAATAGGTGTGGTGGCCTCGATCGCACCCTGGAATTACCCGTTGATGATGGCCGCATGGAAGATCGCCCCCGCCCTGGCCGCCGGTAATACCCTGGTGTTCAAGCCGTCGGAACATACGCCGCTGTCGATCCTGGCCTTGGCCCCAGCGCTGAAAGACTTGTTACCGCGCGGGGTAATCAACATCCTGTGTGGCGGCGGCGAAGGCGTCGGTAGCCACTTGGTCAGCCATGCCAAGGTGCGCATGGTGTCGCTGACGGGCGATATCGTCACCGGGCAGAAAATCCTCCAGGCCGCCGCCAAAACCTTGAAACGCACGCACCTGGAACTGGGCGGCAAGGCGCCGGTGATCGTCTGCAACGACGCCGACCTGCAAGCCGTGGTCGACGGCGTGCGCGCCTATGGCTACTACAACGCTGGCCAGGATTGCACCGCCGCCTGCCGCATTTATGCCCAGGCCGGCATCCACGATAAATTGGTCGCCGAGCTGGGCGCGGCAGTCAGCAGCCTGCGCTTTGCCGGCAAGCGCGATGCCGATAACGAACTCGGCCCGCTCATCAGCACACGTCAGCGCGACCGTGTGGCCAGTTTTGTCGAACGCGCCCTCGGCCAGCCGCATATCGAAAGGGTCACCGGCGCCGCCGTGCATTCCGGTGCGGGCTTCTATTACCAGCCGACCCTGCTGGCCGGCTGTAAACAGAACGATGAAATCGTGCAGCGCGAGGTGTTTGGCCCGGTCGTCACGGTGACCCGCTTCGATGAGCTGGAACAGGCGGTGGACTGGGCCAACGACTCCGAATACGGCCTGGCCTCCTCCGTGTGGACGCAAAACCTGGACAAGGCCATGCAAGTGGCGGCGCGCCTGCAATACGGCTGCACCTGGATCAATAGCCATTTCATGCTGGTCAGCGAAATGCCCCACGGCGGCTTGAAACGCTCGGGGTATGGGAAAGATCTGTCCAGCGATTCACTACAAGACTACAGCGTGGTGCGACACATCATGGCGCGCCACGGCCAGCATCTTTAAAACAACAACTAAGCTCATGCGTCACGGCTTCACACACTGCCCCGACCATAATTAAAGAAGAGGGAACCCCCATGTCTGCGCACAAGACCGCATTGCTCAGTGCATTGACCACCGCGCTGCTGGCCAGCGTCAGTATCCAGGCCGCCGAACCGCTCAAGGCGGTGGGCGCTGGTGAAGGCCAGCTGGATATCGTCGCCTGGCCCGGTTATATCGAACGTGGCGAAAGCGATAAGGCCTACGACTGGGTCAGCGGTTTCGAGAAGGAAACCGGCTGCAAGGTCAATGTGAAAACCGCCGCCACTTCTGACGAAATGGTCAGCCTGATGGCCAAGGGCGGCTATGACCTGGTGACCGCCTCCGGCGATGCGTCGCTGCGGTTGATCGTCGGCAAGCGTGTGCAGCCGATCAACACGTCGTTGATCCCCAACTGGAAAAACATCGACCCGCGCCTGAAAGACGCGCCGTGGTATGTGGTCGGCCAGCAAACCTACGGCACCCCGTACCAATGGGGCCCGAACGTATTGATGTACAACACCAATGTGTTCAAGACCGCGCCCACCAGCTGGAACGTGCTGTTCGACGCGCAGAACCTGCCCGACGGCAAGCCGAACAAAGGCCGCGTGCAAGCCTATGACGGCCCGATCTACATCGCCGATGCGGCGCTGTACCTCAAGAGCACCAAGCCGGAACTGGGCATCCAGAGCCCGTACGAGCTGACCGAAACCCAATACAAGGCGGTGCTTGAACTGTTGCGCGCCCAGCAACCGTTGATCCACCGCTACTGGCACGACACCACCGTGCAAATGAGTGACTTCAAGAACGAAGGCGTGGTGGCGTCCAGCGCGTGGCCGTATCAGGTCAACGGCCTGGTCAACGAGAAGCAGCCGATTGCGTCGACAATCCCGAAAGAAGGTGCCACCGGCTGGGCCGACACCACCATGTTGCACAGCGAGGCCAAGCACCCCAACTGCGCCTACAAGTGGATGGACTGGTCGCTGCAGCCGAAAGTCCAGGGCGATGTCGCCGCCTGGTTCGGCTCGCTGCCGGCGGTGCCTGCGGCCTGTAAGGAAAGCGAACTGCTCGGCGCCGAAGGCTGCAAGACCAACGGGTTCGACCAGTTCGAGAAGATCGCCTTCTGGAAAACCCCGCAGGCTGAAGGCGGCAAGTTCGTGCCTTACAGCCGCTGGACCCAGGATTACATCGCGATCATGGGTGGCAGGTAAGTCTCTCAGACTATGTAGAACCCTGTGGGAGGGGGCTTGCCCCCGATAGCGGTACATCAGACACACATGCGTTGCCTGACACACCGTCATCGGGGGCAAGCCCCCTCCCACATTGACCGCATTCACAGATGTTTTGATTTTTCAGAAGTCCAGGCCGGGCCGCTGCGACGACCCGCGCCTTTTTGGAGCACCGCACCATGACGCTTGCAGTCCAATTCACCCACGTTTCCCGTCAGTTCGGCGAAGTGAAAGCCGTTGACCGGGTTTCCATCGATATCCAGGACGGCGAGTTCTTTTCCATGCTCGGCCCTTCCGGTTCGGGCAAAACCACCTGCCTGCGCCTGATCGCCGGGTTCGAGCAACCGAGCGCGGGCTCGATCCGTATTCATGGCGAGGAAGCCGCCGGCTTGCCGCCGTATCAGCGTGACGTGAACACCGTGTTCCAGGATTACGCGCTGTTCCCCCATATGAATGTGCGCGACAACGTGGCCTATGGCCTCAAGGTCAAGGGCGTGGCCAAGGCCGAACGCCTCAATCGCGCCGAAGAGGCATTGGCCATGGTCGCCCTCGGCGGTTACGGCGACCGTAAGCCGGTACAGCTCTCCGGCGGCCAGCGCCAACGCGTGGCCCTGGCCCGCGCGCTGGTGAACCGCCCACGCGTACTGCTGCTGGATGAGCCCCTCGGCGCCCTCGACCTCAAACTGCGCGAGCAGATGCAAAGCGAGCTGAAAAAGCTGCAACGCCAGCTCGGCATCACCTTTATCTTCGTGACCCACGACCAGACCGAAGCGCTGTCGATGTCCGACCGCGTGGCGGTGTTCAACAAGGGCCGCATCGAACAGGTGGACACACCCCGCAACCTGTACATGAAGCCCGCCACCGCGTTCGTCGCCGAATTCGTCGGCACCTCCAACGTGATTCGCGGCGAACTGGCCCAACGCCTCAGCGGCAGCGCGCAACCGTTCTCGATCCGCCCGGAACACGTGCGTTTCGCCGAAGGCCCACTGGGCGCCGATCAAGTCGAAGTGACCGGTGTGCTGCATGACATCCAGTACCAGGGCAGCGCCACCCGCTATGAACTCAAACTGGACAACGGCCAGGCGCTGAACATCAGCCAGGCCAACAACCAGTGGCTGGATATCAGCAGCGGCCACGCGGTGGGCCAGCCGATCACCGCACGCTGGGCGCGCGAGGCCATGACCGCCCTCACCGACAGCGCAGGCGAGGTGTGACATGAGCCTGGCCCTTTCCCAACCGCCGATGCGCAGGTTTTCCAACCTGCTGTACCGCAAGCCCAACCTGTACCTGGCGATGCTGCTGATACCGCCGCTGATCTGGTTCGGCGCGATCTACCTCGGTTCGTTGCTGACCCTGCTGTGGCAAGGTTTCTATACCTTTGACGACTTCACCATGGCGGTCACGCCGGACCTGACCCTGGCCAACTTCGCCGCGCTGTTCCAGCCGTCGAACTTCGACATCATCCTGCGCACCCTGAGCATGGCGATCGTGGTGTCGATCGCCAGTGCTGTGGTGGCCTTCCCCATCGCCTACTACATGGCGCGTTACACCACCGGCAAGACCAAGGCGTTTTTCTATATCGCGGTGATGATGCCGATGTGGGCCAGCTATATCGTCAAGGCCTACGCCTGGACCTTGCTGCTGGCCAAGGGCGGCGTGGCGCAGTGGTTCGTGCAGCACCTGGGCCTGGAGCCGGTGTTGCAGTTCGTGCTGGGCATTCCTGGCGTGGGTGGCAGCACCTTGAGCACCTCGCACCTGGGGCGCTTTATGGTCTTCGTTTACATCTGGCTGCCGTTCATGATCCTGCCGATCCAGGCATCGCTGGAGCGTTTGCCGCCGTCGTTGCTGCAAGCCTCCGCCGACCTGGGCGCCAAGCCGCACCAGACCTTCATGCAGGTGATTCTGCCGCTGTCGGTGCCGGGGATTGCCGCCGGTTCGATCTTCACTTTCTCGCTGACCCTGGGCGATTTCATCGTGCCGCAACTGGTGGGCCCGCCGGGCTACTTCGTCGGCGGCATGGTCTACGCGCAGCAAGGCGCCATCGGCAATATGCCCATGGCCGCGGCGTTCACCCTGGTGCCGATCGTGCTGATCGCGGTTTACCTGTCCATCGTCAAACGCCTGGGGGCCTTCGATGCACTCTGAAAAAGCCAGTTTGAGTTTGAAGATCGCAGCGTGGGGTGGACTGGTTTTTCTCCATTTCCCGATCCTGATCATCTTCCTTTACGCCTTCAACACCGAAGAAGCCGCGTTCAGCTTCCCGCCCCAGGGCTTTACCCTGAAGTGGTTCAGCGTGGCCTTCGCCCGGCCAGACGTACTGGAAGCGATCAAGCTGTCGCTGCAGATCGCCGCCATCGCCACCCTGATCGCCATGGTGCTCGGCACCTTGGCCTCGGCGGCCCTGTATCGCCGCGAGTTCTTTGGCAAGCAAGGCGTGTCGCTGATGTTGATCCTGCCGATTGCACTGCCGGGGATCATCACCGGTATCGCGCTGCTGGCGACCTTCAAGACCCTGGGCATCGAGCCGGGGATGTTCACCATCATCGTCGGCCACGCGACCTTCTGCGTGGTGATCGTCTACAACAACGTGATCGCGCGTTTGCGCCGCACTTCCCACAGCCTGATCGAAGCCTCGATGGACCTGGGCGCCGACGGCTGGCAGACCTTCCGCTACATCATCATGCCCAACCTCGGCTCGGCGCTGCTGGCCGGCGGCATGCTGGCGTTTGCGCTGTCGTTTGACGAAATCATCGTCACCACCTTCACCGCCGGCCACGAACGCACCTTGCCGCTGTGGCTGCTCAACCAACTCAGCCGCCCACGCGATGTGCCCGTGACCAACGTGGTGGCGATGCTGGTGATGCTGGTGACGATGTTCCCGATTCTCGGTGCCTATTACCTGACCCGCGGCGGTGAAAGCGTGGCCGGGAGTGGCGGTAAATAACTGACAACACATAGCCACTGTTGAAACACGGTCAATGTGGGAGCTGGCTTGCCTGCGATAGCGGTATCGACTGAACCACCGCTATCGCAGGCAAGCCAGCTCCCACAGTTGAGCCGGTTTCTCCAGAGATAGAACTGTCGTTTTGAGGAGGACTGAACCATGCAAACCAAACTCTTGATCAATGGCCAACTGGTCGAAGGCGAAGGCCCGGCCCAGGCCGTATTCAACCCGGCGCTCGGCCGCGTACTGGTGGAAATCAAGGAGGCCAGTGAGGCCCAGGTCGACGCCGCGGTGCGCGCCGCCGACGCGGCCTTTGAAAGCTGGTCGCAAACCGCGCCCAAGGATCGCTCGCTGTTGCTGCTGAAACTCGCTGATGTGATCGAGGCCCACGGCGAAGAGCTGGCCAAGCTGGAATCCGACAACTGCGGCAAGCCCTACAGCGCCGCGCTGAACGATGAGATCCCGGCGATTGCCGACGTGTTCCGCTTCTTCGCCGGCGCCAGCCGCTGCATGAGCGGTTCGGCCGGCGGTGAATACCTGCCCGGCCACACCTCGATGATCCGCCGCGATCCCGTCGGCGTGATCGCCTCCATCGCGCCGTGGAACTACCCGCTGATGATGGTCGCCTGGAAAATCGCCCCAGCCCTGGCCGCCGGTAATACCGTGGTGCTCAAGCCGTCGGAACAAACCCCGCTGACCGCCTTGCGCATGGTCGAACTGGCATCGGAGATTTTCCCAGCCGGCGTGCTTAACCTGGTCTTCGGCCGTGGGCCAACCGTGGGCAGCCCGTTGGTGAACCACCCGAAAGTGCGCATGGTGTCGCTGACCGGCTCCATCGCCACCGGTGCGAATATCATCGCCAGCACCGCCGACAGCGTGAAGCGCATGCACATGGAACTGGGCGGCAAGGCGCCGGTGATCATCTTCAACGACGCGGATATCGATGCCGCCGTCGAAGGCATTCGTACCTTCGGCTTCTATAACGCCGGTCAGGACTGCACCGCGGCCTGCCGTATCTACGCCCAGGCGGATATCTACGATGCGTTTGTCGAGAAGCTCGGTGCGGCGGTCGCCAGCATCAAGTACGGCCTGCAGGATGACCCGTCCACCGAGTTGGGCCCGCTGATCACCGCGCAACACCGCGACCGCGTGGCCGGGTTTGTCGAACGTGCCGTGGCACAGCCGCATATCCGCCTGGTGACGGGCGGCAAGGCAGTGGAAGGTAATGGTTTCTTCTTTGAGCCGACCGTATTGGCCGACGCGCAACAGGACGACGAAATCGTCCGCCGCGAGGTCTTCGGGCCGGTGGTGTCGGTGACCAAGTTCAACGACGAGGCACAAGTACTCGGCTGGGCCAATGATTCGGACTACGGCCTGGCGTCGTCCGTGTGGACTGCCGATGTAGGACGCGCCCATCGTCTGGCCGCACGCCTGCAGTACGGCTGCACTTGGGTGAACACGCACTTTATGCTCGTCAGCGAAATGCCCCACGGCGGTCAGAAACTGTCGGGCTATGGCAAGGATATGTCCATGTACGGGTTGGAGGACTACACCACCGTTCGGCATGTGATGTTCAAGCACTGACCCGTAACCCTTTGTGGGAGCGGGCTTGCTCCCACAAGGGATCTCCCTATAACAATAATTTCGTAGGTTCCCATGGACATCACCCGCCGCGACTTCCTCAACGGCGTCGCCATCACTATTGCCGCTGGCATGACCCCGCTGCAAATCCTCCAGGCCGCGCCCAACGGCCGCTACTACCCCCCCGCCCTCACCGGCCTGCGCGGCAGCCATGTCGGCTCGTTCGAAGTGGCGCACCAGATGGGGTGGGAGAAAAAGGTCTTCGACACCGAGAAACTGCCGATCAGCGAGGACTATGACCTGGTGGTGGTCGGCGGCGGCCTGAGCGGTTTGTCGGCGGCATGGTTCTACCGCGAGAAGCACCCGCAGGCGAAAATCCTGATCCTGGAAAACCACGACGACTTCGGCGGCCACGCCAAGCGCAATGAGTTCCAGGCCGGTGGCCGCATGATCATCGGCTATGGCGGCAGCGAGGCCTTCCAGTCACCAAACCATCTGTACAGCAAGGAAGTGAACGGCCTGCTGAAAAAACTCGGGGTCAATATCAAGCGCTTCGAAACGGCGTTCGACCGCCAGTTCTACCCAGGCCTGGGGCTGTCGCGCGGGGTGTTTTTCGACAAGGAAAACTTCGGCGAAGACAAACTGGTGACCGGTGACCCAACGCCGATGGTGGCCGACGACATCGCGCCAGACCAGTTACATGCGCGTTCCATCAGCGACTTTATCAATGACTTCCCGCTGCCACCGGCAGACCGCCAGGCCCTGATCGACCTGCACACCGCACCCAAGGACTACCTGCCGGGCAAGACCGCCGAAGAAAAGGCCGACTACCTGGCGGCCACCAGCTACCGCGATTTCCTGCTGAAAAACGTAGGTTTGTCGCAAGGTGCAGTGAAATACTTCCAGAGCCGTACCAACGACTTCATGGCCTTGAGCATTGATGCGGTGGCGTCGTCCGACGCCTATAGCGTGGGTTTCCCGGGCTTCGGCGGGATGAACCTGGCGCCGATCAGCGAAGAAGCTGCCGCGGAAATGGAAGAACCCTACATCTATCACTTTCCGGATGGCAACGCGTCACTCGCCCGCCTGCTGGTGCGCAGCCTGGTCCCGGGCGTGGCGCCAGGGCACAGCATGGACGATGTCGTGCTGGCGGCCTTCGACTACGCCAAGCTCGACCAGCCCAAGGCCCCGGTGCGGGTGCGCTTGAACAGCACGGCAGTCAGCGTGCGCAACGTGGGCGATGGCGTGCATATCGGCTACAGCCGGGGTGGGCAACTCGCACAGGTGCGTGGCAAACGCTGCATCCTGGCCTGCTACAACATGATGATCCCCTACCTGCTCAAAGACCTGCCGGCGCCCCAGGCCCATGCCTTGAGCCAGAATGTGAAGTTCCCGCTGGTGTACACCAAGGTGGTGATTCGCAACTGGCAGTCGTTCCAGAAGCTGGGGGTGCATGAGATTTATGCGGCCACCCAGCCTTACAGTCGCATCAAGCTGGACTACCCGGTGAGCATGGGCGGCTACGACCACCCGCGCGACCCGACGCAGCCGATTGGCCTGCATATGGTCTACGTCCCCACCAGCCCCAACAGCGGTATGAATGCCCGCGACCAGGCGCGCGCCGGGCGCGGCAAGTTGTATGGGCAGACCTTTGAGCAACTCGAGGCGCAGCTGCGTGATCAGCTGCAACGCATGCTCGGCCCGGGGGGGTTCAACCACCAGACCGACATCCTCGGGATCACGGTGAACCGCTGGTCCCATGGTTATGCGTATTTTTCCAACAGCCTGTTTGATGATGCCGATGAAAGCGAAGCGCTGATGAACCTGGCGCGCAAGCCGGTGGGGCATGTGAGTATCGCCAACTCGGATGCGGCGTGGAGTGCGTATGCGCATGCGGCTATTGATGAGGCGTATCGGGCAGTGGGTGAAGTAGCCTGAAATACGGTTTAACAGGCAATAAAAAACAAATGTGGGAGGGGCGGTGCGACGATTCGACTTGCCCCCGATGGCAGTGGGCCAGTCACTTAATGTGTTGGCTGACACACCGCTATCGGGGGCAAGTCGAATCGTCGCACCGCCCCTCCCACATTTTGATCTTCACAATATTTGAGTAGGGTGTTCATCCACAGAGCCGGAAACGTCTTGTTTCATATGCAACGCCATCACCCCGCTATCAATCATTTTTCCTACAGCATCGAACCGCTTAAGCTATCCGGCGTCTGTTTAATGTCCGTTGCGTTTGGCCGAAGGCATGTCCGAACCGTAATTTCTGATCCAGCACGTGCCAGGAACGGCGCGGGATTTGCTCACGACAGGTTGTCTCTATGCACCGCAGGAATTTGCTCAAAGCGTCCATGGCCATTGCGGCTTACACCGGTTTATCGGCCAGCGGCCTGCTCGCCGCGCAAGCCTGGGCCGGGAACCGTGCCGCCGATGGCAAGGCCGTGGCGTTCGATTTTGAAACGCTGAAGGCCCAGGCCAAGCAGCTCGCCGGCACCGCGTATAAAGACACCAAACAGGTGCTGCCACCGACGCTGGCTACCATGACCCCGCAGAATTTCAACGCCATCGGCTACGACGGCAAGCATTCGCTGTGGAAAGAATTGAACGGCCAGCTGGACGTGCAGTTCTTCCACGTCGGCATGGGTTTCAAGACGCCGGTGCGCATGCACAGCGTCGACCCACAGACCCGTGAAGCCCGCGAAGTGCATTTCCGCCCTTCACTGTTCAACTATGAAAAAACCACGGTCGACACCAAACAGTTGACCGGCGACCTGGGTTTCTCCGGCTTCAAGCTGTTCAAGGCGCCGGAACTGGACCGCCACGACGTGCTGTCGTTTCTCGGCGCCAGCTACTTCCGCGCGGTGGATTCCACCGGCCAGTACGGCCTTTCCGCACGTGGCCTGGCGATTGATACCTACGCCAAAAAGCGCGAGGAGTTCCCCGACTTTACGCAGTTCTGGTTCGAAACCCCGGACAAGAACGCTACCCGCTTTGTGGTCTACGCCCTGCTCGACTCGCCGAGCGCCACCGGTGCCTACCGCTTCGATATCGACTGCCAGGCCAACCAGGTGGTGATGGCCATCGACGCGCATATCAACGCGCGCACCACCATCGAGCAACTGGGCATCGCGCCGATGACCAGCATGTTCAGTTGCGGCACTCACGAGCGCCGCATGTGCGACACCATCCACCCGCAGATCCACGATTCGGACCGCCTGGCGATGTGGCGTGGTAACGGCGAGTGGATCTGCCGCCCGCTGAACAACCCGGCCAAGCTGCAGTTCAACGCATTTGCCGACACCGACCCGAAAGGCTTCGGCCTGGTGCAGACCGACCATGAGTTCGCCAGCTACCAGGACACCGTGGACTGGTACAGCAAACGCCCAAGCCTGTGGGTAGAACCGACCACCGCCTGGGGCGAAGGCTCGATCGACCTGCTGGAAATCCCCACCACCGGCGAAACCCTGGACAACATCGTGGCCTTCTGGACGCCGAAAAAACCTGTGGCCGCCGGCGACTCGCTCAACTATGGCTACAAGCTGTACTGGAGCGCCCTGCCACCGGTGAGCACGCCGTTGGCGCAGGTCGACGCGACCCGTTCCGGCATGGGTGGTTTTATCGAGGGCTGGGCACCGGGCGAGCATTACCCTGAGGTGTGGGCGCGCCGCTTTGCCGTGGACTTCAAAGGCGGCGGCCTGGATCGCCTGCCGGCCGGCACTGGGATCGAGCCGGTGGTGACCTGCTCCCACGGCGAAGTGAAAGACTTCAGTGTGCTGGTGCTCGACAACATCAAGGGCTACCGCATCCTGTTCGACTGGTACCCGACCAGCGACAGCGTGGAGCCGGTGGAACTGCGGCTGTTTATCCGCACCCAGGACCGCACCTTGAGTGAAACCTGGCTGTACCAGTACTTCCCGCCGGCGCCGGAGCTGCGTAAGTACACCTGATATCCTGACCCAAAGCAGGCTGTGTGGGAGTTGGCTTGCCTGCGATAGCATCACCTTGGTGTGACTGACACACCGAGGTGCCTGCATCGCGGGCAAGCCAGCTCCCACATTCTAAAACCGCGACACACTCTTCATCGCTCCAATCAGATAACGCATCGCCACCTGGTCACTCTCGGTCAGGGCGCGATACTGCGCGAGCAATTCGGCCTCGTCCGAACTCAACCGGCGGCCACGCAAGAACCCCCTGCGTGCCAGAAAAGACGCCACCACACCCGCAACGCAATCAGACTTGGCCATGGACTGCTTCTCCTGATTCAGATCAAAACTCCTGGCGCCCATCACCTGCATCCCGCGAAGGTCCTGACTCCCTGGGCCAGGAATCAGACTTACCCTAAGCGTAGAAACAATCTCACCACGCGTGGGATTTTTTAGAGTATTCACTTAAAAAACTGCTTGGGTAACAAATACCTACAGCCCTATCCCACAGCCTCAGACAAGAAAAAACCCACCGGATCAGGGTGGGTTTTGATAGGACGCGCGCGAGGTCAGTCCCGCAGGTCCGACTCATGAATCGGTTGATCGCGATGGGTCGCCCGTTGGTACTGCGCCGGCCAGGTGGCCTTGCGCCCGCCCAGGTCATCGTCGGCGTGCAGCGGCCAGTACGGGTCGCGCAACAGCTCACGCGCGAGGAAGATGATATCGGCCTGGCAGGTGCGCAGGATGTGCTCAGCCTGGGCCGGTTCGGTGATCATGCCTACAGTGCCGGTGGCAATGCCTGACTCCTTGCGCACCCGCTCAGCGAAGCGCGTCTGGTAGCCGGGGCCGGTGGGGATTTCGGCGTTGGCGGCAGTGCCACCCGAAGACACGTCGATCAGGTCCACGCCCAGGGCCTTGAGGCGGCGGGCCAGCTCCACGGTTTCATCGGGGTTCCAGCCATCTTCCACCCAGTCGGTGGCCGACACCCGCACAAACAGCGGCAGCTCCTGGGGCCAGACTTCACGCACCGCCTCGGTCACTTGCAACACCAGGCGGATGCGGTTTTCAAAGGAGCCGCCGTACCTGTCCTGGCGTTGATTGCTGATGGGCGAAAGGAATTGATGCAGCAGGTAACCGTGGGCCGCATGGATTTCCACCACTTCAAAACCGGCGGTCAACGCGCGCTTGGCAGCGGCAACGAAGTCGGCGACCACCTGCTGGATCTGCGCCTCGTCCAGCGGTTTGGGTTGGGTGTGCTGCGGGTCAAAGGCAATCGGCGACGGCCCTACCGGCACCCAGCCGCCATCTGCCGGCTTGACACTGCCGTGCTTGCCGATCCACGGCCGATGGGTGCTGGCCTTGCGCCCGGCGTGGGCCAGCTGGATGCCGGCCACTGCGCCCTGGGCGGCAATGAAGCGGGTGATGCGTTGCAGCGGTTCGATCTGAGCGTCGTTCCACAGGCCGAGGTCTTCGGCGGTGATGCGGCCGTCGGCCGTCACGGCCGTGGCTTCAGTAAAAATCAGACCGGCGCCGCCGACAGCGCGGCTGCCAAGGTGGACCAGATGCCAGTCATTGGCCAGGCCATCGACACTCGAGTATTGGCACATCGGCGACACGGCAATGCGGTTGAGCAGGGTCAATTGGCGCAGGGTATAGGGTTCGAGCAGCTGACTCATGGCGCACCTCTTCTGGGTTCTGTGGGCACTATTCAAACAGTGCTTAGAGCCTAGTCGACAACAGTGGATTGCACAGGGTTCAGACGCAAAGCGGGAGCCGATTGCCGGCTCCCGTGCTGCAAAGGCTTACATTTCGACCTGGGTGCCCAGCTCGATCACCCGGTTTACCGGGAGCTTGAAGAAGCGCAGGTTGCCGTTGGCGTTCTTCAACATGAACGCAAACAGCGCTTCGCGCCAACGCGCCATGCCCTTGATGCGCGAGGCAATCACGGTTTCGCGGCTGAGGAAGTAGGTGGTGCGCATCGGGCTGAAATCCAAGTCATCCAGATGGCACAGCTTCAAGGCTTCCGGCACATCCGGTTCATCGGTAAAGCCGAAGTGCAGGATCACGCGGAAGAACCCTTCACCGTAGGCATCCACCTCGAAGCGCCGTGCGGCGGGTACACGCGGGATGTCTTCATAGACCACCGTCAGCAGCACCACTTGCTCGTGCAATACCTGGTTATGCAGCAGGTTGTGCAACAGCGCATGCGGCACGGCGTCGGGCCGTGCGGTGAGGAACACCGCGGTGCCCTGCACTCGATGGGGCGGCTGCACACGGATACTGCCGATAAAGATCGGCAACGGCAGGCCGCCTTCGTCGAGGCGCTCCACCAGCAATTGCTTGCCGCGCTTCCAGGTGGTCATCAGCACAAACAGCACGATCCCGGCCAGCACCGGGAAGGCGCCGCCCTGGATGATCTTCGGTACGTTGGCGGCAAAGTACAGGCCGTCCACCAACAAGCAGCAGACCAACACCGGCACGGCCAGCACCGGTGGCCATTTCCACAGCAGCAACATTACCGCCGACACCAGGATGGTGGTCATCAGCATGGTGCCGGTCACTGCCACGCCGTAGGCCGAGGCCAATGCGTTGGAGGACTCGAAGCCCAATACCAGCAGGATCACGCCGACCATCAGCGACCAGTTCACCGCACCGATATAGATCTGGCCCTGCTCGGCGCTGGAAGTGTGCTGGATATGCATGCGCGGGATGTAGCCCAGCTGGATCGCCTGGCGCGTCAACGAGAACGCGCCGGAAATCACCGCCTGGGACGCAATCACCGTGGCCAGGGTGGACAACACCACCAGCGGGATCAGTGCCCAGCTCGGCGCCAGCAGGTAGAACGGGTTGCGCGCGGCTTCCGGGTCACCCAGGAGCATGGCGCCCTGGCCAAAATAGTTGAGCACCAGCGCTGGCAACACCAGGATGAACCAGGCGCGGGCGATGGGTTTGCGGCCGAAGTGGCCCATGTCGGCGTACAGTGCTTCGGCGCCGGTCAGTGCCAGCACCACCGCGCCGAGGATGGCCACGCCAATACCTGGGTGAGCTTCGAAGAAACGCACACCCCACATTGGATTCAACGCGTTGAGCACTTCAGGGTGCAGGGTGATGCCGTACACACCGAGACCGCCGAGTACCAGGAACCACGTCACCATCACCGGCCCGAACAACTTGCCGATGCGGTCGGTGCCGTGTTTCTGGATCAGGAACAGCGCCACCAGCACCACCAGCGCGATGGGCACCACCCATTTTTCCAGGCCGTCGAACGCCAGTTCCAGGCCTTCAATGGCCGACAAGACGGAAATCGCCGGGGTGATCATGCTGTCGCCGTAGAACAGCGCCGCGCCGCATAGGCCACAGACCACCAGGAAACTGCGCAACTTCTTGCGCTCCCCTGCCGCCCGTCGCGCCAATGCAGTGAGGGCCATGATGCCGCCTTCGCCCTGGTTGTCAGCGCGCAGCACGAACAACATGTACTTGATCGACACGACCCAGATCAGCGACCAGAAGATCAGCGCCAGAATCCCCAATACGCCGTCATGGTTGACCTGCACCCCATAACCGCCGTTGAACACCTCTTTAAGGGTGTAGAGCGGGCTGGTACCGATATCGCCATAAACCACCCCGACCGCCGCTACCAGCATGCCGATCGGCTTGGCGTTTGACTGTTCGGCACCTGCTGCCTGACTACTCGCGTGACCCATCAACCACTCCTGCCCTTTGACCTGCGGTCTTTTATAAACAACGCGTCTAAGCTGACCCTAGCATGCGCTGTTTTACTTCTCGTAACAGACGTTTTATTGACCCAGGAGTTTTACCTGTGTGCAACGGCGCGAAGCATAGCGCAGCACTCGTCGCATTTCGCTGCTGAAGTGATTTAGGCGTCGTTTTAGCAAGTGCGTAATAAATGAGACGGCATTTTGGAGCCTTTTTGCCTGCATTGATCGCATTACGGACAACCGTATATTTTGGCCCGGCTCAGTATCGCTACCTCAGAGGTGTAGGCGGGAACTCCGTGGCCGGCTTACCCGATCAATAAATCGTGCCCCCTCACGGCGCGAGCAGTCGATATAAAAACTCAATCATCGACCTGTCTCTTTTAAGGTACATTCCTCATGTACGAAGTGAAACACATGCTGTCTGCCAATGGCGTGGATATCTACCAAGCTTGGCTGGACACCGTGCAAGACACGCGCTCAAAAGCAAGAATCACAACCCGAGTGGACCGAGCGTCCCTGGGGCACTTTGGCCTCACCGAGCCGGTGGGTGAAGGGGTGCATGAGATGAAGCTCGATTTTGGGCCGGGGTTTCGCGTGTATTACGCAATTCAGGACCGAACAGTTGTTTTCCTGTTGGGCGGTGGCTCAAAGGCCAGACAACAGAACGACATCGATCAGGCCAAGGTTCTCTGGAAATCTTACAAGGTGCAGCAAAAATGACTATCCGTACTCGCTCTCATGAAGATAGCGTTCTTGAAATGCTCCGAGATGACGAAGCTTTCGCCCTCGAATACCTCTCTGTCGCGCTTGAAGAAATCGATGAAGCGGGTGGTGAGGACGCGTTTCTTGTCGCTGTCCGTCGAGTGGCGGAAGCGCGTGGCGGAATGCTCCGCTTGTCGCATAACACGGGGCTCAATAGAGCCAATCTCTACAGATCCATCGCCGTCGGCGGCGACCCAAAGCTCTCCACCCTCTTGAAAGTGCTTCAAGCGTTAGGCGTGGGCATGTCTAAAGTTGTATCGCACCGCGCAGAGCAAGACGTCCGGGCTTAAGAGCGTGGTAACGGTCGCGTGAATGACTCAATACAGCACTCGTCGCATTTCCCTGCATAAAGCTGGTCAAGTGCGCTGCCCGTCGCTAGAATTGCGCACTTTTTGATCAGAGGCACACCAAGTGCCCGTCCGCTGCCCTGTCGTGTCCGACTGGTGGCGTCATTCAATACCGAGGTTAGACATGTCCACCACCATCGCAAAGGCCAACCCCAAGGTTGGCTTTGTTTCCCTGGGTTGCCCGAAGGCTCTGGTCGACTCCGAGCGCATCCTCACGCAACTGCGTATGGAAGGCTATGACGTTGTGTCCACTTACCAGGACGCTGACGTGGTGGTGGTCAACACCTGCGGCTTCATCGACTCGGCCAAGGCGGAGTCGCTGGAAGTGATCGGCGAAGCCATCAAGGAAAACGGCAAGGTTATCGTGACCGGCTGCATGGGCGTGGAAGAAGGCAATATCCGCAACGTGCACCCAAGCGTGCTGGCCGTGACCGGCCCGCAGCAGTACGAGCAGGTGGTCAACGCCGTGCACGACGTGGTGCCGCCGCGTCAGGACCACAACCCGCTGATCGACCTGGTGCCGCCGCAAGGCATCAAGCTGACCCCGCGCCACTATGCGTACCTGAAGATTTCCGAAGGCTGCAACCACAGCTGCAGCTTCTGCATCATCCCGTCGATGCGTGGCAAGCTGGTCAGCCGCCCGGTCGGTGACGTGCTCGACGAGGCCCAGCGCCTGGTCAAATCCGGCGTGAAAGAGCTGTTGGTGATCTCCCAGGACACCAGCGCCTACGGCGTCGACGTGAAATACCGCACCGGTTTCTGGAACGGCGCGCCGGTAAAAACCCGCATGACCGAACTCTGCGAAGCCCTCAGCAGCCTGGGTGTGTGGGTGCGCCTGCACTACGTTTACCCGTACCCGCACGTGGACGAGCTGATCCCGTTGATGGCCGCCGGCAAGATCCTGCCGTACCTGGACATCCCGTTCCAGCACGCCAGCCCTAAAGTGCTCAAGGCCATGAAACGCCCGGCCTTCGAAGACAAGACCCTGGCGCGCATCAAGAACTGGCGCGAGATCTGCCCGGAGCTGATCATCCGCTCCACCTTCATCGTCGGCTTCCCTGGCGAAACCGAAGAAGACTTCCAGTACCTGCTGGACTGGCTGACCGAAGCGCAGCTGGATCGCGTGGGTTGCTTCCAGTACTCGCCAGTGGAAGGTGCGCCGGCCAACCTGCTGGACCTGGCCGTGGTGCCGGACGACGTCAAGCAGGACCGTTGGGAGCGTTTCATGGCGCACCAACAGGCCATCAGCTCGGCGCGCCTGCAACTGCGCATCGGCAAGGAAATCGAAGTGCTGATCGACGAAGTCGACGAGCAAGGCGCGGTTGGCCGCTGCTTCTTCGACGCGCCGGAAATCGACGGTAACGTGTTTATCGACGATGCCAGCGGTTTGAAGCCAGGCGACAAGGTCTGGTGCACCGTGACCGACGCCGACGAATACGACTTGTGGGCTGAAAAGCGCGACTGATCGGTGTAAATATTTGAAAAAGCCCCGCTTCTGGACAAGATGCGGGGCTTTTTTAGGTCTATCGTTTTGCTCATCGACGCCAATCATCGGCAAGGGGCAGCGGGCATGCGTCAGCATTCAGTCATCCACACACCTAAAACCAGCGACTACGCCGAACTGGCGCAAATCTGGGAGGCTTCGGTACGGGCCACGCATGATTTTCTACCGGACAGTTACATTGTGCTGCTGAAGAATCTGGTGCTGACCCGCTACCTGGATGCCGTGATGCTGATCTGCACCAAGGATGCGCGCCAACGCATCACCGGCTTTGCCGGGGTGGCGGCGGGCAAGGTCGAGATGCTGTTCATCGACCCGCACCACCGGGGCCAGGGCCTGGGCCGGCAGTTGCTACGGTATGCGATCGAACACATGAACGCCGACGCGCTGGACGTCAACGAACAGAATCCGCAGGCGCTGGGCTTTTATTTCAAGCAAGGCTTCGAGGTGATCGGGCGCACCGAGCATGATGGCCTGGGCCAGCCGTACCCGTTATTGCATCTGCGGGTGCGCCAACAGCATCTGCGCAGTGGCTGACACACACCGAACAAATGTGGCGCTTGCTCGCGAAGTCGGTGTGTCAGCCACCTGATGGGCTGCCTGGTCTATCGCTTTCGCGAGCAAGTCCGCTCCCACATTTTGAACCGTGTACCTACCGATAAAGCTACGGCACTGAAATGGAGCCGGGATTAACCGGCTCCAGGCAGGTACAATAGCGGCCCCCTTTTGTTACGGCCCTTGTCATGACTGACCCCATACGCCTCTCCAAACGCCTTATCGAACTGGTCGGTTGCTCCCGTCGGGAGGCTGAGCTGTTTATCGAAGGCGGCTGGGTCTCGGTGGACGGTGAAGTGATCGACGAGCCGCAGTTCAAGGTCACCAGCGAAAAAGTCGAACTGGACCCGGAAGCCAAGGCTACCGTGCCAGAGCCGGTGACCATCCTGCTGCATGCGCCAGTCGGCGTGGATGCCGAGACGGCCATGGCCTCGATCAGTGCCGAGACCCTGTCCGAAGAACACCGCTTCAGCAAGCGCCCGCTCAAAGGCCATTTCCTGCGCCTGACCGCCAGCGCCGACCTGCAAGCCAAGGCCAGCGGCCTGTTGGTGTTTACCCAGGACTGGAAAATCCTGCGCAAGTTGACCGCCGATGCCGCCAAGATCGAGCAGGAATACGTGGTGGAGGTTGAAGGCGACATGGTTGCCCACGGCCTGAACCGTCTGAACCACGGCCTGACCTACAAGGGCAAAGAGCTGCCGGCGGTAAAAGCCAGCTGGCAGAACGAAAACCGCCTGCGCTTTGCGATGAAAAACCCGCAGCCAGGCGTAATCGCACTGTTCTGCGAAGCCGTTGGCTTGAAAGTCATCGCCATCCGCCGCATCCGCATCGGCGGCGTGTCCATCGGCAAAGTGCCGGTTGGCCAGTGGCGTTACCTGTCCGGCAAAGAGAAGTTCTAAGCCGTTCCCCCTTTTCTCGACACCGCCTGATTGGCGGTGTCCTCAGTTGAATACCAGGATTGCCCACCATGATTCACAACGACGTACTGCGCAGCGTGCGCTACATGCTCGACATCAGCGACAACAAGATGGTCGAGATCATCAAGCTCGGCGGCATGGACGTCACCAAGGACGACCTGCTGACTTACCTCAAGAAAGACGAGGAAGAAGGCTTTGTGTTCTGCCCGGACGAGGTAATGGCGCACTTCCTCGACGGCCTGGTGATCTTCAAGCGCGGCAAGGATGAAAGCCGCCCGCCGCAGCCGATCGAAACCCCGGTGACCAACAACATCATCCTGAAAAAGCTGCGCGTGGCCTTCGAACTGAAAGAAGACGACATGCACGCCATCCTCAAGGCGGCCGAGTTCCCGGTGTCCAAGCCTGAGCTGAGCGCGCTGTTCCGCAAGTTCGGCCACACCAACTACCGCACCTGTGGCGACCAGTTGCTGCGCAACTTCCTCAAGGGCCTGACCCTGCGGGTTCGTGCGTAAGCCATGAGCTACAACGTCTCCCCCGTCGGCTTCGTGCGCTCCTGCTTCAAGGAGAAGTTCGCCATCCCACGCCAACCGCAACTGGCGCCTGCCGCCCGCGGCGTGCTGGAGTTGGTGGCACCGTTCGACGGGGGTGAGGCCGTGCAGGGCCTGGAGCAGGTCAGCCATGTGTGGTTGCTGTTTCTGTTCCACCAGGCCCTGGAAGACAAGCCGCGCCTCAAAGTGCGCCCGCCGCGCCTGGGCGGCAACACGTCCATGGGCGTGTTCGCCACCCGCGCCACCCATCGGCCCAACGGCATCGGCCAGTCAGTGGTGAAGCTGGACAAGGTCGAGCCGGGCCGTCTGTGGATATCCGGGATTGACCTGCTCGATGGCACGCCGGTGTTGGATATCAAGCCGTATGTGCCCTACGCCGACATTATCGACACGGCCACCAACAGCATCGCCAGTGGCGCGCCGCAGCTGATTCCGGTGCAGTGGCTGAAGACCGCGCTGCAACAGGCACAAGGCCATGCTCAGCGGCTTGGCGAGCCCCTGGTGGAGTTGATTGATCAGTGCCTGGCACAGGACCCACGGCCGGCGTATCAGACGCCGGGCCCGGAGCGGGAATATGGTGCGCAGTTCTGGGATGTGGATGTGCGTTGGCACTATCCCGAGGCTGGGGTGATTTGTGTGCTGGAAGTACTCCCAGCCAACTGAAGAAACCGGAAGCAAAATGTGGGAGGGGGCTTGCGCCCGATAGCGGTGTGTCAGTCAGGGATGTATCAACTGACACTCGCTCATCGGGGGCAAGCCCCCTCCCACATTTGGATCTTCTTTGTTGCTTGGTCAGCACATGGGCTGACCGGATTACTTCTCGACGAACGCGCGCTCGATCAAGTAATCACCCGGCTCACGCATACGTGGCGAAACTTTCAGGCCGAAGCTGTTCAACACTTCGCTGGTCTCGTCCAACATGCTTGGGCTGCCGCACAGCATGGCGCGGTCGTCCTCGGGGTTGATCGGTGGCAGGCCGATGTCACTGAACAGCTTGCCGCTGCGCATCAGGTCGGTCAGGCGGCCTTCGTTTTCGAACGGCTCGCGGGTCACGGTCGGGTAGTAGATCAACTTGTCACGCAGGGCCTCGCCGAAGAATTCGTTCTGCGGCAGGTGCTCGGTGATGAATTCGCGGTAGGCGACTTCGTTGACGTAACGCACGCCGTGGCACAGGATGACTTTTTCGAAACGCTCGTAGGTTTCCGGGTCCTGGATCACGCTCATAAACGGCGCCAGGCCAGTACCGGTGCTGAGCAGGTACAGGTGTTTGCCCGGCTTCAAATCGTCAAGCACCAGGGTGCCTGTCGGTTTTTTGCTGATGATGATCTCGTCGCCTTCCTTCAAGTGCTGCAACTGGGAAGTCAGCGGGCCATCGGGCACCTTGATGCTGAAGAACTCCAGATGCTCTTCCCAGTTCGGGCTGGCAATCGAGTAAGCGCGCATGAGCGGGCGGCCGTTAGGCTGTTGCAGGCCGATCATCACGAACTGACCGTTCTCGAAGCGCAGGCCCGGATCGCGGGTGCACTTGAAGCTGAACAGAGTGTCGTTCCAGTGATGAACACTGAGGACACGCTCGTGGTTCATGTTGCTCATGTACGGGGGACTCCTGGAAATGGGTCTGCGCCAAGATGAGATGCGCAATTGCACAGCATTCTAATGGCGGCGACAATATCTGTTAACTGGATTATTAAGATAAGGGTTATCGGTTATATAGATATGCGATTTACTCTACGTCAACTGCAAGTCTTCGTCGCCGTCGCCCAGCAGGAAAGCGTCTCACGCGCTGCTGGCCTTCTGGCCTTATCTCAATCCGCCGCCAGCACCTCGATCACCGAGCTGGAGCGTCAATCCAGCTGCCAATTATTCGATCGCGCCGGTAAACGCCTGAGTCTCAACGCTCTCGGTCACCAGCTGCTGCCACAGGCCGTAGCCTTGCTGGACCAGGCCAAGGAGATCGAAGACCTGCTGAACGGCAAGTCCGGCTTCGGCTCCCTGGCGGTCGGCGCCACGCTGACTATCGGCAATTACCTGGCCACCCTGCTGATCGGCAGCTTCATGCAGCAGCACCCCGAGAGCCAGGTAAAGCTGCACGTGCAGAACACGGCCAATATCGTGCACCAGGTTGCGCATTACGAAATTGACCTGGGTCTAATCGAAGGCGACTGCAGCCACCCGGACATCGAGGTGCAAACCTGGGTCGAGGACGAATTGGTGGTGTTCTGCGCGCCGCAGCATCATCTGGCCAAACGCGGCGTGGCGACGCTGGAAGAGCTGACCCACGAAGCGTGGATCCTGCGGGAACAAGGCTCGGGCACGCGCCTGACGTTTGACCAGGCCATGCGCCATCACCGCAGCACACTGAATATCCGCCTGGAGCTGGAACACACCGAGGCGATCAAGCGCGCGGTGGAGTCGGGGTTGGGTATTGGCTGCATCTCGCGGCTGGCGCTGCGCGACGCGTTCCGCCGTGGCAGCCTGGTACCGGTGGAAACCCCGGACCTGGACCTGGCCCGGCAGTTCTATTTCATCTGGCATAAACAGAAGTACCAGACCTCGGCCATGCGCGAGTTCCTGGAACTGTGCCGCGCCTTTACCGCCGGGGTTCAGCGCAGCGACGAGATCGTGCTGCCGAGCATCGCCTGAGGCTTAAACCAGGATGACGGCCCAAACCAGGGTAATCATGGTCAGTGCCACGAACTGCGCGGCGCTGCCCATGTCCTTGGCGTTTTTCGACAGGGGGTGGCGGTCCAGGGAGATGCGGTCGATGGCGGCTTCAACCGCCGAGTTGAGCAATTCAACGATCAGCGCCAACAGGCATACCGCGATCAGCAGCGCGCGCTCGACCCGGCTGACATTGAGGAAAAAGCTCAGCGGGATCAGGATAACGTTGAGCAACACCAGCTGACGGAAAGCCGCCTCACCCGTGAACGCCGCGCGCAGGCCATCCAGGGAGTAACCCCCTGCATTGAAAATACGTTTGATACCGGTTTGACCCTTGAAAGGCGACATAGACGTAGGCAACTGACCTGAAGGAGTGGGAAAACTAGTTCACGCAAAGTCAAAAAAGCGTGAATTGTTAACAACTTAATGCTGCGAAATTGACTCAAGTTGTTGCAAGAGCAGCGCCGCCTGGGTGCGTGTGCGCACGCCCAGCTTGCGAAAAATCGCAGTGACGTGGGCTTTGATGGTCGCTTCCGACACGCTTAGCTCATAGGCAATCTGCTTGTTCAACAAACCCTCGCACACCATGGTCAGCACCCGGAACTGCTGGGGCGTCAGGCTGGCCAGGCCATCACGGGCGGCCTTGGCTTCGTCGGACACGTTGATTTCTTCAAACGCCTGCGGTGGCCAGGACACGTCGCCATCGAGCACCGTGCGCACCGCCTTCTGGATATCTTCTATCGCGCTGGACTTGGGAATGAAGCCGCTTGCGCCAAACTCCTTGGAGCGCACCACCACATCGGCTTCTTCCTGGGCCGACACCATTACCACCGGGATCTGCGGGTATTGCCCGCGCAATAGCACTAGCCCCGAGAAACCATAGGCGCCGGGCATGTTCAGGTCGAGCAGCACCAGGTCCCAGTCGGATTTTTCGGTGAGGCGGGCTTCCAGCTCGGCAATGCTGGCCACTTCGACCAGGCGTACATCCGGACCGAGGCCCAGGGTCACGGCCTGATGCAGCGCGCTGCGAAACAGCGGGTGGTCATCGGCTATCAGGATTTCGTATGTGGCCATTGATTAAATGATCCTGTTTTTAGGGGGGCCCCTGATCGGCGCCCAGCATGCCCAGCGTAGCCTGGGGGGTCAAGCGCTACGCCCGTGGGCATTTTAGCGGGTTGCAGGTGTACGGTGCCATCATGCAAACGTCGTCTGGTTATACCCCTGGGATATAGGGCGCAAGCCGTGTATGGGCACTGTCCGCAGGGTCCAACGGCAACAGGAACTTGGCCGCCAGGTAATGGGTGCTGAAAACGTCGAGGTAGGCGTCCAGTACTTCACTGGCAATGCCATCGTCGGCCAGTTCCAGGCACAGCGCCGCCACTTCGGCGGTGCAGAAATGGTCATCACGCTTGGAGCGGCGCAGTTTGTAACGCGAGAGCTGCTCCGGAGCCAGGCTCAATACCGGCAGATGCTCCAGATACGGGCTTTTGCGGAACATCTTGCGCGCTTCGCTCCAGGTGCCGTCCAGCAGAATGAACAGCGGGCGCTTGCCCGCCTGCACCTTGACCTCACTGACCACCCGCTCAGGCGCCACGAATTCGCCGGGGAACACGATATAGGGCTGCCATTGTGGGTCAGCCAGCAAGGTGAGCAAATCCGGGTCGACCTCGGTGCGCGCCCAGGCGAATGCGCTGGTGTCGGCGACCACATCAGCGATCAGCCAGCCAGTGTTGCTGGGCTTCATGGGCTCAACGTCAGCCATCAGCAGGCACATGGCCGACTTGGTCTCGACCTTGGGGCGCCAGGCACACAGGCAGTACTCGGGGATGACCCGGCAACCGGGGCAACGTTCGGCGCGGGAACCTCGATTGACGAAAGGTTTTATGGCGCGCGCCAGACGCTGGGTACGCAGGCGGGAGACGGCGTGGCTCATCGGGTGCGCCGCAAGGCGGGGTAAATCGACACGGAAGAAACTCGTGGCAGGCTGAAGTAGCCGTAGTTTACCAGCGATACGCCTGGCTGTAGTGGCAAGCGCTCACCTATAATCGCGCGCCACTGAACGCACAGCCCAGTGGCTGGTCTATGCACCAGTAACCGAATCAGGAGAGTTTCATGTTGCGTTCCACGCTGCGTCTTGCCGCCCCATCCATCGCCCTTGCGCTGGTATTGCCCGTGGCCGCTCAGGCGGCGTCTCTGCTGGAGGCGCAAATGAACCGGAAGCTGCAAAGCGTCGCAGCGGAAAGCAACAAGGACCTGCCCCGGGAAATCGATGAAAAAACCCTGGAAGTGGCCTATACCGTTGAAGGCATGCAACTGATCGACCACCTGAGCGTCATGCCTGATCGCGCCGAACAGATGCGCGCCAACCCCAAGGCGGTGTATTTCCAGCTGGGGCAAAGCGTGTGCTTGAACAAGGGGTATCGCGAGTTGATGGCCAAAGGCGCGGTAATGCGCTACGAAATCACCGAGAACAAGACCAATCGCCCTGTAGCCTCGGTGAAATTCGTGGAAGCGGACTGCCCTGCACCGGCTGCGGCGAAGAAGAAAAAGTAAGCGCAGCTTGACCTTCGCGCGCTGCCGTCCGGTGGCGCGCACTCCCCCGCTTCAACTCCCCGCAGGCAGCTAAACTCCCCACTGAGTGACTAATAAGCGGTTGCCAGACAAGGGTTTTTCGGCCCATGATCAAGCCATCCCATCTGTCCACGCTCAGTAGTTTTCACTGCTGTTCTGTAACAATTTCAGGGCAAAAGAGGCATGCCCTCCTGCGGCATGCAACGACACATGCAGTGTCGTGGCCCCGACGATCTCTGTCGGCTACCCAGGCCCTGTGAAGAAGGAGAAGTTGAATGCCTGATGAATCGAATGACCTCCTGCTGCGTGATTTTCAAGAAAAAGGAATCGACCTCACGCAACAGGTCGAAGCTCAACTCCAACTGATCGCCCCCAGCAGCCCGAATATCCCCCTGTATCGCGACATGATTCTTACCGTGCTGCGCATGGCCCAGGACGACCGTGACCGCTGGAACGCGAAAATCACCCTGCGCGCCATCCGCGAACTGGACCACGCTTTCCGCGTGCTGGAACAGTTCAAGGGCCGACGCAAAGTCACGGTATTTGGCTCGGCACGCACGCCGGTGGAAAGCCCGCTGTATGCCTTGGCCCGCGAGGTCGGTGCACTATTGGCACAATCGGACCTGATGGTGATCACCGGCGGCGGCGGCGGCATCATGGCGGCTGCCCATGAAGGCGCAGGCCTGGAACACAGCTTGGGTTTCAACATCACCCTGCCATTTGAACAGCATGCCAACCCGACCATTGATGGCACCGAGAACCTGCTGTCCTTCCACTTCTTCTTCACCCGCAAGCTGTTCTTCGTCAAGGAAGCCGACGCGCTGGTGTTATGCCCCGGCGGTTTCGGTACCCTGGATGAAGCCCTGGAAGTATTAACCCTGATCCAGACCGGAAAGAGTCCGCTGGTACCGGTAGTGTTGCTCGACGCACCCGGCGGCGGTTTCTGGCAAGGCGCACTGGACTTTATCCGCAGCCAGCTGGAAGCCAACCGCTATATCCTGCCCACCGACCTCAAGCTGGTGCGGTTGGTGTACAGCGCTGAAGAGGCGGTGGAAGAGATCAATCAGTTTTATGCCAACTTCCATTCCACGCGCTGGCTGAAACGCGAGTTTGTGGTGCGCATGAACCACCCGCTCAGTGATCGTGCCCTGGCGCATTTGCAGCAAGAGTTCGCCAGCCTGCGATTGAGTGGGGAGTTCCAGCAACTTGCCTATACGGGTGAGGAGCATGATGAGCCAAGGTTCAGCCATTTGACGCGGTTGGTGTTCAACTTCAATGGGCGCGATCAGGGGCGACTGCGAGAATTGGTGGACTACATCAACTTGCCGGAGAACTGGGCCCAGGCTCAGGGGAAGGCGCAGCAGCGGGCGGCACCGGAGCCGGCGTGATTTTTTGAGGGCAAAAAAAAAGACCCACTATTTTCATAGTGGGTCTTTTTGGTGGGGGGCTGGTGGGAGTTTGGTGGGAGCCTGGTGGGAATTTGGGGCTGCTTCGCAGCCCAACGGGAGCAAGCTCCCTCGCCACAACAAGCTCTTTTGCCATAAGCTCTTTTGCCATAAGCTCTTTTGCCACAGCACGCTCTTTTGCCACAGCTGTCCCATGACGCCGTGTTGTTCTGCGATTCAGTCGTCCATATCTTTACCGCTCAATAGGCGGCTAATCATGTCCATCGAAAACCCGCGATAGCTCAAAAACCGACCTTGCTTCGCACGCTCCCGGGCATCAATTGGCAGATGGCCAGAGAACTTGCGTCGCCAGGTCTGTTCCAGCTGCGACTGCCAGCTGATACCGCACTCACGCAGGGCAAGGTCGATATCCGCACGTTGCAGGCCACGCTGACTCAGCTCTTCACGAATCCGCGCGGGTCCATATCCGGAACGGGCGCGGTAGGACACAAAACTTTCGAGGTAACGGGCTTCCGACAACAGCCCTTCTTCCGTCAAACGGTCAAGGGCAGTTTCGATCATCTCGGGCTCTGCGCCACGCTGACGCAGTTTACGCGTCAGCTCGACTCGACCATGCTCGCGGCGAGCGAGCAGGTCCATCGCAGTGCGCCGAACGGCGACGAGTGTATCGAGTACAACAGTCATCGTTTGCTTCAGATGTCAGTGTCGGCTTCTTCTACTTCTTCAACCGGCTCGCGGTTGGCGGCAGCTTTCACGTCTGGCGCTGCGGTCAGCAGCTTGTCGCGAATCTGCTTCTCAAGCGTGGCAGCGATATCCGGGTTGTCCGCCAGGAACTTGGCCGAGTTGGCCTTGCCTTGGCCGATCTTGCTGCCGTTGTAGGCATACCAGGCACCGGATTTCTCGACGAAGCCGTGCAGCACGCCCAGGTCGATCATCTCGCCGTTCAGGTAGATACCCTTGCCGTAGAGAATCTGGAACTCAGCCTGACGGAAAGGCGGGGCCACTTTGTTCTTAACGACTTTAACGCGGGTTTCGCTACCGACAACCTCGTCACCTTCCTTCACCGCACCGGTACGACGGATATCCAGACGGACCGAAGCGTAGAACTTGAGTGCGTTACCACCGGTGGTGGTTTCCGGGCTACCGAACATCACGCCGATCTTCATACGGATCTGGTTGATGAAGATCACCAGGCAGTTCGCATTCTTGATGTTACCGGTGATTTTACGCAGCGCCTGGGACATCAGACGGGCTTGCAGGCCCACGTGCATGTCACCCATTTCGCCTTCGATTTCAGCCTTTGGAACCAGGGCGGCCACGGAGTCGACCACGATCACGTCGATGGCGTTGGAGCGCACCAGCATGTCGGTGATTTCCAGGGCTTGCTCACCGGTGTCCGGCTGCGAAACCAGCAGGTCGTCAACGTTGACGCCCAGCTTGCCGGCGTACTCAGGGTCCAGGGCGTGCTCGGCGTCGACGAACGCGCAGGTGGCGCCCATTTTTTGTGCCTGGGCAATCACCGACAGGGTCAGGGTGGTTTTACCGGAAGATTCAGGACCGTAGATTTCAACGATACGGCCTTTAGGCAGGCCGCCAATGCCGAGTGCGATGTCCAGACCCAGAGAGCCAGTAGAAATAGCCGGGATCGCCTGACGGTCGTGATCGCCCATACGCATTACGGCACCCTTGCCGAATTGACGTTCGATCTGACCCAGGGCCGCAGCCAAGGCTTTCTTCTTGTTGTCGTCCATTAAAGTCCTCACGTAATCAATAAGGCCGGGGCGGCCAACACCTGTATAAGTAGACAGTATTGTTCCACAAAGATCGCAGATCGCCTACCCCTGATTTTCTATTTCTGCTGCAGCTCGTCGCAACAAGCCCTCTAGCGCGGCCTTTACCGTTTGTCGGCGGACCTCATCACGGTTGCCGGTGAAGTGCGCAAGCTCAGCCGTAACCTCGTCGCCCACCCCAAAGGCTAGCCACACAGTGCCCACCGGTTTGTCCGGCGAACCGCCATCAGGGCCCGCCACGCCACTGACCGCCACGGCAAAGCGCGCCAGGCTTTTTTCCTGCGCACCGCGCACCATGGCCTCGACCACTTCCTGGCTGACCGCGCCTACTTTTGGAAACAAGGTTTCCGGCACATTCAACTGGCGGGTCTTCTGGCGATTGGAATAAGTGACATACCCCGCCTCGAACCAGGCCGAGCTTCCCGGAATCCGCGTGATGGCTTCGGCAATACCGCCGCCGGTACAGGACTCGGC
This sequence comes from Pseudomonas sp. S09G 359, assembly GCF_002843605.1. Taxonomy (NCBI): domain Bacteria; kingdom Pseudomonadati; phylum Pseudomonadota; class Gammaproteobacteria; order Pseudomonadales; family Pseudomonadaceae; genus Pseudomonas; species Pseudomonas sp. S09G 359. The sequence goes on along the minus strand of NZ_CP025263.1, from coordinate 1,365,391 downwards.
GGTGGTGACGTGGGCGTTGAGTACCTGTAAACGGCGGCCCAGATCAGCGGCAAGTTGAGTGATTTCCTTCACGGTCGTCTCCAGACGTGGGCAGGGGTTCGCCTACCCTACAGGAGCAAAACGCACACGCAAGCGCCAGACTGGATCAAGATGCTAACGGGCGACGGCGCGCACATAGGCCTGGCACGCACGCAGTGCGATCAGTCCGTCGTCGCCGGCATCGGTGATGCTGATAATTCGCTGAGCATGCGCCGGGTCAAGTCGGGCTCGCGGGGCTGCATGAACCACGCCGCCGGCGGCGGCGGCGGCAGGCATTGGGGCGGGGTCGGTGGCGTCGAGAAGGACTGACAACCGCACATCGGCAGTAGCCAGGCGGTCACGCAGAGCAGCCTGGTGACGTTGGGCATCGTTCAACTCCCGAGTGTGTTGTTGATCGCTGGCACTGAGCTGTTGCTCCAGGGCCAGCCGCTTGTCGTGTTCTAACTGATGTTGCCGCAGGGCCGCCTGGCTTTGCAGGCTCAGCGCCTGCGCCTGCACGGCCGATTGCCGCTCAAGCTGCGCACCATAGCGCCAGGCTTGCACCTGCCAGGTCACGGCCATGAGCAGGCAAACGCCGATCAGCTGGCACGCCCCTAAGAAACGCATAACGCCGCCTTCGCCCGCGCCCACAAGCGCAAGCGCTCTTCCAGCCCATAGAGCCCGCCGTTGATACGCCGCGTGATGGTGGTGAACTGGTCGTTGTCGGCCAGCTCATTGAGGCCATTGCTTTGCCAGAACCAGGCCGCGGATTCACAAGCCCACTGTGGCTGTTCCAGCAATCCCGGCTGTCGCAACAAACGCTCATCGCCAAACAAGGCTTGGCTGCATGCCAGGTAGTTGCGGCGGCCGGTAATCTGGATCAGCCCCCTGCCCCGGTACCGCTGGCCGTCGCCGTCCGCTTCGGGGGTGTTGCCCAGGCGCGCGGCCAGGGTACCGGTGTCGTATTTGCTCAGGTATTGATCGCTGCCGAGTTCGCGGACGTAGCGCAGCTCGCCGGATTCATGCGCGATTTGGGCAAGGCAGGCGGCGGCGCGCTTGGGGCTGTTGATCGCGTATTGAACAAAAGCCGCGTTGAGTGCGGGCAAAAAAATGCCCGCACTCAGGCGGGCTCCGGGCATCACGTGCAGCAGTTGGGGCAGCGTTATCACCATGGGTTTTACTCTTGAAACTATCTAAATCGACAGGCCTTGCGCAGTAATCGTGCTGCGATAGCCCGTCACCGGATCGCCGACATGCACCACCTGCGTCATCGACCATCGCCCCTGCATGTAGGACGGCCAGGTCTCATCGAGAAGCAGCAGCCCTTCGGCCGTCAGCAGCGGGTTGCCCGGACAGTCGATGTTCATTTTCATACCTTCACGCCCCACACGACGCAGCTCACTCTGCGCGACGGCTCGGGCCTCGGCTTCGTTCTGGTAGCGTTGGCGCAGGGCTTTGAAGGGGGCAACGCCGACCTGAACGACACGCTGCTTGCCAGCGGCGGCATCCCACCACGCGACGCGGCTGCCCATGTAGGTCGCGCGGGATTTTTCATCAAGGCTGGCGGTGATGAAAGCTTGCTCACCGGGACGGTTGTCCTGGGTCACGGATAACGTCACCTCCGGCAATAGTTTGCCGGACAGCGAGTGGGTCTTCCCCGCTTCGGCCAGCACATACAGCTCGTTATACGGCTTAGTGACCGCGTTGTAGCGCGCGGCAAGGCGGGTGATGAAGGCCATGTCGCTTTCGTTGGACTGGTCGATATGCGCGATCTCAATACCGTCCAGCGCCGGCGCCACACGTGGCGAGAAACCGTGACGACTGACCAGTTGGCGAAACAATGCCCCCAAGGTTGTAGGCCCATAGCTGTCGGATCGGCGCTGACGATAGCCGCTGGCGTCCACCGTGCTGAACGGCGCAGCAGTGGCCACAATCATCAAGCGCGAGGGAAACAGCACGGGGGTTCGCTGGCTGACGACAAACTCGCCCTTTTCGACTAACCCTGATTCCAGATATCCGACGCGCAAACCGATCTTGCCACTCAGGCTGGGCAAGCCCTCCAGCCCTTCGATATTGAGGGTCAGCTCCAGCCGGTCGGCTTGAATGCCCGCAGCATCGGTGTGGCTCCAGCGCAGCAGGCGTTGATTGAGCAGCGCCGCATTGGCCCCGTAAAACTCCACGATGGGCGTAAATCCCTGTGCCATGCCGCCTCCTTAATCCCAGGCCAAAACGGGTGTCACAGCACTAGGCCGCGATTGCATTTCGGGCACGACCACCCACACACCGGCCGGCAGCACCGGGCCATATTCGGCAAGCGTTGGGTTCAAGCGCCAAAGGGTTTCTTCCGCCACGTCATCGCAACGGCCCAACTCGCGGTAGAGCAGCAGGTTGACCGAATCACCAGCAATACTTCGCACTCTACGCATTAGTGAACTCCTCCAGTTCCAGGGTCCAGTTCATGACCATGGCAGTGCCGTCGTCGATCACGTTGCTTTGCGTTTCCACCACCGAGTTGATCCGCCACAGCCCCCAGTTGCGGCCGATTCCATCGACCAGCGGCAGCGGCGCGCGGGCATTTTGCAGCGCGCGCAATTGATCCAGTTGTTGCATGCCAGTGCCGTACATGGCCTTACCGGTGAACGTGAGTTTTTCCAGCTTCTGCCCGCTCTGCCGTGATTGCGGCTTGCTGGCGATAATCGTCAGGTCGCTCCAACCGCCGTCGCTGTTACGCACCAACGAGGAATAGGCAAACCCTCGGGACAAGCCAAAAATAAAGTCGCCCAAGACCATTTGTTGTCGCATCAATCACCTCCTGGAGGATCGGCCAGTGCCGCGTTACGTCGGGACCCCAGCACGTCGGTAACCATCGGCATGCACTGGAATTTCAGGGCCTGGATCACTTGGTTGACCACTTGTTGTGAGTCCGCTGGGTTGACGCCGCTGATCTGGATGCTTGGGGCCAGGGTGACCTGGACGCTGTCGGTGCGCGCTATTGAGCTCTTTGCCTACTGCGCCAGGCTCGGGCAGGCGATCACTTGAGCCGAACAGTTTGTCTCCCAGCCAGGCGCCAGCCTCGCTGCCCAGCAAGCCGCCGATTGCGCCACCGACAGCAGTGCCGACGCCGGGGAGCACCAGCGTGCCGATGGCGGCACCGGCATAGGCGCCTGCCCACGCACCGCCAGCGGTGCTCAGGCCGGAGCCGATGGCGTTGGCGTCGCCATTGCGCACGCCCTGAATGAGGTCCACGGCAGTGTCTGCATATTTCAACGGCCCGAGACGGCGTGCACCGGTTGACTCCAGCTTGGCCAGTGCTCCGTTCAATGCGCTGACTGGAACGCCCGGCAAGTTCGGTGCTGGCGCAAGGGACCTTGCACCAGCAAAGGATTGAACGCCTTGCGCAGGCGCTCCCGGACCACCCGCTGCGTTACCGGCGCTATCGGAACCAGGACCAGGCGGTGTACCTCCACTGCCGTTTTCTCTGTAAGTTTTAAACTTCTTGCCAACCCGGTCGAAGACCCAATCAACCGTTTTTTCTGCGAGCTTGCTCTTAAGCGCATCCAAGAGTTCGCCGACAACCGCCTTGGTCCCACTCATCAGAACGCCGTCAGCGGGCGTCTTAACTTCATCTTTCAGGACGCTTGTGGTGACATCCGCCGTCTTGGGCGAAAGAGAATCGCCGTTAATGAACAACGTGCTATTAAGCGTCTCCAGCGTCTCGCGCAGCCGCACTTGCTCCTGGGCCAAGGCGTTGATATCCACACTGAGCGTGAGCAACGCAGAGCGCAGCGCCAACTGCGGCTGCGGCTGCGATGCAGACTCCAGGCTTAGCGGTGCCGCCGCACTCGCGGAAAACGGCGCCAGCACATTGCCCAGGTCCGCCTCGCCGACCATCCAACGGTAGTCTTCCTGGACTTGCCTGATCCCATATTTAGTCTCTTGCATCCCGCTCTACTCCTGTTTAACGCCAAGGCGAGTGATCGCGATGTCGTAGCGGCGCAATGCTTTTGCGGCGTCCCAGTCGAGGATCTCCGCTTCATTTACCGAGTAAACCAGCGGCACCACATCGAGGATCACTTCGATGTCGCGTTGCGAAAGAAGGCCGCCGGTTGATTTAAAAAATCGTCGATACGCTCCTGCAGCGCGGTCCAGTCGGGCACGGTCAGGCCGGCGAGATCGGGGATCATCAGGCCGGTGCAATGGGCGGTGATGAACTCGGCGCGCTCTTTGTTGGTGGCGAGTTTTTTCATCACTTTGGTGGCGCGCAGGGCAGGCATTTCCAGGGGCAGTTCGGTGAAGGTACGGCCAGCAGCGTCGAGGGGCAGCAGCAGTTGCACAGGCTGGTCATGGGTGAGTGGCTGCGGTTCGCCGAGGAAGAACGAGGCAGGACGCGTCGACATCTCATGTACGTATTGGGCGATGGTTACGTAGTCCGGGCGCTTGAGTTGGTCGAGTTCTTTTTCCGACAGGCCGGTGGCGAGTTTCGCCAGTTCAAAGAACTGGTCGTCCTCGTCCTCACCGGCCCGGGCCAGCGCGTCTGTTTGCGCGGCGTAGTACAGCGGTTTGAGTTGCACCTGCTCGATTGCAACGCCGGTGTCGGCGCTGATCGGGGACAGCAGGCGGTGCAGGGGTGGCATCCAGGCCATGGGGCTATTCCTTGGTTAAACGTTGTTGAAAAATTCCCAGCAGCTCAGGGCGAGCACGATCAATGTGCCAGCCGGCTTACCCGCAACCTATGTGGCAGCTGGCTTACCCACAACCTATGTGGCAGCTGGCTTACCCACAACCTATGTGGCAGCTGGCTTACCCGCAACCTATGTGGCGAGCGGGCTTGCCCGCGTTGGGCTGCGAAGCAGCCCTGCAACTATCACCGCGGTTAAACCTGACACGCTGCCGTTGGCCTTACTTGGGGCTGCTGCGCAGCCCAACGCGGGCAAGCCCGCTCGCCACAACAGCACTATGCGCACTGTTGCAGGTACCGAGGCTTCGCTTAAGGCATCAGCACCGCGCGGCGGGCATCGCCGAGGATGTCGACGCCGTTGAGCACGAACTTCTGGGTGCGCACGTCGATGTCGATTACCGGGATGCCATTTTCCAGGCGGTTGTAGGTGCGGCAGGACAGTTCCAGGGTGGTGGTGGCCTTGTCGCCCATCTTCAGCTTGGCTTCCGCCAGGGATTTAAGCTTGCCGCCCACGGTGTGGTAGGTGAAGTAGGTTTTGCCGTCCTGATCCTGGCCGGCTTCGCGCACGTTGAGCAGGATGTCGTCGCCCAGGCGCACGCCCAGGGCCAGCATGATTTCCGGGCCGGCGCCTTGCAGCACCAGTGTGGCGCCGAGCACTTTGCCGCTCTTGGCCATTTCTTCGGCGATAAAGCGCCCGCCGGACATGGCTTCCATGTCGAACTCGATCTTCGGTGGCGTGAACTCCTCCACAGTGGCGGACAACGGCAGGCCTTGAAGGGTGGCCGCGATGGCCTGTCTGACTCGGTTGGTAAACATTAGAGAACGTCCTCCAGGAACTGCTCGATGATTTCGTCACGGGCGTTGAGTTGATAAATCATGTGTTCGTTTGGCGCGTAGCGGCCGTAGTCGATGACGATGAACCAGGTGCCGTTCTTGTACTTCTCGACACTGTTCAATTCCGGGTGCAGGTACACACTGCCGCCGGGGATGGTTTCGTCGGCCACCAGGGTTTGCAGCCAGTCGTTGATGCGCTTGACCTCCTGGTCCATGAAGGACTTGGTGAGGTTCTTGGCCATGGCTTTCTGGCCGGCCTTGACCAGCTTGCGGCTGATGGCATCTTCCAGGCCGACATAGCTGATGAACTTGCCGGTGATGGAACGGTTACCCAGCAGCGAAAAACCGCCAAGGATGGTGCGGGCGTAGTAGCTCACGCCATAGCGGTTGAGCAGGTCGCCTTCGGTGGAGGTGTCGAGGATGTTGTACTCGACCACGCGGGAAACGTCCTCGGCGAACGTCACCTGGTTACCCGGGCTTTCCCATTGCTTGACCTTGGCCAAGGCCGCGATAGCCAGCGACGAGGGCGCCAGGAACACGTTTTTCTTCGCCGCCTTGGAGTACACCGACGGCATGTTGTGTACCAGCAGGCAGCGGTCGAAGCCGAGGTCGGCACCGCCCAGTTCGCCGCTGTAGGTCACTTGATCGGCGACGGTTGCGTCTTTGCCATCCAGCACCACGCGGGCCTTGATGCGCTTGCCGAAGGAAGCAAACTCACCGGCCACCGCCTTGACGCCAGTGAAGCCCGGCGCGCCGATAATGGTCAGGTCTTCCGGCACACTGGCCAGTGCCGCCAGGCCCAGCTTGCGGCCGGTCACCGGCTCGTCGCCGCCGATCACATTGTTGAGCGTGTCAGCGGGAGTCGCGCCCTCCTCCACGATCACCACGTAGACGGGCACTTTCACCACTTTGAGGATCTGGTACACGGCCTGGAACAGCGTGCCGGTCTCGGCGCCGGTGGGGTCCAGCAGCGCCTGCGTGGTGAAGCTGTTGATGCGAAACGGCGCGTTTTTCGGAATCGACGCATGCGCATTCGGCGCAGTGCCGACCAGGCCGATCACATTGTCACCCAGGCCACCCATGGCCTCAGGGGATTCAGTGGCATTCACGGTGATGCCGTTGTGCTCGAAGTTCAAAACCTCAGCCATGGTTAGTCAGCCTTCTTGGTGGTGGCCTTTTTGGCCGGGGTGGAGTTGAGGACGCTGGTGAGTTCCAGGCGGCCAGCAGTGCGCAGGGCGGATGCTTCGACGTCCAGCAGCTCCAGTTGCTGGCCGGCGACAGACCAATGGCCGGCGCCGGTGGGGAATGGGATGAGGACGGTGTAGGTTTGGCGGTTTGCCATGTAGGTAATCTCCGGGCGAAAAAAAACCGCTCAAGGCGGCGGGTGTTCAGATCGAAAAAGACAACGCCCCGTCAGTGCGGGGCGCTTGTCGGGCGATGTTGGCTAACGCACAGAGTCAGGCGACTGGGGCCAATCGATGTTGGCTGGGAAGCCCGTTTGCTGCTCGATGCGATTGAGGTCGATGCGGTAATTTTTCCAGAGAGTCAAACGGGCAACTTCATCATCGGTAGCCCGATCAACGTCTACCGCGTCTTGCAGAGGGGCAATGCGCAAAGCGGCTGTCCCCAGCAAGCTATCGCGAGTGGAGTAAGCCATCACGGCCTGGTCCGGCATCCTTGGGGTAACGAAGTTCAGATAGCGCGCATCATCATCCGCAACCTCAGTCAGCCCCTGAACGCCTGTCTGAGGATCTTGAGCGCCGGCAAATGCAGAAACCACGATGTCGTCGATGATTTGTAGATATTTCATATTTTGTACCCTGAAATTGCGACCCGATAAGTGGCCGTGCCGCTACCAGCGATAGACGTGCTGACCGCAAATTGTCTGCTTGTGTTCAGCGACAACCCAGTAAAAGGGCAAGCAGCAGTGCCGGTGGGCACTACCCCGGCGGTCAGAATTGACAGACCCGCCAAGCCCGGCGCATCGCCCTCTGTCAGCAACAACCCCAACTGCGAGGCTGCTGTGCAAGTGGCTTCCAGGGTTCCGTTCATCGAGACGGCGTTAAAAGGAACCATCGCGCCTGCGCTCACCAGAATGTTCGTAACAATGGCGTTTGTCGTGTACACGTAAAAACTACCGACACGTACCTCTCTATCGCGCACCGTAACAGGACTGATTTGGGACGTTACGGTGGTTGGAACTACCGTCAACAGGCAGGAGGCCGTATACCCAGTGGGCATATGCACCCCGCCGTAAACTTCGCTGGCTTTGCCGCCGGTTGCGTTTACAGCGAGCAGGCCGGAGGCATTGGCCGTTGGGTTATAGATAGCGTAGATACCGACAAATCCGTTCACAGGCGCGGCGCCGGTATCCATGCCGCCAACACCGACAGTAGCGACGTTGATTGTCTTGTTGAAGTTGGACAGTTTGTAGCTTTTACCGCCAAGTGCCGTCATCAGGATCAATTCGTCGGCTGTATATGTCGAGGGCGTAGCTTGAGTACCGACAAACATCTTCCCATTCCGGGTAGTTCCGACAGCAGGGCCGTTGACCGAAAGCTCTTGAAGTTGTGTAGCCAGCGCTGATATATCAATGTTTCCCTGATTGACAGGGGCATTCCATGCCTTGATACACCACATGACTACTAGATTTCGAGGTCGATTCGATAATCCGTTAAGCGAAAATCGGAGGTCTACGTCCGAAGCGCTGCTGGCATCACCCGTATTGAGCCAAGCTGTCTGATTACCATCGCCCGGCACAGTTACATTAAAAGGTGCAATCGTTCCGCTGCTATTCGAAAGTCGCCCTTCAATACCCATGACTGTTCCGCCACCAGATTGATAAGTTCCGATTGCCCGGCCAGCATCAATCCCGCGTCCATGATCCCAACCTCGAAAAAACTCTCCTCGAGACTCCGGCAACCGCGTATACCCCGCCGCATCCCCCGCCAAATTGAATTTCTTCGCCAGATAAGCAGCCAAATCCGGATAAACATCATCCTTGAACAAACTGTTATCCACCTCCAAATATCCAGGCGGAACCGACCCCAACGGAAACGGCACCATCACTCCAACCGGCAACGCCGACGCCTTGGCAATCAACCCCTCAATCTCAGCCTTGGAATACGTCCCCTTCCCGAGGTAATCCATCACCCAAGCCCGCGTCGCCTTCACCACCGTGTCATCAATCAACAACGTCACAATCGCGGCATTACTCGTCTCAAAGATCGAACGGATATAAAACTCTTTCCCCGACCCCGACGTCGCCAACACCGGCTTATACGACTCCGGGTACTTAACAACGGCATACAAAATCCCGGTATCCGTCCACAGCCCGGCCTCGCGGACATACCATCCGCCCACCTCCGAGGGAATGGTGACTTCGGCCATCAGCCAGTTGGCGTTTTTCTCATCCTGAAACAGAGCATTCAACGGCCCGCGCCAGACTTCTCGTTTCAGCGCTTTTGCGCTGGCATCAGGGTTGTAGACGGCGCCATTGCCGTCGCCGACGGAAATCTGCGCCAGTTTGATCGGTACGCCGGCTGCCTTGCAGGCGGTTTCGTAGGCGATCCCCGCGTCGGTGAGCAGGGTGTAATAGTCAGCCATTTAGTGCTCCTGTGGATAAAGGGTGGTGGTTTCGACGGTGTAGAGCGCGGCGGCCATAAAGGCGCGGCCCGCAGCCTCGACACCCGCCAGCACGCGGGGGTAAATCGTGGTGAGTTCGCCGCACAACGTAGCGGCGCCAATGCTGTGACGGCCGGAAGCGCTCAGGCCTACGGAGATCGACAGGATGTCGCGCTCGCTTTTGGCGTCGGCCAGGCGCCGGTCGAGTCGGGCGTCGATGGTTTCGCTGTAGGGCAATTCGGTCCAGGCGCGTACGGCAAAGCTGTAGGGCACGCCCGGCGGTTTTTGCTCGTACCACGCGCGCACTTCGGGGCTCAGTTGCAGGCCCTTGGCCGCGTTTTCCAGGGCTTGTCGGGTGCCGGCCTGGCGGGCGGTGGGCCACGCGAGTTTGACGGTCAGGCGCTTCTCGCCCTCGGGGGCCGTGGTGCTCCATTCGTTCACCGCGCGGTCCGCTGCCAGGTAGGGCAAGAACGCCGCCGGCGTCAGATCCGGGTCCATCAGTTGAGGGAAAGGTGGCGTAACCCTTTCCAGCAAATAGCCAAAACCCAGGTCCAAGGCCTTTTCCAGGGGTGAGCTGTTGGCGGGTAACAGGCTCGCTTTGGGTTCACTCATAGCGTGCGCACCTCCACCTCGACGCCCGTACAATACGGGGCCTGGAACGCGCTGCTGATGATCGGCTCCAGCGGTTCGAGGATCTGCAGTTGCGCGGCGCCGGCGCTGTGGATCGCGTAGTCGATCCAGCTCGGGTCCACGCGCCCTTCCAGGCGATGGCAAGAGTCAGCGTAGGTTTGCAGCAGGTGTTGCGCCGCCACTTGGGTCAGGCCGGAGTCCGGGCCAGCATTGATCCTGGCCACCACGCGAATTTTGTAAGGCTGAATTTGCGCACCTTGGACGGTGACAAGATCCGTCTCCGGTCGTACATCGGGCCGTGCGAAATGTCGCCGCACGCCGTCAAGCAAGTCTGCGGACGCGCTGCCATCGCCGTCCCTGGACAGCACGGTCACCATCACCTCGCCGGGGGCGGTGCGCCGTCCGTTGCCGTCCTTGACCTGGGCCGCATAGCCGTCCGGGTCAAAGGTATAGCTGACGGTCACCACGCCCGCGGTGGCGCTTTGCACCTTGACCGCCGGCCGCTCGCCAAGGGTGAACACCTCGCGGCGATACTGCATGCGCGAGCCCGCCGCCGGCGCATGGGGCGCCAGGTAGTAACGCAGGCGCGCATCATCGTCACTCTCCAACACCGGCGGCACCGGCGGGAAGGCGGCCGGGTCGCCGGGGTCCAGCACCTGGCGCTCCAGGCCCATATCCGCCAGGCGTGCATCCAGGTTGCTGCCGGTGGCCCACCACGCCAGCATCTGCTTGATGCGCGCGTTGTATTTGCGCTCGTGGGTTTGCAGGCGCACGCAAAAGGCTTCCAGGGCCAGGGTCAGCAGCTCGCTTTCATTGTCGAGGCTGGCCTTGAGTTTTACCGCGTTTTGCGGCGCGCGGGTGGCGACGTAATCGACCACAAACGCCTTGAATTCGGCCAGCAACGGCTCGAACGCATCCACCGCGATAATCGCCGGCTCCGCCAGTTGGTTCTGGCCAGGGATCAGCATGCTCATGTCGAGACCTCGAAGGATTGTTGGCGGTTTTTCCAGGTGCCGGCAAAACGCAGCAACAAACCTGCGCCCTGACGGGTGGCGACGATGACCTCGGGCTGGAAGTCAGTGATGCCGTTCTGGGCGTTGTAGAACGCCTGGGCGGCGTGGCTTTGGGCGAGGATCAAGAGGTCGTCGCCAAGGTTCTGGCCGAGCAGTTGCGCGATCTTCGAGCCGTACAACGGGCGCTTCTGGCGAGTGCCCACGGGAGTGGTCAGCGCTCGGGTGGCGCGCTGTACGAATTGCAGCCAGTCATCCACGGCTGCCCCGCTGTTCCTATCGATTCCGATCATGGCAAATCCTTATGCGCTGCTGATCACGCGGCCCTGGTGATCCACCACCGGGCCGCTCAAATGCACACCGGCGGCATCCAGCGACAGGCCGGTGGCGCCGAGTTGCAGGGTGATGCTCTGGGCGCTCATCGTCAGGCTGGCGGCGCCAACCTTGACGGCGACCTGTTCACGCGAGGCGCTGACAGTGGTCGGGCCGTTGACCCAGTTGAAGAGGTGGCTGGCGTCGTCGTAGTCGCTCTGGGTGCCGTCCTGATGGCGACGTCGGGTCAGCGAAGCCTGGCTGGAAACCGCTGGAAAGAGACTACTGTTAAGACCGAACAAGGCCACAGACTGCGCGCCCCCTTCCCCACCGCCATAGTTAAGCAACAGGCATTGCTCGCCCACTGACGGAATGCGGGTTTCGGTTTGTGCACCGGCGCTGGGGTTGAAAAACCGAATGGCCGGGCTGAGCAAATCACCGTGGCTGACCTTGCAGGTATTGCTGGCAGCATCGACCTCCTGGCACACGCCAATCCGGCAGAAGCTTTCAGCGCGTCGATAAAGATCCTCGAGCTGGGCCTCCATTTCCGCCAGACGCTCAACGATCGGCCCCAGCTGCATGCGTAGCAATGCGTCGAACATGGACTACTCCTGCAGAGGGCGATATTGGCCTGGATCGTCGATGTTCGAGACTTCCCAGGTGCGGGCAAACAACGGTGTGCCTGTAGGATCTTCGAGCAGCAGCGGGCCGAGATACAGGTTTTGGCTGAAGGACACCGTCCAGGTGTCGTAGTCCGTTTCGGCGCTGGTGAGGGTTGAAGGCGCGGCGACGATGGACGTCGGCAGATCACACTGGTCGGGCGGCAGGCCCCAGCGGTTATCCAGGGCCAGGTCCATCAACTGGCTGGCCAGGTCACAGGCATCAAAGGGTGCTGACCCGCTGGCGACCATAGCCCGCAGTGACACCGACAACGCATGTGCCTTGCGCCCTTCAAGGGAGCGAGTACCGGGGCCGTTGCGCTCCACGCTGATCAGCACACCGGTTTTATCCCCGGCGCCGCTGAAATCCTGATGAGTGCCTACACGCAATTGTGGGAAGGCGCCCTTCAGCGCCTCCCCTATTGCCTTGGGCAGTTCGGAAGGTTTTTCGATAAGTGTCATTGAGTTGCGTCCTTGCAGCGATTACGGCTGATCCTGGCGAGAGGTCGGGGCCTCGTTGACCCCGATGCGCTTGGCCGCCCAACGTTCATAAAGGCCGATGGCCACATCCGCGCCGGCCATGGCGGTGAGGCAGCCGATGGCACCCGCGGTCCAAATCGACATCCCGGCGGCGTAGCACAGCATCAACGCCGAAACCCCGCAGACCATGCACGCTCCAGACCGCAAGGCCAGGCGCCGTACCAGCGACCAGCCACGCGCGCCCTCCTTGTCGGCGCGCCACATTTCGCCGGATACACCGCCGATCAAGGCCAGTGCGATCACCAGCCAGATAGGCATTTCCGCTAACGCTTGCTGCTCGTTTGTCATGTCACGCCTCCTGGCTGAGCATTACCGGCAACGTGCCGGTGTGTTAGATAAATCCATTCATCGGTTGGCATTCCAAAAAGCCCGGTTACCCAGGCTTTTCAGTAATGATTTCCTCGATCTTTCGGCGCTACTGGCGCGGTACGGATCTTTCCTAAGATGTTTTTCCGACCACGATCCCTGTCTGCCGGATAACTGCTTCTGGTGCTTTACGCTGCACACCCGGGTCAGTTGCCAACCCTCTGAACCGTTAAGGCCGGTTCATCGCTGCCTGTTCTTGCAACGCGTTAAAACTAAAGAGCGTCGGCTTCCTTGCCGGTGTTGCCTGGCATCCCTGCCATCGCTTCGATGGCGTCCTTGCCGGTGTTGCGTGCCTTCCTTGTCTTCCTTGGCAGCATCCTTGCCGCCTCCACCACCTTATTGGCTGGCTTGAGATGGAGAATATGCATGTATGCATATACAGTCAATGCATAAATGCATTTATTTTCACCGCCAGCATGCGCCAGTGCATTTCTCTCCTTATGGATCAGGGGTTTGGGGATTTTCTACGGGCGAAAAAAAGCCCGCGCATTGGCGGGCTTTTTCTTACGCAGGGAGGTTAACGGGCGTACATGCCCCACCAGAACACATGGCCCAGGATGCTGATCTGCTCATCCTGGATATCCTGGAAGCTGTAGTCTTCATCCGGGTGTTCATCACGATTGAAACTGCGCAGGCGAATCCCGGAAGGCAGGCGGTAGAGCTGTTTAACCCGCAGTTGGCCATTGTGATTGATGGCATACAAGTCACCATCCACGATGTCGCCAATCCCGCTCTTGCCGGCGTTGACCCCAACCGTCGCGCCATCACGCAGCACTGGCAACATACTGTTGCCGCGCACCGTCACACACTTGGCCTGGTCGAACTGCACACCGTTATGCCGCAAGCTGCGCTTGCCGAACCGAAGGCTGGCCTTCTCGCTTTCCTCGATGACGAATCTTCCTGATCCAGCAGCCAATTCAACCTCGCGCAGAAAGGGGATCGACACCTCGTCATCATTAACGGGCGTGTCGTCGTCCCACAGGCTTATGTCCTTGAGTTCCGAATGCATCGGGTCGCGCCCGTCATCGCGCGAAACGCCCACTGCCGCGCGCCCGCGCAGCTGGTCGGTGCTCACGCGAAAGTACTCGGCGATACGGGAAATGTGCTTGTCCGACGGATCGACAATCTTGCCGCTAAGGATCCGGGACAGCGTGGATTGAGGCACGCCGGTACGCCGGTGAAGCTCCGTGGGGGAGATCCGGTCGCGGTCCAGCAGTTCTCTTAAGACGGTTGAAACGTTGCGTTTTTGCATAACGGGAATAATGACTGGCGATTTTGGGCTTGGCAAATGCTGATTTGCATGTTTTATGCATAAACAATGATTTATTAGGTGAAGTTTCGGCTACTTCCGTAGTTTGCAGCGCGTGATAGCCTCTCAAACACCGCTGAAACCGATGGGGATGGTTGATGGAGCAGGCCGCATTTCTCGATTCAGGCAGGATGACACTTGCCGAGAATGACATTTCAGAAGAAGCACTGCGCTTCGCACGTTCAAATAAAAAGTCTATTGCCAGACGCCTGACAGACAGAGCTATCTATCCGCCGGAAGAGTCGCCAGTTTCCGTATTCATGGCAGGATCGCCTGGCGCAGGAAAAACAGAGGCTTCAATTGCCCTTGTGAATCTTTTCGCTGACGTTTCCATTCTGAGAATCGATCCTGATGAACTTCGCAATGAGTTTGCCGCCTATCAGGGGGCAAATTCGTGGCTGTTTCAACGAGGCGTATCGATTCTGGTCGAGAAAATAATCGACCACGCCTTGGACCAGCGACAGTCCTTTCTTCTCGATGGAACGCTTTCGAATCTCAAGGTCGCCAGTAGAAATATCGAGCGCTCACTGAAAAAGGGAAGATTCGTACAGATCTTGTACGTGTATCAAAACCCCATGCTTGCTTGGGATTTTGTGAAGGCCCGTGAGGAGGCCGAAGGCAGAAGAATTCGTAAAGAACATTTCATCGAGCAGTATTTTGCAGCACGTGACGTAGTCAACGCGCTTAAGCTAGAGTATGGGGGCGACGTTCACGTAGATTTACTGATCAAGCATATCGATAATTCTGGACGGCTTTACAAAGCGGGTGTCGATAAGATTGACTACCATATACCTGAGCAGCATACACGGGCCGATCTAGAGGCCAGGCTCGGGCCACCATCAGGAGCGCATTGATGATTTCGATCAAGCTGGGCTTGTCCAAAGGTGTAAAAAGCTCCTTCGCGGACTTTATTCGTGACGCAAAATCTGAGCAAAAAAAGCGCGTCTACAGCGAAGTTCTCACTGAGGCTACCAAGCAACAGAATCTCGTGATGATGAAGGCAGAGACGAAAAGAGCCTGACTCCCAGAAATTCATTAAAAGCCCGGCCTAGCGCCGGGCTTTTTACTGGCCAAATTTCCCTCCTCAAAAATAGCCTTTCGCCCGGCAACATTCAGCAAGCGGCGAAAGGAAAACGGGCGCGGCGCATAACTTCGATCATTTAAGAGAAAGAGCGAGCAACCACTAACCTGTGGCGAGGGAGCTTGCTCCCGTTGGGCTGCGAAGCGGCCCTGAAAATGGGACTGCTGCGCAGTCCAACGGGAGCAAGCTCCCTCGCCACAGGTGTAGTGCTCGTCCTTAGGAGTGGTGGGCGTTGGGCGCTGCGCCCTTTTCAGGTTTTACCTAGCCGTTTGTGACCTGCGAACCCCCGACCTCGCGTGTTAACCTTGCCGCCATCGCAAAAACTGCTGGGCCAAGCGCGCCCTTTGCCCCATCACTTTCAACGAATTTGCCTACTATCCAATGAGTAAAAACACGTCCGATCTGTCCTCCCACACGCCAATGATGCAGCAGTACTGGCGCCTGAAAAATCAGCATCCTGATCAGTTGATGTTCTATCGCATGGGCGACTTCTACGAGATCTTCTATGAAGATGCGAAGAAAGCCGCCAAGTTGCTGGATATCACCCTGACCGCGCGTGGGCAGTCGGCGGGGCAGTCGATTCCGATGTGTGGGATTCCTTACCATTCGTTGGAAGGCTACCTGGTCAAGCTGGTGAAACTGGGCGAGTCGGTGGTGATCTGCGAGCAGATCGGCGACCCGGCCACCAGCAAGGGGCCGGTGGAACGTCAGGTGGTGCGCATTATCACGCCGGGGACGGTGAGTGATGAGGCGCTGCTGGATGAGCGCCGCGATAACCTGATCGCTGCGGTGTTGGGTGATGAACGTTTGTTCGGGCTGTCGGTGCTGGATATCACCAGCGGCAATTTCAGCGTGTTGGAGATCAAGGGCTGGGAGAACCTGCTGGCCGAGCTTGAGCGCATCAACCCCGTGGAGTTGTTGATCCCGGATGATTGGCCAAAGGACTTGCCGGCAGAAAAGCGCCGTGGGACCAAGCGGCGTGCGCCGTGGGATTTCGAGCGCGACTCGGCGCTGAAAAGCCTGTGCCAACAATTCTCGGTGCAAGACCTCAAGGGCTTCGGCTGCGAAACCCTGACCCTGGCCATCGGTGCTGCCGGTTGTTTGCTCAGCTATGCCAAGGAAACCCAGCGCACCGCCCTGCCGCATTTGCGCAGCCTGCGCCATGAGCGCCTGGACGATACGGTGGTGCTCGATGGCGCCAGCCGTCGCAACCTGGAACTGGACACCAACCTGGCCGGCGGGCGTGACAACACCCTGCAATCGGTGGTCGACCGTTGCCAGACTGCGATGGGCAGCCGCTTGCTGACCCGTTGGCTGAACCGCCCGCTGCGTGACCTGAGCGTGCTGCAAGCGCGCCAGACGTCTATTACCTGCCTGCTGGACGCTTATCGCTTTGAAAAGCTGCAACCGCAGCTCAAGGAAATCGGCGATATCGAGCGCATCCTGGCGCGGATCGGCCTACGTAATGCCCGCCCCCGCGACCTGGCGCGCCTGCGCGATGCCCTCGGCGCCCTGCCGCAATTGCAAGTGGCGATGACCGAGCTGGACACGCCGCACCTGCAACAGCTTGCCAAAACAGCCGGCACCTACCCGGAACTGGCCGCGCTGCTGGAAAAAGCCATTATCGACAACCCGCCCGCGATCATCCGTGACGGCGGCGTGCTCAAGACCGGTTACGACAGTGAACTGGACGAGCTCCAGGCCCTGAGCGAAAACGCCGGGCAGTTCCTGATCGACCTGGAAGCGCGTGAAAAAGCCCGCACCGGCCTGGCCAACCTGAAAGTCGGCTACAACCGTGTGCACGGCTACTTTATCGAGTTGCCGAGCAAGCAAGCCGAGTCGGCGCCTATTGACTACCAGCGCCGTCAGACCCTTAAAGGTGCCGAGCGCTTCATCACCCCGGAGCTCAAAGAGTTCGAAGACAAGGCGCTGTCGGCCAAAAGCCGCGCCCTGGCGCGGGAAAAAATGCTCTATGAGGCCCTGCTCGAAGATTTGATCAGCCAACTGGCGCCGCTGCAGGACACCGCTGCCGCCCTGGCGGAGCTGGATGTACTGAGCAACCTCGCCGAACGCGCGCTGAACCTGGACCTGAACTGCCCGCGTTTTGTCAGCGAGCCGTGCATGCGTATCGTGCAAGGTCGCCACCCGGTGGTGGAGCAAGTGTTGACCACACCGTTTGTCGCCAATGACCTGTCGCTGGACGACGATACCCGCATGTTAGTGATCACCGGTCCGAACATGGGCGGTAAATCCACCTACATGCGCCAGACGGCGTTGATCGTACTGCTGGCGCACATCGGCAGCTTCGTACCGGCGGCCAGCTGCGAATTATCCTTGGTGGACCGCATTTTCACCCGGATCGGTTCCAGCGATGACCTGGCCGGCGGCCGTTCGACCTTTATGGTGGAAATGAGCGAAACCGCCAACATCCTGCACAACGCCACCGAGCGCAGCCTGGTGCTGATGGACGAAGTGGGTCGCGGTACCAGCACCTTCGACGGGCTGTCCCTGGCCTGGGCGGCGGCCGAGCGCCTGGCGCACTTGCGCGCCTATACGCTGTTTGCCACCCACTATTTCGAGCTCACCGTACTGCCGGAAAGCGAGCCGCTGGTGGCCAACGTGCACCTCAATGCCACGGAGCACAACGAGCGCATCGTATTCCTGCACCACGTGCTGCCCGGCCCGGCCAGCCAGAGTTACGGCCTGGCCGTGGCGCAATTGGCCGGTGTACCGAACGACGTGATCACCCGCGCCCGCGAACACCTCAGCCGCCTGGAAACCACGGCCCTGCCCCACGAAACCGTGGTCGCCAGCCCCGCCAAAGCGTCCAGCAAAGCGGCGGCGCCGCACCAGAGCGATATGTTCGCCAGCCTGCCCCATCCAGTGCTGGACGAGCTGGCAAAACTTGACCTGGACGGCTTGACCCCGCGTAAAGCGTTAGAAATGTTATATGCACTGCAAGTTCGGATATAACGCACAGGCGTGCAAGCTGGTAGACTCTCGCGCGGTTTGGGATGCTGCAGGCTCTTAGCCTGGCCTGCAGACTATCGCTCCCGAACCTCGCGAGCCCTGCCACAAAGGGTTTCGCTGCCGCCGCCTGAGGAGAGAATTAGAAATGACCTTCGTCGTTACCGACAACTGCATCAAGTGCAAGTACACCGACTGCGTCGAAGTGTGTCCGGTGGACTGCTTCTACGAAGGCCCGAACTTCCTGGTCATCCACCCGGACGAGTGCATTGACTGCGCCCTGTGTGAACCAGAATGCCCGGCCGTCGCTATTTTCTCCGAGGACGAAGTCCCGGCAGAGATGCAGGAATTTATTCAGTTGAACGTCGAGCTGGCGGAGATCTGGCCGAATATCACTGAACGCAAAGACCCGATGCCAGACGCTAAAGAGTGGGATGGTAAAAAGGGCAAGATCGCCGACCTGGAACGCTGACAGCCTCCGTCGTCCCTGAAAAGGCCCCTTGCGGGCCTTTTTGCGTTTCTGCGGCTTGGGTTTTACTTTTCTGCAGGCAAAAAAAAGGGGCGGTATGACCCGCCCACATTTTTTCCCTAGTCCCTGTATTCCTTTTCATCATCCTGATGAATCGCATCCTGCGACGTTCCTTCAAACCATCGATCCTTGATGGCTGTGCCAATCCGTGGACACAGGGCTGATGTTAAAGAGTTCCAAAGGAAGTTCAACGGGATCCAACCGGTGGGCTGACAGGCAGGAGCACTTGAACAAATATAAATAATTGTTATTTTTCAACAAGATAGAAAACTCTCTCGCAGATTCGAGACGTCCAAACCCGGCAAAAAAACCAAACACTTACGAAAAAGTAAGCGAATGCTTACACGCGCAATTGAGAAAAAGTGTCATTGCGAACCGTTGACCGATCTGCGCGCAAGAAAAAGCCCCGACAGTGTCGAGGCTTCTTTTCCTTCAGCGAGATCAGTCGTCGCTGACCGTAATCGTCGGCATCGCCGGCGCAGCCGCCTCCTGCAGGACGATCCGGGCGCCAACATGACGGGCCAATTCCTGATAGATCATGGCGATCTGGCCATCGGGCTCGGCCGCCACCGTGGGCTTGCCGCCATCCGCCTGCTCACGAATATCCATCGACAGCGGCAACGACGCCAGCACCTCGACGCCATACTGGGTTGCCAGCTTCGCGCCACCGCCTTCACCGAACAGATGCTCGGCATGGCCACAGTTGGTGCAGATATGCACCGCCATGTTTTCCACCACACCCAGCACCGGGATGTTGACCTTGCGGAACATTTCCACACCTTTCCTCGCATCCAGCAGCGCCAGGTCCTGGGGCGTGGTCACGATCACCGAACCGGCCACCGGGACTTTCTGTGCCAGGGTCAGCTGGATATCGCCGGTGCCCGGTGGCATATCGATCACCAGGTAATCCAAGTCGCCCCACGCGGTCTGGGTGACCAGTTGCAGCAAGGCGCCGGAAACCATCGGCCCACGCCAGACCATCGGCGTGTTGTCGTCGGTGAGGAAGGCCATCGACATCACTTCCACGCCCAGCGACTCGATGGGCACGAACCACTTCTGGTCCTTGACCTTCGGCCGCGTGCCTTCGGCAATGCCGAACATCACGCCTTGGCTGGGGCCGTAGATATCCGCGTCGAGAATACCCACCCGCGCACCTTCACGGGCCAGCGCCAGGGCCAAGTTGGCGGCGGTGGTGGATTTACCCACCCCGCCTTTGCCGGACGCCACGGCCACCACGTTCTTGACATTGGCCAGGCCGGGGATCTGTGCCTGGGCCTTGTGCGGCGCGATCACGCATTGAATGTCGACCTTGGCCGAACGCACGCCGTCGAGACCTTCGATGGCCATTTGCAGCATCTGCGCCCAACCGCTCTTGAACAAGCCGGCGGCATAGCCCAGTTGCATCTGGACCGAGACTTGGTCGCCCTGGACCTCGATGGCGCGTACACAGCCGGCACTGACCGGGTCCTGGTTCAAATAGGGGTCGGTGTACTGGCGAAGAACGGCTTCCACCGCTGCGCGATTGACGGCGCTCATGGGCTACTCCCGAAAAAAAGACTGACTGAAACAGGCGGCTATCCTAACCGTTCCGGCAGCGTTGCGGCATGCTTTCGCAGATTCGGAAAATGCTGAAACAGCTGCACGGGGTGAAATATATTTCCCGGCGCTTTATAGTGGCCGACCTCCGTTTCATCAAGTAGCCGAGCCCCATGTCCGAGCCACGCAAGATCCTCGTCACCAGCGCCCTGCCCTATGCCAATGGTTCTATCCATCTTGGCCATATGCTTGAGTACATCCAGACCGATATGTGGGTGCGCTTCCAGAAGCATCGCGGCAATCAATGCATTTATGTCTGCGCGGACGACGCCCACGGTTCGGCCATCATGCTGCGCGCCGAAAAGGAAGGCATCACCCCGGAACAACTGATCGCCAATGTGCAGGCTGAACACAGCGCCGACTTTGCCGAGTTCCTGGTGGATTTCGACAATTTCCACTCGACCCACTCCGAAGAAAACCGCGAGCTGTCGAGCCAGATCTACCTGCGGTTGAAGGATGCCGGGCACATCGACCAGCGTTCGATCACCCAGTATTTCGACCCGGAAAAGAAAATGTTCCTGGCCGACCGCTTCATCAAGGGCACTTGCCCGAAATGCGGCACCGAAGACCAGTACGGCGACAACTGCGAAAAATGCGGTGCAACCTATGCACCGACTGACTTGAAGGACCCGAAGTCGGCGATCTCCGGCGCCACCCCGGTGCTCAAGGACTCCCAGCACTTCTTCTTCAAGCTCCCGGATTTCCAGCAGATGCTGCAAACCTGGACCCGCAGCGGCACCCTGCAAGACGCCGTGGCCAACAAGATCGCCGAGTGGCTGGATGCCGGCTTGCAACAGTGGGATATCTCCCGCGACGCGCCGTACTTCGGCTTCGAGATCCCGGGCGAGCCGGGCAAGTACTTCTATGTATGGCTGGACGCGCCGATCGGCTACATGGCCAGCTTCAAGAACCTGTGTGACCGTACGCCGGAGCTGGACTTCGACGCGTTCTGGAACAAGGATTCCACCGCCGAGCTGTACCATTTCATCGGCAAGGACATCGTCAACTTCCACGCGCTGTTCTGGCCGGCGATGCTCGAAGGTTCGGGCTACCGCAAGCCGACCGGCATTGCTGTACACGGCTACCTGACCGTCAACGGCCAGAAGATGTCCAAGTCCCGTGGCACCTTTATCAAGGCGCGCACTTACCTTGACCACCTGTCGCCGGAATACCTGCGCTACTACTACGCCTCCAAACTGGGCCGTGGTGTCGATGACCTGGACCTGAACCTGGAAGACTTCGTACAGAAGGTCAACTCGGACCTCGTGGGCAAAGTCGTCAACATTGCCAGCCGTTGCGCTGGGTTCATCCACAAGGGCAACGCCGGCGTGCTGGTGGCCGAGAATGCCGCGCCGGAACTGACCGAGGCCTTCCTGGCCGCCGCGCCAAGCATTGCCGACGCCTATGAAGCGCGCGACTTCTCGCGCGCCATGCGCGAGATCATGGGCCTGGCCGACCGCGCCAACGCCTGGATCGCCGACAGGGCGCCGTGGTCGCTGAACAAACAGGAAGGCAAGCAGGCGGAAGTCCAGGCGATCTGCGCCACCGGCGTCAACCTGTTCCGCCAACTGGTGATCTTCCTCAAGCCGGTGCTGCCGTTGCTGGCCGCCGATGCCGAAGCGTTCCTCAACGTTGCGCCGCTGACCTGGAACGACCACGCCACCTTGCTCAGCAACCATCAGTTGAACGAGTTCAAGCCACTGATGACCCGTATCGATCCAGTCAAAGTCCAGGCCATGACCGACGCTTCGAAAGAAGACCTGGTCGCCAGCCAGACCGACACCGGCGAATCGGCACCGGCCGGCAACGGCGAGCTGGCCAAGGACCCGATCTCTGCGGAAATCGATTTCGACGCCTTTGCTGCCGTGGACCTGCGTGTTGCGCTGATCGTCAAGGCCGAAGCCGTTGAGGGCGCAGACAAGCTGCTGCGCCTGACCCTGGACCTCGGTGGCGAACAACGCAATGTGTTCTCCGGGATCAAGAGCGCGTATCCGGACCCGTCCAAGCTCGATGGTCGCCTGACCATGATGATTGCCAACCTCAAGCCGCGGAAAATGAAATTCGGTATTTCCGAAGGCATGGTCATGGCGGCCGGCCCTGGCGGCGAAGAAATCTACCTGTTGAGCCCTGACAGCGGCGCCAAGCCAGGCCAACGTATCAAGTAAGCGACAGGCCGGGGTGAACCGGCTGGTTATGCCAAGCGGGCCTGTTGTGGCGAATGGGCTTGTTGTGCCTAGCCAGTTTGTTTGTGACAAATGGGCTTGGTCTGCCTAGCCAATTTGTTTGTGGCAAATGGGCTTGGTGTGGCTAGCCAGTTTGTTTGTGGCAAATGGGCTTGGTCTGCCTAGCCAATTTGTTTTTGGCAAATGGGCTTGTTGTGCCTAGCCAATTTGTTTGTGACAAATGGGTTTGGTCTGCCTAGCCAATTTGTTTGTGGCAAATGAGCTTGGTCTGCCTAGCCAATTTTTTTGTGGCAAATGGGCTTGGTCTGCCTAGCCAGTTTGTTTGTGGCAAATTGGCTTGGTGTGGCTAGCCAGTTTGTTTGTGGTAAATGGGTTTGTTGTGGCGAGCGGGCTTGCCCGCGTTGGGGCGCGCAGCGCCCCCAAGCCAGACACCCCGCGCTAACTGTAAAAACTGCGGCGGGCCTTTGGGGCCGCTGCGCAGCCCAACGCGGGCAAGCCCGCTCGCCACACTAAGCTGGCAAAGCTGGCAAAGCTGGCAAAGCTGGCAACAAGCTGGAAAAAAGCTGGCAAATAGCTGGTAAAAAACCGGCAAAAAGCTGACTCATTACCGCAGACCGGGGCATTGCAAAAACCCCGCCCCTCACAAAATACTGTTCGCTTAGCCGGCATACCCATGACCGATATGCTCTTCACCCTCCTCAGCGCGGCCCTCATCAGCAACCTCGTGTTGCAGATGCCGCTGGCGGTCGAACCGATGTTGGCCCCGCTTGCGCGTCAACAGGTGCACGCCCTGGGGCTTGCCACCACGCTGCTGATGCTAGTGAGCGGGACGCTGGGCTATCTGCTGGACCACTATTTATTGCAACCGCTGGCGCTGACTGCCCTGCGGCTGTTCGTATTTCTACCGCTCACCGCCCTGCTGATCAGCCCTGTGCTTGGCCTGCTGGCCCGCCTGCGACCGGCCCAACATTGGGACGGCTTATGGCTCTTGCTGCTGGGCAACGCAGGGGTACTGGGCATGGTGCTGCTGGGTACCCAGGAGAATCAAAGTTTGACCCACATGGCCGCACTGAGCCTTGGCAGCGGCCTGGGCTTCTGGCTGGTATTGAGCCTATTCAACGACCTGCGCCAGCGCATCGCCGACAACGATATCCCCCTGCCCTTTCGGGGCATGCCGGTGGAACTGATCAGCGCCGGGTTGATGGCGGTGGCTTTCCTCGGTTTCAACGCAATGATCAAAGCATGAGCCTGATTCAACGTATCGACGCGCTGCTGCCGCAGACCCAATGCGGCAAGTGCGGGCACCCGGGCTGCAAGCCTTACGCCGAAGGCATTGCCCAAGGCGAGGCCATCAACAAATGCCCGCCGGGTGGGCAGGAAACCATCGCCGGGCTCGCGCACTTGTTGAACTTGCCGGTGCTGGCGCTGGACACCAGCCGGGGCGAGGCGCCGGCACAGGTTGCCTATATCCGCGAGGCCGAGTGCATCGGTTGCACCAAATGCATCCAGGCCTGCCCGGTGGATGCGATTGTCGGTGCCGCCAAGTTGATGCACACGGTGATCGTCGACGAATGCACCGGTTGCGACCTGTGCGTCGCGCCCTGCCCGGTCGATTGCATTGAGATGCGCCCATCGGCCACGGCTCTACCGATTGTCGGCGGCCTGGCGGCCAATGATGACCAGCGCCGTGAGCGTGGCCTCAAGCGCGACCACGCACGACGGCGCTTTGAACAACGCAACGCGCGCCTGCAACGGGAAGAAGCACACAAACTTGCCGAGCGCCTGGCGCGGGCCAAGCGCGCGCCCTCCGTAGAGGCAGCACCATTGGATAGCCATCAGGCGGCACTGGATGCGGCGATCAAGAAAGCCAAAATCGGTGTGGCGATGAGCCGCGCGCAGTTGCACAAATCCTTGAAGGCGTTCGGCCACCCACCGACCTTTGAGCAACAGTCGCAACTGATTGTCCTGCAACAACAGTTCGAGGCGGCGGAGCAAGCACTTGGCGCGTTGGAGCAGAACAACGCCGGCGCCGCCGCGCCGCCCGCAAGCACGCCCGCCGACCTCAAGCGCGCCAAGATTCAATTGGCCATGCGTCGCGCCGAACTGAAAAAAGCCCAGGATCAGCACGCCGACCCGCAACACATCGCCGAGGCGCAAGGCCGGCTTGAAGCAGCGCAGCGCCAGGTGGACGCCCATGCCGGCAGCTGATCCGCAACGGGCGTTGCGACGGGTATTGCTGGCAACGCTGCCGGGAATAGTGGCGATGCTGTGGTTTTACGGCTGGGGCGTGTTGATCAATCTACTGCTGGCCGGGGGCTGTGCATTCCTGGTAGACGCCGCAGTCCATCGCCTGCGCGGGCAGCGTGTGAGTGACCCGAGCAGCCTGGTCAGCGCAACATTGCTGGCTCTGGCACTGCCGCCCTATTGCCCATGGTGGCTGTGCGTGGCGGCGGTTGCCGGAGGACTGCTGCTGGGCAAGCATTTGTATGGTGGCAATCGCAACCCGTTCAACCCGGCAATGGTCGGCTACGCCTTGATGCTGGTGGCCTTTCCCCAGCCCATGAGCCACTGGCCTGCCGTCCATGGCCCGGACCTGCTGACTGGCGTGCAGCAGATATTCGGCCTGCACCACGACGCCCCCGACGCCTGGGCCCAGGCCACCGTGCTCGACGCCCTGCGCATGAATAAAAGCCTGACCACCGATGAGCTGTTTGCGCGCAGCGCCGCCTTTGGCGCCTGGGGTGGCAAGGGCAGCGAGTGGGTAAGCCTGGCGTATCTGGCAGGCGGGCTGGTGTTGCTGCAACAACGGGTGATCAGTTGGCATGCCCCGGTGGGCATGCTGGCGGGCGTTTTTATCAGCAGCCTGCTGTTCTGGAATGGCTCGGGCTCCGACTCCCATGGCTCGCCGCTGTTTCACCTATTGAGCGGCGCAACCCTGCTCGGCGCATTCTTTATCGTCACCGAGCCCGTGTCCGGCCCCAGCCGCCCAAGCGCGCGGCTGCTGTTTGGGGCGGGCGTGGGCGTGCTGACATATCTGATTCGTACGTGGGGCGGTTACCCGGACGGCGTAGCCTTTGCCGTGCTGCTGATGAATTTGGCGGTGCCCACCCTGGAGCGCCTGACCGCGCCGAAACCGCCGGCGGTGAGTGCATGAAGGCTGGTAAAGGCTGGGCACTGGTCGCGCTGATAGCCATCGCAGGCGTCACGTTGACCCTCGGCCTTCAACACCTCACCGTCGACTACGCCGCACGCCAGGCGCAGGCACAACAGCGCCTGGCCCTGCTCGACCTGCTACCCGGCGCCAGCTACGACAACTCGCCCCTGGACCAGCCCCTGGCAATTCGTACGCAGCCCCTGGCGAACAGCCAATTGCACGCTGGCTACCTCGCGACATTGTCCGGCCAACCCATTGCTGTACTGCTGCGAGTGCAAGCCAGCGGCTACGTCGGGCCAATCGAGCTGCTGATCGCCATCGACCGTAGCGGTAAGTTGCTGGGCGTCAAAACCCTGGAACAGTCGGAAACCCCGAGCCTGGGCGGCCGTATCGCCGAGCCCGGCAACCCCTGGATCGCCGCGCTCAAAGGGCGCTCAGGTGAATTCGATCACATGGCAGGCGCCACCATCACATCCCGCGCGGTGATCAACGCGGTTCAGGATGCATTGCGCTATTTCGATGAGCATCACTCGTCACTGCTGGAGCCCGCGCCCCATGAGTAGACCGTCTGGCCTGGCCAACTCGCTGATGCTCGTACCGCTGCTAGGGGTTACGGATACGCTGCCAGGGGCGTTGGGGTTCTTCTGCCTCTCTGCGTTGATCGTGGCGCTGTACGCAGCGGTGATGCTCACTGTGCGTGCGCGCCTGGGCGCCCCCGCGCGATTGACCGCCAGCCTGATACTGGCGGCTGCCTTGGTCAGCAGCGCGCAAGTGCTGCTGCAGGCGTTCGCCCTGCCTTTGTCTCTGCAATGGGGCGTCTACCTCGCGCTGATCAGCGTGCAGTGCGTGGTGCTGGAATATTCGGGCTTTTTCAATGCCGGCCAGGGCAAGGCCCAATTGCGCCTGTTCGGCCTGTTTGGCGCCTTGCTGATGATCATGGGGTTGTTACGCGCCACTACCGTCACCACATTGATGCCGGCCGGGTTTATCCTGCTTGGGCTATTGCTCACAGGGTTCCAAGCCTGGACCCATTATTCGAAATCACGCTGACCGCCTGCAAGGAACCCACCGCCCCATGAACGCCGCAAAACGCCTGGAAATTTTCCGCAGGCTTCACGAAGACAATCCGGAACCCAAGACCGAACTGGCCTACACCACGCCGTTCGAGTTGCTGATTGCGGTGATTCTCTCGGCCCAATCCACGGACGTTGGCGTCAACAAGGCCACCGCAAAGCTGTACCCCGTGGCGAACACGCCAGAGGCGATCTACGCGCTGGGTGTCGAAGGGTTGTCGGAGTACATAAAGACCATTGGGCTGTACAACAGCAAGGCCAAGAACGTCATTGAAACCTGCCGCCTGCTGGTCGAATTGCATGGCAGCGAAGTGCCGCAAACCCGCGAAGCCCTGGAAGCGCTGCCGGGGGTCGGTCGTAAAACTGCCAACGTGGTGCTCAACACCGCGTTCCGGCAACTGACCATGGCGGTAGATACGCATATTTTTCGCGTCAGCAACCGCACTGGCATTGCACGCGGAAAGAACGTGGTGGAGGTGGAAAAACAGCTGATGAAGTTTGTGCCCAAACCGTACCTGCTCGACTCCCACCACTGGCTGATCCTTCACGGACGCTACGTTTGCCAGGCCCGTAAGCCGCGCTGCGGCAGCTGTCGCATCGAGGACCTGTGCGAATACAAGGAAAAAACCTCTGACGATTGAGGGATCATTGGTTTTTTTGATCAGGCGATTGAAAAAATCTTTTTTACCCAACCATGGATTATCGTTATAAGGAGCGCCAACGGCAGTCTTAGCCCGGAGTTAACCTTATGAGCACTGGCAAAGAACAACTGGAAGTGGAAGACGACCTCGTTGAGTCGGATGAGGATGGGGCAGAAGCACCTGTGGCAGAGGTAGCCAAGACCAATTTGAGCAAACGCCGTACCATCGACAATCTTCTGGAAGAGCGACGCTTGCAAAAACAGCTGGCCGACTACGACTTCGACCTCTGATAACGCCTGTAACGGCCGGAAGCCTCCTTTACGGAGGCTTTTTTCTGCCGGTACAGGATCTACCCCCTGCCTCTAGACCAAGCCGTTGCGTTGGGCCAATTCAATCAGGTCCACCAGCGAACGCGCATTGAGCTTGAGCAGCAGGCGCGTCTTGTAGGTGCTGACGGTTTTGTTACTGAGGAACATGCCATCGGCGATCTCCTTGTTGGTTTTGCCACGCGCCAACTGTTGCAGCACCATCATCTCCCGACCCGAAAGGCGCTCGACCATATCGGACTCGCTGGCATTGCCCATGGTGGAGCGCACGGAGTTCAGGGCCTGGTTCGGAAAGTAGCTATAGCCGGAGAGCACCGCTTTTATGGCACTCAGCAACTCGGTCAGGTCCTGTTGCTTGCACACATAGCCCGCGGCGCCCGCCTGCATGCATCGCATGGAGAAATGGCCCGGTGCCTGTGACGTAAGCACCAGCACCTTGAAGGGCACTGGCAGCTTGACGGAGGACAGCCGGCAGATAACTTCCAGGCCATCGAGCTTGGGAATCCCAATATCCAGTATGACAATGTCCGGCATATGCTCCCGCGCAAGTTGCAACGCATCGACACCGTTATCGGTCTCGGCAACGACCTCATAACCATGGCGTTCCATTAGCATACGCACAGCAAGACGAATGACGGGATGATCATCCACGATCAGCACTTTATTCATGAGAAAGTCCAATTTCGCTGTTCGAATTATTCAGAGCAAACACAATAGCCTAGTCGTTTCCTAGTTGGCATAGCATTCCACCCCAAGTAACAGCAAGCAGAGACGCAACCCACAACCAGATAGGAATTAGCCTACAAAAAAACGCAAACTTAGATGTATCTAGTTTTATGCAGCCTTTCAGACCTTTCCGGGGTTGCACATATCTTGAGTGAAATATCCACTGGATAAGAGGGTGTGGGTTAACGTAGCGCACATAAGCTTCAGGAAATGTCCCTTGCTTTCGGTGTTCACGGGCACGGGGCAGCAACCGCGCCCGGACTATTTCAGTTCCATTCGACATGTGCGTTTACACTCCATATTTCCTACAGAAATTTCAACTTTTATATCCATTCAGCACTTCTTTGTGTGAATGTTCTGTAGGACATAGTTCCTGTTCGGGTGTAAATAATTCATTAGTCTTCGTAAACACCATAAGTTCGGCACAGCAAAGTTCTTGAATATCAGGCCGCCCCACCCTTTAAACATTTATAAACGCGAAGCCAGTCCTGCTTAATATGCCGGCAAAAAAAATGGCCCCTTGAACAAGGGGCCATTTTTTCACAGCAGCTGGAACACTCAGAACAACTTGCGGCCCTTGTTGGCTGCAATGCGCATGCGCAGTGCGTTCAACTTGATAAAGCCGGCTGCGTCCGCCTGGTTGTACGCGCCGCCATCTTCTTCGAAGGTGGCGATGTTGGCGTCGAACAACGACTCATCGGACTTGCGACCGGTCACGATCACGTTGCCCTTGTACAGTTTCAGACGTACAACGCCGTTCACGTGGACCTGGGAAGCGTCGATCATCTGTTGCAGCATCAGGCGCTCAGGGCTCCACCAGTAGCCGGTGTAGATCAGGCTGGCGTACTTGGGCATCAACTCGTCTTTGAGGTGAGCCACTTCGCGGTCCAGGGTGATGGACTCGATAGCACGGTGAGCGCGCAGCATGATGGTGCCGCCTGGGGTTTCGTAGCAGCCACGGGACTTCATGCCCACGTAACGGTTCTCAACGATGTCGAGACGGCCGATACCGTGTTCGCCGCCGATACGGTTCAGGGTCGCCAGCACGGTGGCCGGGGTCATTTCGACGCCGTCCAGTGCCACGATGTCGCCGTTGCGGTAAGTCAGTTCCAGGTACTGCGGTTTGTCTGGAGCGTTCTCCGGGGAGACGGTCCATTTCCACATGTCTTCTTCGTGCTCGGTCCAGGTGTCTTCCAGCACGCCGCCTTCATAAGAGATGTGCAGCAGGTTGGCGTCCATCGAGTACGGGGACTTCTTCTTGCCATGACGCTCGATCGGGATCGCGTGCTTTTCAGCGTAATCCATCAGCTTTTCACGGGACAGCAGGTCCCACTCACGCCAAGGAGCGATCACTTTCACGCCTGGCTTGAGGGCGTAGGCACCCAGTTCGAAACGTACCTGGTCGTTGCCTTTGCCGGTGGCGCCATGGGAAATGGCGTCAGCGCCGGTTTCGTTGGCGATTTCGATCAGGCGTTTTGCGATCAGCGGACGTGCGATGGAAGTACCCAGCAGGTACTCGCCTTCGTAGACGGTGTTGGCGCGAAACATCGGGAAAACGAAATCGCGGACGAACTCTTCGCGCAGGTCGTCAATGTAGATCTCTTTCACGCCCATGGCTTGCGCCTTGGCACGTGCAGGTTCGACCTCTTCGCCCTGACCCAGGTCAGCGGTGAAGGTCACCACTTCACAGTTATAAGTATCCTGCAGCCACTTGAGGATCACCGAAGTGTCCAGGCCGCCGGAATACGCGAGAACGACCTTGTTTACGTCGGCCATGCCATCACTCCACGGGGTTGTACGGAAAGCCGTCGATTCTACCGACCAAAACCGTGAATTTACAGGGGCGCGACAGCAAATGAAGATAAAGCGACAGATTATGTCGAGCGGGCGACCGATGGTCGCACCTTAGGACTGCACCTACGAGGTGTGCGCAGGGTTACTCGGCCCAGTCGCCTGAGGAGCCGGTTTCTCGGGAGCTGCCACGCGTTCAAGCTGAATGTTCACGCGACGGTTGCGGGCGCGATTGGCCGCATTGGTATTCTGCGCCAATGGATAGCTTTCACCATGAAACCGCATCGTGATCTGCGATTCCTGGATACCGTTGGCCTTGAAGTAGTCCATCACCGCCAGCGCACGGCGGCGCGAGACATCGCGGTTGGTCAGGCGGTTACCGCTGTTATCCGAATGGCCGTTCAACTCGACATGGTTAACCGTGGGGTCGGCTTTCATGAACGCGAGAATCACGTCCAGCTTCTTCTTGGCGGCCGCGTCCAGCTCGATGCCACCACCAGGGAAACCGACTTCAGTCTGTTTGACCTGGTCGTAATTCATCGGCAGCAGCTTGGTGGTGCACAGTTGATAGTCGTTATACGCCTTGTTGAATTTCACCGGCAGCAGGCGAATTTCCGAGTAGCCGCCTTCACGCCCGTAGTGCCGCACGGTGGGGCTACGCCCTTCCAGCAGGCCCGTGAACAAGCGCCCGGCCTGGGCCTGGGAGCTATTGAAGAGCACATCGCCACTGCCGGCACGCACGGCGCCGAGGTTGATATCACCTCGCCCCGGTTGCCATGGTGCAGCCGCCGCCAGCAAGGTGGCCGAGCCCGCGCCGAGCGAGCCGTTGTAGGCTTTCAGACGAAAAGTTGCCTGCTCACCGGCCCGGCGCACGAACTCACCCGAGCCGAAATCAGTGATCGGCTGGGTCAGGCGGCACTCGAACTGGTCGCCTTCCACCTTCCACTCAATATTCTCCAGACGTGTCTGGAACGTGAGGGCCATCGCAGGCAGGCTGGCGAACACACTGAGCAGGGCTAGATAATGCTGGCGCACGGGAGGCTCCACTGGTTTCTACAACACTTCAAAGCGTCATACATCGATAAGGCATACGAAAGGCTATCGGATGCGTCCGGCAAAACTTGATAGCGAGTGCCTGCAAGAGTCTTTTCCGGTAGCATTCCCACCAGATTGACCCGCCTGGAATCCCCAATGTCCGACCGCCTGACCCTGCTGCGTCCCGACGACTGGCATATTCATCTTCGCGATGGTGCTGCGTTACCCCAAACCGTGGCCGATGTAGCGCGCACGTTTGGCCGCGCCATTATCATGCCCAACCTGGTACCTCCGGTGCGTAATGCCGCTGAAGCCGACGCCTATCGCCAGCGCATCCTCGCTGCACGACCGGCCGGCAGCCGCTTCGAACCGTTGATGGTGCTCTACCTCACCGACCGCACCCAACCTGAAGAAATTCGTCAGGCCAAGGCCAGCGGCTTCGTGCACGCCGCCAAGCTGTACCCGGCGGGCGCGACCACCAACTCCGATTCCGGCGTGACCAGTATCGACAAGATCCTGCCGGCCATCGAAGCCATGGCTGAAGTCGGCATGCCCCTGCTGATCCACGGTGAAGTCACCCGTGGCGATGTGGACGTGTTCGATCGCGAGAAGATCTTCATCGACGAGCACATGCGCCGCGTGGTCGAGCTGTTCCCGACGCTCAAGGTGGTGTTCGAACACATCACCACGGCCGATGCCGTGCAGTTCGTCACCGAGGCCTCGGCCAACGTGGGCGCGACCATCACCGCGCACCACCTGCTCTACAACCGCAACCACATGCTGGTGGGCGGGATTCGGCCGCACTTCTATTGCCTGCCGATCCTCAAGCGCAACACCCACCAGGTGGCCTTGCTGGACGCCGCCACCAGTGGCAGCCCGAAGTTCTTCCTCGGTACCGACTCGGCGCCCCACGCCCAGCACGCCAAGGAAGCCGCATGTGGCTGTGCCGGTTGCTACACCGCGTATGCCGCCATCGAGCTGTACGCCGAAGCGTTCGAGCAGCGCAACGCCCTGGACAAACTAGAGGGCTTCGCCAGCCTCAATGGCCCGCGTTTCTACGGCCTGCCGGCGAATACCGACCGCATTACCCTGGTTCGTGAAGACTGGACCGCCCCCGCCAGCCTGCCGTTTGGCGAGCTGACTGTTATCCCGCTGCGCGCCGGTGAAACACTGCGCTGGCGCCTGCTGGAGGAAAGCAAGTGAGTGAAGACCATTACGACGACGACCAGGAACACGGCGGTGGTGGCGGTTCGCGCCATCCGATGGCCGAACGTTTCCGCGGCTACCTGCCTGTCGTTATCGACGTAGAAACCGGTGGTTTCAATTGCGCCACCGACGCACTGCTGGAAATTGCCGCGACGACTATCGGCATGGACGAACAGGGTTTTGTGTATCCAGAACACACCCACTTCTTCCGCGTCGAGCCATTCGAGGGCGCGAATATCGAAGCGGCAGCCCTGGAGTTCACCGGGATCAAGCTTGATCACCCTCTGCGCATGGCCGTGAGTGAAGAAGCCGCGCTGACCGATATCTTTCGTGGCGTGCGCAAGGCGTTGAAGGCCAATGGCTGCAAACGCGCGATCCTGGTGGGCCACAACAGCAGCTTCGACCTGGGCTTCCTCAATGCCGCCGTGACGCGGCTGGACATGAAGCGCAACCCGTTCCACCCGTTCTCCAGCTTCGACACCGCCACCCTCGCCGGCCTGGCTTATGGCCAGACCGTACTGGCGAAGGCGTGCCAGGCCGCCGGTATCGACTTTGACGGGCGTGAAGCCCACTCGGCGCGCTACGACACCGAGAAGACCGCCGAGCTGTTCTGCGGCATCGTCAACCGCTGGAAGCAGATGGGCGGCTGGGAAGACTTCAACGACTGATACTGGCCCGAACGAGCGGGCTTCTGTGGCTACAGCGGGCCTCTGTTGCCAGCGGGCTTGTTGTGGCGAGCGGGCCTCTGTGGCGAGCGGGTTTGCTGTGGCGAGCGGGCTTGCCCGCGTTGGGCTGCGCAGCGGCCCCAGCAAGATCGCCACGGTTTAACTGTTAATCCGCGGTGTCTGGTTTTGGGGCTGCTTCGCCGCCCAACGCGGGCAAGCCCGCTCGCCACAACAAGCCCGCTCGCCACAGAAGCGACCTCGCCACAGAGTCAAACGCAGCGCATAAAAAAACCGGCCCTCACAGGCCGGTTTTTTTTGTACCTGGAACTCGGCTTACAGCTTGCCGGCGTTCTCGGTCAGGTATGCAGCAACGCCTTCTGGCGAAGCGTTCATGCCTTTGTCGCCTTTTTTCCAGTTGGCAGGGCAGACTTCGCCGTGCTCTTCGTGGAATTGCAGAGCGTCGACCAGGCGGATCAGCTCTTCCATGTTACGGCCCAGCGGCAGGTCGTTGATGATCTGGGAGCGGACAACGCCCTTGTCGTCGATCAGGAACGCGCCACGGAAAGCCACGCCGCCTTCGGACTCAACGTCGTAGGCCTTGGCGATGTCGTGCTTCATGTCGGCAGCCATGGTGTATTTGACTTTGCCGATGCCGCCATCATTGATGGCAGTGTTGCGCCAGGCGTTGTGGGTGAAATGGGAGTCGATGGAAACGGCTACCACTTCAACGTTACGCGCCTTGAAGTCGTCCATGCGGTGGTCCAGAGCAATCAGCTCCGACGGGCAGACGAAGGTGAAGTCCAGCGGGTAGAAGAACACCAGGCCGTATTTGCCTTTGATGGCTTCAGACAGTTTGAAGCTGTCTACGATTTCGCCATTGCCAAGGACGGCAGGTACGTCGAAATCCGGGGCTTGTTTGCCGACGAGTACGCTCATTGGGTATCTCCTGATGTAAGGGTGACGATTGAAGTAAAAGGACCGGCCTCGAGTCTGCCGCGCTTAAGCGACAGCCCTGTGACGCAGTCACGCTTCGTGAAGACCGACCATCATACACTGAAAAAACCGTTCGTCAGTGGGAGGGCTACAGCTGCGAATACCCTACGAATCTACTTTGACAATCATTCTCGTTAACATTAAGATCCATCGCACTTAAGCCTTAAACCCGCGATGGTTCTCCCTTATGTATGTGTGCCTCTGTACTGGCGTCACCGACGGACAAATCCGCGAAGCAATCTATGAAGGTTGCTGCAGCTACAAGGAAGTGCGCGAAACCACCGGCGTTGCCAGCCAGTGTGGAAAATGTGCATGCCTCGCCAAGCAAGTGGTACGGGAAACCCTGACGCAGCTGCAGACAGCCCAGGCCGCGCTCCCCTATTCAGCAGAATTTACACACGCTTAAATAGCGTGTTTTAAAGAACCGGACTTAGTGTCCGGTTTTTTTATGCCCGTAATTCAATTAGTTAGCGCCAAGACGCGGAACACAAACATTCTTATTCCGATTAATTTTCATTTATTATTCAATAACTTAGGTTTGACACTAGGGAATTCGCCGCTCAAACTCTGCCTTATACACAGCTATTACAGGGCAGGACCCCAGTCATGAAAGGCGACATCTCAGTCATCCAGCAACTCAACAAAATCCTTGCCAATGAACTGGTCGCGATCAATCAGTACTTTCTGCATGCACGCATGTACGACGATTGGGGCCTGGAAAAGCTCGGCAAGCGTGAATACAAAGAATCCATCAAAGCCATGAAGGACGCCGACGCGCTGATCAAGCGCATTCTGTTCCTGGAAGGCCTGCCGAACGTACAGGACCTGGGCAAGCTGAACATCGGCGAGCACACCCAGGAAATGATCAGCAGCGACCTGGGCTTTGAACGCAAGAGCCACAGCGACCTCAAGGCCGCCATTGCCCACTGCGAAACCAAGGGCGACTTCGGCAGCCGTGAGCTGTTGGAAGACATCCTGGAAGATCAGGAAGAGCACATCGACTGGCTGGAAACCCAGCTGGGCCTGATCGACAAGGTCAGCCTGGAGAACTACCTGCAATCGCAAATGGGTGAATAACCCTTAGGCGCCAGGTACAAAAAAGCCCCGCTCTCGTAGAGAAGCGGGGCTTTTTATTGCAAGCGAATTACGCGTCAGTCTTGGCTGCCGCGTTTGCCGCTGCGTCTTTGATCAACGCCTGCAACGAGCCATCAGCGGCCATTTCAGTGATGATGTCGCTACCGCCGACCAGCTCACCGGCCACCCACAGTTGTGGGAAAGTAGGCCAGTTGGCGTACTTCGGCAGGTTGGCGCGGATTTCCGGGTTTTGCAGGATATCCACGTAAGCGAATTTCTCGCCGCACGCCATGATGGCCTGGGAAGCTTTCGCGGAGAAACCGCACTGAGGAGCGTTCGGGGCGCCCTTCATGTAAAGCAGAATGGTGTTGTTGGCAATCTGCTCTTTGATCGTTTCGATGATATCCATGGAACACCTCGGCTGGAACTTTGCGACTCACAGGTCGGCACGGTGGCGCATTGTAACGCAAAATTCCAGCGCGGTGCTCGGGGCTTATGCGGCAGCAACCTGCACCGGCACGCCATTGAGCGCGGCGTTTCCAGACAATTCGTCCAATTGCCGCTCGTCGGTCAAGTCATTCGCACTCGCCCCCGGCTGCCCGCTGGCAATCGTCATCTGTACACCCGGGCGACCATGGCCCCAACCATGGGGCAGGCTCACCACGCCGGGCATCATGTCCAGGCTGGCCAACACTTCCACCTCGATCATGCCGATGCGCGAACTCACCCGCACGCGCTGGCCATCACTCAACTGTCGGCGGGCCAGGTCGTCAGGATGCATCAGCAATTGGTGCCGGGGCTTGCCCTTTACCAGGCGGTGATAGTTATGCATCCAGGAATTATTGCTACGCACATGGCGACGACCGATCAGCAACAGTTCGTCGGCCACCGGCACCGGCTGCGCGGCAAACCGCGCCAGGTCCGCGAGAATTACTGCGGGCGCCGCCTGCACGTTGCCATCCGCGGTTTTCAAGCGCGCGGCCAGGTTGGGTTTGAGCGGCCCCAGGTCCACGCCATGCGGGTGATCCGCCAGCATCGCCACCGACAGCTTGTGCGTGGACGCCTCACCATAGGTGCCGGCGCGCAAGCCAAAATCGATCATCTGCGCAGGCGGCATGGTCGGCTTGAGCGTAGCGCCCGTCTGCACGGCAAAGGCCTTGGCCAAGCCCACGAAAATCTCCCAGTCATGCAGCGCGCCCGCAGGCTTGGGCAGGATTGCGCGGTTGAAGCGGGTCACGTTGCGCACCGCGAACATGTTGAACGTGGTGTCGTAGTGGTCGTTTTCCAACGCCGAGGTGGACGGCAGGATCAGGTCGGCGTAACGCGTGGTCTCGTTGATGTACAGGTCGATGCTGACCATGAACTCCAGCCCATCCAGCGCCTGTTCCAGCTGGCGACCATTGGGCGTCGACAATACCGGGTTGCCCGCCACTGTTACCAAGGCACGGATCTGCCCTTCGCCCTCGGTGAGCATTTCTTCGGCCAACGCCGACACCGGCAGCTCGCCACCGTACTCCGGCCGCCCGGAAACCCGGCTCTGCCAGCGATTGAAATGCCCGCCGCCGGTGGACGCTACCAAGTCCACCGCCGGTGTAGTGCACAACGCGCCACCGACGCGATCGAGGTTACCGGTGACCAGGTTGATCAGCTGCACCAGCCAGTGGCACAGCGTGCCGAACGCCTGGGTCGATACGCCCATGCGCCCATAACACACGGCCTTGTCGGCGGCGGCGAAGTCCCGCGCCAGTTGGCGGATCTGCTCGGCAGGCACTGCACACTGGCGGCTCATGGCCTCGGCAGTAAACCCGGAAATGGCGCGACGCACGTCCTCCAGGCCCACGACCGGCAAATGACTGTTGCGGGTCAGGTTCTCACTGAACAAGGTGTTGAGCAGCCCGAACAGCAGCGCCGCATCGCCGCCAGGCCTTACGAACAGA
The DNA here is from genome assembly GCF_002843605.1 of Pseudomonas sp. S09G 359. NCBI lineage: Bacteria > Pseudomonadati > Pseudomonadota > Gammaproteobacteria > Pseudomonadales > Pseudomonadaceae > Pseudomonas > Pseudomonas sp. S09G 359. Next base: position 1,328,434 of record NZ_CP025263.1, on the reverse strand, counting down.
TGCTGGTCAGCCATCGCCGCCGTCTCGCTGCGCCGTGGGTCGACCACCACCACGCGGCCACCCCGGGCCTGGATGGCCTTGAGGCGCTTCTCCACATCGGGCACGGTCATGATGCTGCCGTTGGACGCCAACGGGTTGCCGCCCAGGATCAGCATGAAGTCGGTGTGATCGATGTCCGGGATGGGCAGCAGCAGCCCGTGGCCGTACATCAGGTGGCTGGTGAGGTGATGGGGCAACTGGTCCACCGACGTCGCGGAAAACCGGTTGCGCGTCTTGAGCTGGCCGAGAAAGTAGTTGCTGTGGGTCATCAGCCCATAGTTGTGCACGCTGGGGTTGCCCTGATACACCGCCACCGCGTTTTGCCCGTGCCGCGCTTGAATGCCCGCCAGGCGTTCGGCTACCAGTGCAAAGGCTTCATCCCACGCGATCGGCTGCCACTCGCTGCCCACGCGCAGCATGGGCTGGTGCAGGCGGTCCGGATCATTCTGTATATCCTGCAACGCCACGGCCTTGGGGCAGATATGCCCGCGACTGAAGGTGTCCAACGCATCGCCCTTGATCGAGGTGATCGCCAGGCTGCCGTCGTCAGCTCGAGTGGTTTCCAGGGTCAGGCCGCAGATGGCTTCACACAGATGGCAGGCACGGTGGTGGAGAGTCTTGGTCATGGCCAGTCTCTTTATAGGGGCTTTGTTATAAGGGCTCAGTTAGCCTCACTATGGGCCGAGGCCACGGCGGGCACCAGCAACGTTCGTCCCGTGAATCGACGTGCATCAGGCCAGGCCATGGCCAAGCGTGAGCAAATGTTTCAGAAACCCCGCGCGCACCCGCTGAAACCGACACAGCCTGGCCTGGCCCCGCCGCCGCGCATTGCAAAAGGTTGCGACGCCAGTGTACAAATGGCCCGCTGCAGTCAGGAAATTGTCTTCAAAAGCGCTCTGGCGCCCTTCTTGAACACCCCTAAAAACGTAGCCCCTATTGGTAAGACGCGACATTTAATGTCAATATCGCGCCTTCCCCTATTTCGTCGCCCCGTGCGGCTTTCGCCGCAGGTCTCGCCCGTTGTCACAATAAACAAGGCTTTGAGTATCTGCGGTCTGTTGCAAAAAGGTAGTTAATGATGAGCGCAAGGCACTTTCTCTCCCTGATGGATTGCACGCCCGAAGAGCTGGTCAGCGTGATCCGTCGAGGCATTGAGCTTAAAGACCTGCGTAACCGCGGCGTACTGTTCGAGCCCTTGAAAAACCGCGTGCTCGGGATGATTTTCGAGAAGTCGTCGACCCGCACCCGCGTGTCCTTCGAAGCCGGCATGATCCAGTTGGGTGGCCAAGCCATCTTCCTGTCCTCGCGCGACACCCAACTGGGCCGTGGCGAGCCGATTGCCGACGCCGCCCGCGTGATGTCACGCATGCTCGATGCGGTGATGATCCGCACCTTCGCCCACAGCACGGTGACCGAATTTTCCGCCAACTCCCGGGTACCGGTGATCAACGGGCTGTCCGATGACCTGCACCCCTGCCAGCTGCTGGCCGACATGCAAACCTTCCTCGAACATCGTGGCTCGATCCAGGGCAAGACCGTGGCCTGGATCGGCGACGGCAACAACATGTGCAACAGCTATATAGAAGCGGCGATCCAGTTCGACTTCCAACTGCGCGTTGCCTGCCCTGAGGGCTATGAGCCTGACGCGCGTTTCCTCGAACAAGCCGGCGACCGCGTGACCCTGGTACGCGACCCGCGTGACGCTGTGATCGGCGCGCATCTGGTCAGCACCGACGTCTGGACCTCCATGGGCCAGGAAGACGAAACCGCCCAGCGCCTGGCCCTGTTCGCGCCTTACCAGGTCACGCGCGCCCTGCTCGACCTGGCCGCGCCGGACGTGTTGTTCATGCATTGCCTGCCGGCCCACCGCGGCGAAGAAATCAGCCTCGACCTGCTCGACGACGAGCGTTCGGTAGCCTGGGACCAGGCAGAGAACCGTCTGCACGCACAGAAAGCCCTGCTCGAGTTCCTTGTTCCGCCTTCGTACCACCACGCATGAGCCAGCCATTACTGCTGAACCTGCGCAACCTGGCATGCGGCTATCAAGACCAACGGGTGGTGCAGAACCTCAACCTGCACCTCAATGCGGGCGACATCGGTTGCCTGCTGGGCTCCTCGGGTTGCGGCAAAACCACCACCCTGCGGGCGATTGCCGGGTTCGAGCCGGTGCACGAAGGCGAGATCAGCCTGGCCGGTGAAGTCATCTCCAGCGCCGGGTTCACCCTGGCACCGGAGAAACGTCGCATCGGCATGGTGTTCCAGGACTACGCGCTGTTTCCCCACCTCAGCGTGGCCGACAACATCGCGTTTGGCATCCGCAAGCATCCGCACAAGGAACGTGTGGTTGCCGAGCTGCTGGAACTGGTCAACCTGAAGAACCTGGGCAAGCGCTTCCCCCACGAACTGTCCGGCGGCCAGCAACAGCGCGTCGCCCTGGCCCGCGCGCTGGCGCCGGAGCCCCAATTGCTGCTGCTGGATGAGCCGTTCTCCAACCTCGACGGCGAATTGCGCCGCAAGCTTAGCCATGAGGTGCGCGACATCCTCAAGGCCCGTGGCACCAGCGCGATTCTGGTCACCCATGACCAGGAAGAAGCATTCGCCGTGAGCGATCAGGTCGGTGTGTTCAAGGAAGGCCGGCTGGAGCAGTGGGACACGCCCTACAACCTCTACCACGAACCGCAGACGCCTTATGTGGCCAGCTTTATCGGCCAGGGCTATTTTATCCGCGGGCAATTGAGTTCGCCCGAATCGGTGAATACCGAGCTGGGCGACCTGCGCGGCAATCGTGCCTACACCTGGCCTACCGGTGGCGCGGTGGATGTGCTGCTGCGCCCGGATGACATCGTGTACGCGCCGGATAGCGCCCTGAAAGCGCGGATCGTCGGCAAGACCTTCCTCGGCGCCTCGACCCTGTACCGCCTGCAACTGCCCACCGGTGCACAGCTGGAGTCGATTTTCCCCAGCCATGCCGACCATCAGGTGGGCGCGGATGTGGGCATTCGTGTGGCCGCCGAGCACTTGGTGCTATTCCAGGCCTCCGGCAGCACCGCCGCGCAGATTCCTCAGGCCGAATCCGGTGTACGGCGTTACAGCCCGCCCAACTGAAGAAACTCGATCAACAATGTGGGAGGGGGCTTGCCCCCGATGAGGGAGCGTCAGTTAATAAATCTGTGACTGACCCACCGCTATCGGGGGCAAGCCCCCTCCCACATTAGGTCTCATGCACTCCAAAATCGAGGTCAGGCGCGGCCAATCGGTGTGCAGATTCATCAGGCCGAATCCGGCGTGCGGCGCTACGGCCCGGCAACTGAAGAAACCGGATCAAAAATGTGGGAGGGGGCTTGCCCCCGATAAGGGAGTGTCAGTTAATAAATCTGTGACTGACCCACCGCTATCGGGGGCAAGCCCCCTCCCACATTAGGTCTCATGCACTCCAAAATCGAGATCAGGCGCGGCCAATCGGTGCGAATTTGGCCTGGGTATGCTCCGCCAGCACCGCCGCCGGTAGTTCTACTTCCAGGCCCCTCCTCCCGGCACTGACAAAAATCGTCGCGAACGGCTGCGCCGTCACATCGATAAACGTGCGCAAACGCTTCTTCTGCCCCAGCGGGCTGATACCGCCCAGCAGATAACCCGTGGAACGCTGCGCCGCAGCCGGGTCGGCCATTTCGGTTTTTTTCACACCCGCCGCTTGAGCCAGCGCCTTCAAATCCAGACTTCCGACGACCGGCACCACCGCCACCAATAATTCGCCCTTTTCGCTGCAGGCCAGCAAGGTCTTGAACACCTGCGCCGGATTGAGGCCCAATTTTTCTGCGGCCTCCAGCCCATACGAGGCCGCCTTGGGGTCGTGTTCGTAACTGTGCACGCGATGTTCGGCACGAACTTTTTTCAACAAATCCAAAGCGGGGGTCATAACGTCTCCGGGCGTGGCAAACAGATGGCCAATTCTAGGCCAAGCCCATGCAAAACGCTCTAGTGCGCAGCATCCCGAGGTGCAGGTTTAGTGGAGTAAGCTTGATCATTCACCAGACCAATAGTTGCAAAGTGACTGACGGTTCACTTTCGACCTTTGACAGCCGTGATTCTTGTCTATATTTTTTCGTTTCCGAATACTGTGGGAATAGGACTACAGTGTTTGAGCAGTAAGCCGTTGCGGAGATGGGGATCCCCGTTACGGTGAAAATCGCGCATGGCCCGTTGAGGCCAATCGCCAGACAAGAACAACAATTGAGGTTTTCCATGACAACTGCTCTTCAACAGCCTTCACTTTCGAGCCAATGCATGGCCGAATTCCTGGGGACTGCGCTGCTGATCTTCTTTGGTACCGGATGTGTTGCTGCGCTCAAGGTCGCGGGTGCCAGCTTTGGCTTGTGGGAAATCAGCATCATCTGGGGCGTCGGCGTGAGCATGGCGATCTACCTGAGCGCCGGTATTTCCGGGGCCCACCTCAACCCGGCGGTGAGTATCGCCCTGTGCATCTTTGCCGACTTCGAAAAGCGCAAACTGCCCTTCTATATCCTCGCCCAGATCGCCGGCGCCTTCTGCTCGGCGGCCTTGGTGTACACGCTCTACAGCAATCTGTTTTTCGATTACGAACAAACCCACCATATGGTCCGCGGCTCCCAAGCCAGCCTGGAATTGGCGTCGGTGTTCTCCACCTACCCCCATGCGCTGCTGAGCACCGCCCAAGCATTCCTGGTGGAAATGGTCATCACCGCCATCCTGATGGGCGTGATCATGGCCCTCACCGATGACAACAATGGCCTGCCACGCGGCCCACTCGCCCCGTTGCTGATCGGCCTGTTGATTGCGGTGATCGGCAGCGCCATGGGCCCGCTGACAGGCTTCGCCATGAACCCGGCGCGGGATTTCGGCCCCAAGCTGATGACCTTTTTCGCTGGCTGGGGTGAAATGGCCTTTACTGGCGGTCGCGATATTCCCTACTTCCTGGTTCCGATTTTCGCGCCGATTGTCGGAGCATGCCTCGGCGCTGCGGCCTATCGCGGGCTGATTGCCCGCCATCTGCCAAGCGCTGCACCTGCCACCACGGATGAAACACCTGACACGGCTGTCAACGGTAAAACGCGTATTTCGTGATAGCGCCAGCCTGGTCCCTGCCCTTTACGGCCCAGGCTGATTTCTGACTTCCTTATTTCGTCCAAGGCAATCGACATGACCGACATTCAGAATAAGAACTACATCATTGCCCTTGATCAGGGCACCACCAGTTCCCGCGCGATCATCTTTGATCGTGACGCCAACGTGGTCTGCACCGCCCAGCGTGAATTCACTCAGCACTACCCGCAGGCGGGCTGGGTCGAACACGACCCGATGGAAATCTTCGCCACCCAGAGCGCGGTGATGGTCGAGGCCCTGGCGCAAGCCGGCCTGCACCATGACCAGGTCGCCGCCATTGGTATCACCAACCAGCGTGAAACCACCGTGGTATGGGATAAAGTCACCGGCCGCCCGATCTACAACGCGATCGTCTGGCAATGCCGCCGCAGCACCGAGATCTGCCAGCAGCTCAAGCGCGACGGCCATGAGCAATACATCAACGACGCCACTGGCCTGGTCACCGACCCATACTTCTCCGGCACCAAGCTCAAGTGGATCCTCGACAACGTCGAAGGCAGCCGCGAGCGTGCGCGCAACGGCGAGCTGCTGTTCGGCACCATCGACAGCTGGCTGATCTGGAAATTTACCGGCGGCAAGACCCACGTTACCGACTACACCAACGCCTCGCGCACCATGCTCTTCAACATCCACACCCTGGAGTGGGATGCGAAGATGCTGGAGATTCTCGACGTGCCGCGCGAAATGCTGCCGGAAGTGAAGTCGTCTTCGGAAATCTACGGCCGTACCAAAAGCGGCATCGCCATCGGCGGTATCGCCGGTGACCAGCAAGCGGCGCTGTTCGGCCAGATGTGCGTCGAAGCCGGCCAGGCCAAGAACACCTACGGCACCGGCTGCTTCCTGCTGATGAACACCGGCGACAAAGCGGTGAAATCCAAGCACGGCATGCTGACCACCATCGCCTGCGGCCCGCGTGGCGAAGTGGCCTACGCCCTGGAAGGCGCTGTGTTCAACGGCGGCTCCACCGTGCAGTGGCTGCGTGACGAGCTGAAAATCATCGCCGACGCCACCGACACCGAATACTTCGCCGGCAAGGTCAAGGACAGCAACGGTGTGTACCTGGTCCCCGCCTTCACCGGCCTGGGCGCGCCCTACTGGGACCCGTACGCCCGTGGCGCGCTGTTCGGTCTGACCCGTGGCGTACGCGTGGATCACATTATTCGTGCAGCCCTGGAGTCGATTGCCTACCAGACACGCGACGTGCTCGACGCCATGCAGCAGGATTCCGGCGAACGCCTCAAGGCCCTGCGTGTGGACGGCGGCGCGGTGGCGAACAACTTCCTGATGCAATTCCAGGCCGATATCCTCGGCACCCAGGTCGAGCGCCCGCAAATGCGCGAAACCACCGCACTCGGTGCGGCCTACCTGGCCGGCCTGGCCTGCGGGTTCTGGGGCAGCCTGGACGAATTGCGCGGCAAGGCGGTGATCGAGCGCGAATTCGAACCGCAACTGGATGAAGCCGCCAAAGAGAAGCTCTACGCCGGCTGGCAAAAAGCGGTCAGCCGCACCCGTGACTGGGAGCCCCACGAAGGCGCTGAATAAGCCAACCTCGGGTTGTAACTGGCAGGGAGTAGATTCCTGCGTCATCATGGGCCACTTTTGTATGGCAGCCCAAAGGACGCCCCATGAATCTGCCTCCCCGCCAGCAACAAATCCTCGAACTGGTCCGCGAACGCGGCTACGTCAGTATCGAGGAAATGGCGCAGCTATTCGTCGTTACCCCGCAAACCATCCGCCGCGATATCAACCAGCTGGCGGACGCCAATCTGCTGCGCCGCTACCACGGCGGCGCGGCCTATGATTCCAGTGTCGAAAACACTGAGTACGCCATGCGTGCCGACCAGATGCGCGACGAGAAACAGCGCATCGGCGAAGCCATCGCCGCACAAATCCCCGATCACGCCTCGCTGTTCATCAATATCGGTACCACCACCGAATCGATTGCGCGCGCGCTGCTCAACCACAACCATCTGAAAATCATCACCAACAACCTCAACGTGGCCACCATGCTCAGCGCCAAGGACGACTTCGACGTGCTGCTGACCGGCGGCAACGTGCGCCGTGACGGCGGGGTGGTGGGCCAGGCGAGTGTCGATTTCATCAACCAGTTCAAGGTCGACTTTGCGCTGGTAGGTATCAGCGGCATCGACGAAGACGGCAGCCTGCTCGACTTCGACTACCAGGAAGTGCGGGTTTCCCAGGCGATCATCGCCAATGCGCGCCAGGTGATCCTGGCGGCCGACTCGAGCAAATTCGGGCGCAACGCCATGATTCGTTTGGGGCCGATCAGTTTGGTGGATTGCTTGGTGACCGATCAGCAGCCGGTGCCGGCGTTGGTGCAGTTGTTGAATGAGCATAAGGTTCGGCTGGAAGTCGTGTAGCGCCAGTTCTGGCCCCATCGGGGGCAAGCCCCCTCCCACACTTGACTGCATTCCCATGCTGGAATTCGGTCGAATGTGGGAGGGGGCTTGCCCCCGATGGCGATCTGTCTGACACGCTCCCCCTCAACCCCATGTTCACAATTCTTCCTTTGCCCCCCCTTCGATGAGTATTTTCAATCGAAGTCGGCTGGCTGCGCGCGCATTTATCAGCTACCATTTTCGCAAATGAACATTAATGTTCGAATTCCAATACGAAAAAGATCGCGAGGCCAGCCGATGAACCCTTCTACCTTGCCTGCCCCACCGCTTGCCGAAGTCTATGACGTTGCCGTAATCGGTGGCGGGATCAATGGCGTCGGTATTGCAGCAGACGCAGCCGGGCGCGGTTTGTCGGTATTCCTTTGCGAAAAGGACGACCTGGCCAGCCACACCTCGTCCGCCAGCAGCAAACTGATCCACGGCGGCCTGCGATACCTCGAACATTACGAGTTCCGCCTGGTGCGTGAAGCCCTCGCCGAACGTGAAGTGCTGCTGGCCAAGGCCCCGCACATCGTCAAGCAAATGCGCTTTGTGTTGCCGCATCGCCCGCACCTGCGCCCGGCGTGGATGATTCGTGCCGGCCTGTTCCTGTATGACCACCTGGGCAAGCGCGAAAAGCTCGCCGGCTCGAAAAGCCTCAAGTTCGGCGCCGACAGCCCGCTGAAAAGCGAAATCACCAAAGGCTTCGAATACTCCGATTGCTGGGTAGACGACGCCCGCCTGGTAGTACTCAACGCCATGGCCGCGCGTGAAAAAGGCGCGCACATCCACACCCAGACCCGTTGCATCAGCGCGCACCGCAGTAACGGCATGTGGGAAATGAACATGGAACGCGCCGACGGCAGCCTGTTCTCGATCCGTGCTCGGGCCCTGGTCAACGCGGCCGGCCCGTGGGTCGCCAAGTTCATCAAGGACGACCTCAAGCTGACCTCGCCCTACGGCATCCGCCTGATCCAGGGCAGCCACTTGATCGTGCCAAGGCTGTACGAAGGCGCACACGCGCACATCCTGCAGAACGAAGACCAGCGCATCGTTTTCACTATTCCGTACCTGAATCACCTGACCATCATCGGTACCACCGACCGCGAATACACCGGCGATCCGGCTAAAGTTGCGATCACCGAAGGTGAAACCGACTACATGCTCAAGGTGGTCAACGCGCACTTCAAGAAGCAACTGAGCCGCGACGACATCGTGCACACCTACTCCGGTGTACGCCCGCTGTGCAACGACGAATCGGATAACCCGTCGGCGATCACCCGTGACTACACCTTGGCGCTGTCCGGCGCCAATGGTGAGGCACCGATACTGTCAGTGTTCGGCGGCAAGCTGACCACCTACCGCAAGCTGGCCGAGTCGGCGATGGCGCAGCTGGCGCCGTATTTCACACAGATGCGCCCGAGCTGGACCGCCACCGCCAGCCTGCCAGGCGGCGAAGACATGACCACGCCGGAAGCCCTGGCCGACGCCATTCGCAACAAATTCGACTGGGTGCCGAGCGAAATCGCGCGCCGCTGGTCCACCACCTACGGCAGCCGCACCTGGCGCCTGCTGGAAGGTGTGCAATCGCTGGCCGACCTGGGCGACCACTTGGGCGGTGGCCTGTACACCCGCGAGGTCGACTACCTGTGCGCCGAAGAATGGGCGACCCAAGCCCAGGACGTGCTGTGGCGCCGCACCAAGCTCGGCCTGTTCACCACCCCGGAAGAACAGGCCGGCGTGCAGCATTACCTGTCCAAGGTTGAGCAGAACCGCAGCAAGATCCAGGCGGCCTGACGCACCCGCTGTAAAAAAGCCCCTGCGCCGAAAGGTCCAGGGGCTTTTTCATGCCTGCCGGGCATTCGGTTTTCCGAACAGCACAACCCACACCATTCGGTTTGCCGGACCCAGGCGTTATATATTTATCGTCATACAAAGTTAATTTACATATAAATCAGCAGGTTAGACTTTTACTTCGAGCCTGGCACGACTCATGCTCTACACTCCTAGACGATTGCCTGGGACGCCTCAGGAGCCGTCACGGGCATTCGCTGTACAAGAGAGCCGTATAGCCGGCTTCATAAAAAAAACAAATGTCGAGGAAGTATTGATGCGCATCGTTCCCCATATTTTGGGCGCAGCTATCGCTGCTGCTCTGATCAGCACTCCAGTATTCGCCGCCGAACTCACCGGCACACTGAAGAAAATCAACGACTCCGGCACCATCACCCTCGGGCACCGCGACAGCTCCATTCCGTTTTCCTACATCGCGGATGGTTCGGGCAAACCAGTGGGCTACTCCCACGACATTCAAGTGGCCATCGTTGAAGCCCTGAAAAAAGACCTGAACAAACCCGATCTGCAGGCCAAGTACAACCTGGTCACCTCGCAGACCCGTATTCCATTGGTTCAGAACGGCACCGTCGACATCGAGTGCGGTTCCACCACCAACAACGCCGAACGCGCCCAGCAAGTTGACTTCACCATCAACATGTTCGAAATCGGCACCCGCCTGCTGGTCAAGAAAGACAAGGATGGCAAGCCGTCCTACAACGATTTCGCTGACCTGAAAGGCAAGAACGTCGTGACCACCGCCGGCACCACGTCCGAGCGCATCATTAAGGCGATGAACGCCGACAAGCAGATGGGCATGAACGTCATCTCCGCCAAAGACCACGGCGAATCCTTCCAGATGCTGGAAAGCGGCCGCGCTGTCGCGTTCATGATGGACGACGCCCTGCTGGCCGGTGAAGAAGCCAAGGCCAAGAAGCCGGATGACTGGGTCATTACCGGTACTCCACAGTCCTTCGAAGCCTACGCGTGCATGGTGCGTAAAGACGACCCGGCCTTCAAGAAAGCCGTGGATGACGCGATCGTCGGCCTGTACAAGTCCGGTGAGATCAACAAGATCTACGCCAAGTGGTTCGAAAGCCCGATCCCACCAAAAGGCCTGAACCTCAACTTCCCGATGAGCGAAAAGGTCAAGGAACTGATCAAGAACCCGACCGACAAGCCGGCTCCGGAAGTAAAGATCTAAATCCTGACTAACCTTATCTCCTGAGGGAGCCAACCCTCCCTCAGGCGTCTGTTACTACCTGCTGGCTTTACTTTGGAACACTCGACCTGGCGGTTTTCGAGCCGATCGTGTGTGCCTGGCGTTCACCGTCAGGCGGGAATGGATTTTCCCCAAGCGGGTGCTTGTACATCGATCGATCTCGAGGGGAGACCCTAATGAATTACAACTGGGACTGGGGCGTGTTCTTCAAGTCCACCGGCGTGGGCAGCGAGACTTATCTCGACTGGTACATCGCCGGCCTGGGCTGGACCATCGCCATCGCCGTCGTGGCATGGATCATCGCCTTGCTGCTGGGCTCCATACTGGGGGTCATGCGCACTGTGCCAAACCGTCTCGTAGCGGGCATCGCGACCTGCTACGTGGAACTGTTTCGTAACGTGCCGCTGCTGGTTCAGCTGTTCATCTGGTACTTCCTGATACCCGACCTGCTGCCGCAGAACCTGCAGGACTGGTACAAGCAGGACCTCAACCCGACCACCTCGGCCTACCTGAGCGTTGTCGTGTGCCTGGGCCTGTTCACTGCCGCCCGTGTGTGTGAGCAAGTGCGTACCGGTATCCAGGCGCTGCCACGTGGCCAAGAGGCTGCCGCGCGCGCCATGGGCTTCAAGCTGCCGCAGATCTACTGGAACGTGCTGCTGCCCCAGGCCTACCGCATCATCATTCCGCCGCTTACCTCGGAATTCCTCAACGTGTTCAAGAACTCCTCCGTGGCGTCCTTGATCGGCTTGATGGAACTGCTGGCGCAAACCAAGCAGACCGCCGAGTTCTCGGCCAACCTGTTTGAAGCCTTCACCCTGGCCACGCTGATCTACTTCACCCTGAACATGAGCCTGATGCTGCTGATGCGCGTGGTCGAGAAGAAAGTCGCAGTGCCCGGCCTGATCTCCGTGGGGGGTAAATAATGGAACTCGATTTCAGCGGCATCATCCCCGCTATCCCGGGCCTGTGGAACGGCATGATCATGACCTTGAAGCTGATGGTCATGGGCGTGGTCGGCGGTATCGCCCTGGGCACGGTCCTGGCGCTGATGCGCCTGTCGTCCAACAAACTGCTGTCGCGCCTGGCCGGCGCCTACGTGAACTACTTCCGCTCGATCCCGCTGCTGTTGGTGATCACCTGGTTCTACCTGGCGGTGCCGTTCGTGTTGCGCTGGATCACCGGCGAAGACACGCCGATCGGTGCGTTCACCTCCTGCGTCGTGGCCTTCATGATGTTCGAAGCCGCGTACTTCTGTGAGATCGTGCGGGCCGGCGTGCAGTCGATCCCCAAGGGCCAGATGGGTGCGGCACAGGCGATGGGCATGACCTATGGCCAGACCATGCGCCTGATCATCCTGCCCCAGGCGTTCCGCAAGATGACCCCGTTGCTGTTGCAACAGTCGATCATCCTGTTCCAGGACACCTCGTTGGTCTACACCGTGGGCCTGGTGGACTTCCTCAACTCCGCCCGCTCCAACGGCGACATCATCGGCCGCTCCAATGAGTTCCTGATTTTCGCCGGTGTCGTCTACTTCATCATCAGCTTTTCCGCCTCGCTGCTGGTCAAGCGTCTGCAAAAAAGGTTTGCCGTATGATCTCTATCAAGAACATCAACAAGTGGTATGGCGACTTCCAGGTGCTGACCGATTGCAGCACTGATGTCAAAAAGGGTGAAGTGATCGTGGTGTGCGGGCCGTCGGGCTCGGGCAAATCCACCTTGATCAAGTGCGTGAACGCGCTGGAACCGTTCCAGAAAGGCGACATCGTGGTCGACGGCACCTCCATCGCCGACCCGAAGACCAACCTGCCGAAACTGCGCTCGCGCGTGGGCATGGTGTTCCAGCACTTCGAACTGTTCCCGCACCTGACCATCACCGAAAACCTGACCATCGCGCAGATCAAGGTGCTCGGCCGCAGCAAGGAAGAAGCCACCAAAAAAGGCCTGCAGCTGCTTGAGCGCGTCGGCCTGTCGGCACACGCCCACAAGCACCCGGGCCAACTCTCCGGCGGCCAACAGCAACGTGTGGCGATTGCCCGCGCCCTGGCCATGGACCCGATCGTCATGCTGTTCGACGAACCGACTTCGGCCCTGGACCCGGAAATGGTCAACGAAGTACTCGACGTGATGGTGCAACTGGCCCACGAAGGCATGACCATGATGTGCGTGACCCACGAAATGGGCTTCGCACGCAAAGTCGCCGACCGTGTGATCTTCATGGACGCCGGCAAGATCATCGAAGACTGCCCGAAAGAAGAGTTCTTCGGCGACATCAGCGCCCGCTCCGAACGCGCGCAGCACTTCCTTGAGAAAATCCTGCAGCACTAAGCACTACACAGCTTCCACTGCTGCAACAGGCCCCATGTGGGAGCGGGCTTGCTCGCGAATGCGCCAGGTCAGTCGACCTATTCAGTGACTGACCCACCGCATTCGCGAGCAAGCCCGCTCCCACAATGGACCGAGCAGGCCGGCAAGCTCTGGTTGACCCAAGGCATCTGTGATGAAATGCGACCCCAACCAATTTCGCGCCGCACCGCCATCACTTGCCGTGAAACCTCGCCTGATTCGCCAACTGTTCCTGCCGCCGTTGATCATCGCCCTGATGATCGGCCTGGGTTATATCGGCTTCTGGGTCAGTGAGTACTATGGCATCCGCACCCTCAGCGACACTGGCGAGCGCCAGCTGGAGCTGCACGCGCGGACGGTCGAAAGTGAGCTGAGCAAATACACCTACCTGCCCAGCCTGCTAGAGCTGGAAACCAGCGTCTCGACGCTGCTGGCCGACCCCAGCCAGGAAACCCGCAAAGCCGTCAACGACTACCTCGAAGGCCTGAACCGACGCAGTCGCAGTCGGGCCATCTACGTGATGGACACCACCGGCCGCGTGCTGGCCACCAGTAACTGGCGCGATGCCGACAGTTACCAAGGTGAAGACCTGTCCTTTCGTGCCTATTTCCAGAATGCCGTACGCGGCCAGCCCGGGCGTTTCTACGGTATCGGCAGCACCAATGGCGAGCCCGGCTACTACCTGGCCCACGGCCTGGAGGAACACGGCAAGATCATCGGCGTGGCCGTGGTCAAGGTGCGCCTCGAAGCCTTGGAAGAACGCTGGCAGCGCGCGCGCCTCGAAGCTTTTGTGAGCGACGAGAACGGCATCATCATCTTGTCCAGCGACCCAGCCCGCCGCCTCAAGGCCGTGCGCCCACTGAGCGACGAGACCAAGGACCGCCTGGCCCACAGCCTGCAATATTACTGGGCGACGTTGAACGAGCTGGAGCCCCTGGCCCGCGAACGTCTCAACGAAGGCAGCGAGAAACTGACCTTCCCCGCCAACAGCGAAGTGGTCAACGACGAGCACGAGGTCAGCTACCTCGCGCAAACCCGGCCGCTCAATGACACACCGTGGAATTTCACCCTGCTCACGCCGCTCAACGACCTGCGCCGCGCGGCAATCAACCAGGGCATCCTGGTGGCCGTGGCGTTTGGCCTGGTGGCGTTCTTGCTGATTGCCTGGAACGAACGGCGCAAGGTCATCGCCACCCGCCTCGCCGCGCGCGAAGCCTTGCAGGAAGCCAACAGCCAGCTGGAGCGACGGATTGCCGAACGCACCGCCGACCTGCGCGCCAGCAATGAACGTCTCAAGGGTCAGATCCGCGAACGCCGCCAGGCCGAAGAAACCCTGCGCCGCGCCCAGGATGAACTGGTGCAGGCCGGCAAGCTGGCGGCCATCGGCCAGATGTCCACCAGCATCGCCCACGAATTGAACCAACCCCTGGCCGCGCTGCGTACGTTGTCGGGCAACACCGTGCGCTTCCTCGAGCGCGGTGCGCTGGATACGGCCAGCACCAACCTCAAGACCATCAACGAACTGATCGACCGCATGGGCCGCATCACCGCCAGCCTGCGCTCCTTTGCCCGGCGCGGCGATGACCAGGGCGAAGCCAGCCTCGGCAAGGCCGTGGATGCCGCGTTCCAGGTACTCGGCGCGCGCCTGGACGGCCTGCCGCTGAGCGTGCACCGCGAATTCAGCCCGGCGCAGTTGCAGATCGACCAGACGCGCCTGGAGCAGATCCTGGTCAACCTGATCGGCAACGCCCTCGACGCCATGCAGGCGCAACCGGCCCCGGAGCTGTGGCTGGAAGGCAGCGGCGTCGACGGCAAATATCGCCTGCTGGTACGCGACAACGGCCACGGCATCGACGCCGAGGCCCGCAAGCATTTATTCGAACCGTTCTTCACCACCAAACCCGGTGAGCAAGGCCTGGGCCTGGGCCTGACCCTGTCCGCCAGCCTCGCGGCGGCCACCGGCGGCAACCTCGCCGTGGAACACCCGGCCAGTGGTGGTACGGCCTTTGTCTTGAGCCTGCCGCTGGTTGGCACTCAAAAAGCTGAGTCGACATGATGAATACAGACCCTAACGACCTCACCGTGCTGATTGTCGAAGATGACCCCCATGTCCTGCTCGGCTGCCAGCAGGCCCTGGCGCTGGAAGACATCCCCAGCGTGGGCGTGGGCAGTGCCGAAGAAGCCTTGAAGCGTATCGGCGAAAATTTCGCCGGCATCGTCATCAGCGATATCCGCCTGCCGGGCATCGACGGCCTGGAACTGCTTACTCGTCTCAAGGCCCTGGATAAAAGCCTGCCGGTGGTGTTGATCACCGGGCACGGCGATATCTCCATGGCCGTCGGCGCGATGCGCAACGGCGCCTATGACTTCATGGAGAAACCCTTCTCCCCGGAGCGCCTGGTCGACGTCGCCCGCCGCGCCCTGGAGCAGCGCGGGCTGGCGCGGGAAGTCTGGTCGCTGCGCCGGCAACTGGCCGAGCGTGATTCGTTGGAAGGCCGCATCATCGGCCGCTCGCCGGCCATGCAGAACCTGCGCGAGCTGATCGCCAACGTCGCCGACACCTCGGCCAACGTGTTGATCGAAGGCGAAACCGGCACCGGCAAGGAATTGGTTGCGCGCTGCCTGCATGATTTCAGCCGGCGCCACTCCCACCAGTTTGTCGCGTTGAACTGTGGCGGCCTGCCGGAAAACCTCTTCGAAAGCGAGATTTTCGGCCACGAAGCCAACGCGTTCACCGGTGCCGGCAAGCGCCGCATCGGCAAGATCGAACACGCCCACGAAGGCACGCTGTTCCTCGACGAAGTGGAAAGCATGCCGATCAACCTGCAGATCAAGTTGCTGCGGGTGCTGCAGGAACGCACCCTGGAACGCCTGGGTTCGAACCAGAGCGTGGCCGTGGATTGCCGGGTGATCGCCGCCACCAAGTCCGACCTCGACGAACTGAGCCGCGCCAACCAGTTCCGCAGCGACCTGTACTACCGCCTCAACGTGGTGACCCTGGAACTGCCCCCCCTGCGCGAGCGCCGTGAAGACATCCTGCAACTGTTCGAACACTTCCTGCAGCAATCATCCCTGCGCTTTGACCGCACCGCGCCGGAGCTGGACAACCAGACCGTCTCCAGCCTGATGAGCCACGACTGGCCCGGCAATGTGCGCGAGCTGCGCAACGTCGCCGAACGCTTCGCCCTCGGCCTGCCGGCCTTCAAGAAAAGCGGCGCCAGCAGCGGCAGCCACGGCCTAGCCTTTACCGAGGCGGTGGAAGCCTTTGAACGCAACCTGCTGGTGGACGCGCTGCAACGCAGCGGCGGCAACCTGACCCAGGCCAGCCAGGAACTGGGGATGGCCAAGACCACCCTGTTCGACAAGGTCAAGAAATACGGGTTGAGCCACTGATGGATCTATTCTTGAAGGCCGCGCTCGGCGCGGCGGTGGTGTTGATCCTGGCCGCCCTGGCCAAAACCAGGAACTACTACATCGCCGGGCTGGTGCCGCTGTTTCCGACCTTTGCCCTGATCGCCCACTACATCGTCGGCAAGGGCCGCTCGGTGGACGATTTGAAGACCACTATCCTGTTCGGGATGTGGTCGATCATTCCGTACTTTGTGTACCTGGCAACCTTGTACGTGATGGTTGACCGCCTGCGCCTGGAAGCCTCGCTCGCCGTGGCGGCCGTGGCGTGGCTGATGGCGGCGACGGTATTGGTCAGCGTGTGGGTACGCGTTCACGCCTGACCCCTGGCCCGCCCCTTGCATTCACCCTGCAAAGCCCATTCGGCTGCGGTTCATGAGTGATGAACCGAGTATCTGAACGGGCGCTGCCATGGGTGAAACACTTCCTTGAACATTCTTGACCTCGACCACAGCCTCACCGGCCAGGCCCCGATTGCCAAGCGCCTGGCCAGCGGCCAGGCCACCCGCCTGGACCTGCTGGACCTGGGCCCCAAATTGCGCCTCTGGTCCACCGAAAAAACCTACAAACACTTTGCCGAACGCCTGGCCACGCGGCCCCGGCCCATCAGTGCGCGGCCGGAGATTTTCTTCGTTGGCTCCGGCGATTATCACCACCTGACGCCCGCGTTCCTCGCCGACCTGAAAGAGCCGATCAGCCTGATCCACTTCGACAACCACCCCGACTGGGTGCGCTTTGCGCCCAAACGCCACTGTGGTTCGTGGGTCAACCGGGCGTTGAAAATGCCGGCAATCAAACGCATCGTCACCCTCGGCCCCTGCAGCGATGACCTGCATAACCCGCAACTGCGCGGCGGCAACCTCGCGGCCCTCAAGCGCGGGCAATTGCAGTTGTTTCCGTGGCAGCATCCGCCGTCGAAAGTCTGGGGCCGGGTCGGTGACGGCGCCGGCCACCAGCAGCAGGAAAACCACTTGCACTGGCGCAACCTGGCGGACTTGGACTGGGTGGCCTTCCTTGAGCAGATGATCAACGGTCTGCCCACCGACGCGATCTGGATCACCATCGACAAAGACGTGCTGGCCAGCGAAGACGCCGCCACCAACTGGGACCAGGGCGGCATGCGCCTGACCCACTTGCTGCAAGCCCTACGCGCCCTGGCGGCGCGCAAGCGGATCATCGGGATCGACGTGTGTGGCGAGTTCGCCACGCCGGCCTTCAGCAATGCGTTCAAGCGCTGGGAGGCCAAGTCCGACCAGCCGCCACCCGAGCGTTGGAGCGCGACGGACTTGCAGCGCAACGCCGCCACCAATGAAGCCTTGATCAACCTGTTTGAGGAGCTGTTCCCGTGACCCTGACCGTGGTGTTGCTGGTGGCGTTTTCCATCCTGCTCGATGTGATCGGCCAACTGTGTTTCAAGCTCGGCCTCGACCGTTTACCGGAGCTGGAAGGCGGCTTTCGCCTGAATGCCTTCTGGGGCCAGGTGTTCAATGCGCCCTTGCTGTGGGCCGGGATCGGTGCCTACGTGATTGAGTTTTTCGTCTGGCTCGAAGCGCTGTCCCGCGCGCCGTTGAGCCTGTTGTTTCCGGCCGCCGCCCTGGCCTATTGCGGCGTGGTGCTGGCGGGCAAGGTGGTGCTGGGCGAAACCGTCAGCCGCCGCCGTTGGCTGGGCACGCTGGTGATTACGTTCGGCGTGATGTTGGTTGCAATCGCAGGGAGCCAGGCATGAGTACGCAAACGATGAATAGCGGTTGGTTGCATGGGCGCCTGGGCACTGTGGTGCTGTGGGCCTTGCTGATCTGCACCGAGAGCGCCGGGCAGTTGTTTACCAAGGTGGCCGGCGACCAGTTGGGGCAAATGGATTTCAATTGGTTGTGGCTGACCGAGGTGGCGCGTAACCCGGGGATTCTGGCGGCGATTGCCTGTTATATCGGCGCGTTTTTTGTGTGGATGCTGATCCTGCGGCGCAGCAGCCTGTCGCTGGCCTTTCCCTTGAGTTCGTTGGTGTTCGTGGTGGTGCTGCTGGGGTCGTGGCTGGGGCTGGGGGAACATATCAGCCCGCTGCACTGGGTGGGGGTGGCGGTGATTATTGGCGGGATTGCGCTGTTGGCCGAAGGCGAAGAAAACTGATATTGAGCATGAAATGCAGATCAAAGGTGGGAGGGGGCTTGCCCCCGATGGCGGTGGGTCAGTTAAGTATTTATCAACTGATACTCCCTCATCGGGGGCAAGCCCCCTCCCACCTTTGATCTCCACACATCATTTGATCTCGGCACATCATTTTGATCTGCACACATCATTTGATCTCCATGCATCAGGTCAATCAGTCAAAGGTGTAGCTGATCGCCGTCTGCACCTGGCCCTGGTTCACGTCGCCGGTCTGTTTGACGATGCTGCTGTCGGCCGCCGAACCCACCAGGTGCACCCAGCTGGCGCTGGTCAGCAGTGACCAGTTGGGCGCCAGGGGGAACTGGAAGCTCTGGCTCAGCGTGACGTTCTGGAACCCGCCGCTGGCGTTGTACGGCTTGAAGCCGGTGGCCGCCGCCTCGTTGTCGTCCACGCCGAAGTAGGTCTGGGTCTGGCGTGCATCGGCGAAATTAGCCGCCAGGCCACTGCTGCCGATAATGCCGCCACCCAGCGGATAACCGAGTTCGCCACCGACCTTGCCCAGCGCGCCACTTTGCGAGTGGCCGCCGCCCACGGCCTGGCCCAGCCGCGCGTAGACGCGCCAGAAGTCGGCCGGCGCGTATTGGATAAACCCGCCCACTTCAGCCATGTCCGAGACATTGCGCAGCCCTTGCAGCGAGCCGTTGGAGGTGCGCCCCTGCAAGTAATTGATATAGGGGCCGGCGGTAAAACCGTTGGTATTCAGCGCGCTCCAGGTCAGGCCGTCATCGGTGCTCAGGCTGACATTGCCCCAGTCCAGGTCCAGATACGGCACGGGGCGTGTCTCGTAGCGGCTGCCGGTCGGGTCATGGGGCTGGTAGCTGACGCCCGCGCCGACATCACCGGTGATCGGGCCTGCCAGGACGCTGCTGGAAAAGCCCCACAGCCCCAGTAAACAGGCGACTACAGCAGAAGTTGGCTTGAGCATGGAACGGTTTCCTTGTCTGGACATACGCGCATGAACGCGCGAAGGGCCCGGCAAGCGCAAGCACTCATCTTGTTTGTAGCAAGCTACAAAAATTGTAGCTCCTACGACACAAACCCAGGCGCGGCCCCAGCCCTGCTGGGCTTTGGCCAGTTGGCACAGTCCCTGCTCTACCCCACTTGCAAGCGCACAGAGCGCGCTCCTCTTAGGGTAAACGCAATGATCCACTGGCATATCGTGTGTGACTTCGACGGGACCATCACTCCCACCGATGTCATCGACAACGTCCTCCAACGCTTCGCCGGCCCCGAGTGGGAAACCATCGAACAGGAATGGCTGGATGGGCATATCGGTTCACGCGAATGCCTGAGCCGCCAACTGGCGCTGATCAAGGCGACGCCGAGCGAACTGCTGGCGTATTTCGACAGCGTCGAGATCGACCCGGACTTCCCCGACTTCGTCGATCACGTGATCGGCCTGGGCGCCTCCCTCGAAGTGGTCAGCGACGGCATCGAGCAAGGCATTGCGCGGATCCTCTCGCGTAACTACGTGACGCTGCTGCCGATCCTCGCCAACCGCCTGCGCCAGGTCGACCAGAACAGCTGGCGCATCGACTTCCCGTACTCCAGCGATGCCTGCCGTGCCGCGTCGGGCAACTGCAAATGCAAATCCACGCCGCGCAACAAGCGCGTGCTGGTGATCGGCGACGGCAAGTCCGACATGTGCGTGGCCTCCACCGCCGACTTCGTGTTCGCCAAAGGCAGCCTCGCCGAGTACTGCGTCGCCAACCACATTCCCCATGCGCGCTTCGACACGTTTGCCGAAGTGCCTGCGCTGCTGGCGCTGCTGCCCCAAGGCATCGCCGCCAACGCTACCGCCTTTACTGCTGCCGACAATCAGGAACTCTTCCATCATGTCTGATATCCGTATCGCTACCGCCGAAGACCAGATCCTTCTGGATAAAGAAGCCAAATACTGCTCCTACGGCGACACCGTTCACTACATTGAGCCGCCGCGTATTTTCAGCCGTTGCGAAGGTTCCTACGTGTGGGACACCGAAGACCAGGCCTACCTCGACCTGCAGATGTGGTACTCGGCCGTCAACTTCGGTTACGCCAACCCGCGCCTGAACAATGCGCTGAAACAACAGATCGACACCCTGCCGCAAATCGCCAGCCAGTACCTGCACAAAGGCAAGATCGAGCTGTCGGAAATGATCGCGGTCGATGCCAAGCAGAAGTTCGGCCTCGACGGCCGCGTGCACTTCAACGTCGGCGGTTCGCAGTCCATCGAAGACTCGCTGAAAGTGGTGCGTAACGCCACCAACGGCAAAAGCCTGATGTTCGCCTTCGAAGGCGGCTACCACGGGCGTACCCTCGGCGCCTCGTCGATCACCTCCAGCTACCGCTACCGCCGTCGCTACGGCCACTTCGGCGAGCGTGCGCAGTTCATCCCGTTCCCGTATCACTTCCGTGGCCCTAAAGGCATGACCAAAGAAGAATACGGCAGCCACTGCGTGCAGCAATTCGCGCGTTTGTTCGAGACTGAATACAACGGCGTGTGGGACCCGAAAGTCGGCCAGAGCGAATACGCCGCGTTCTACGTCGAGCCGATCCAGGGCACCGGCGGCTACGTGATCCCGCCGATGAACTTCTACCGCGAACTCAAGCACGTGCTGGACCAGCACGGCATTCTGATGGTCTCCGACGAGATCCAGATGGGCTTCTACCGCACCGGTAAACTCTGGTCGATCGAGCACTTCGACGTGCAACCGGACGTGATCGTGTTCGGCAAGGCACTGACCAACGGCCTCAACCCACTGGGCGGCATCTGGGCCCGTGAAGAGTTGATCAACCCGAAAATCTTCCCGCCAGGCTCCACCCACTCCACCTTCGCCTCCAACCCGTTGGGCACTGCGGTAGGCCTGGAAATGTTCAAGATGACCAACGAAGTCGACTACGGCGCGATGGTCATGGCCAAGGGCAAATACTTCCTCGAAGGCCTGCAAGACCTGCAAAAACGCTTCCCGATCATCGGCGACGTCGACGGCCTGGGCCTGGCCCTGCGCTGCGAAATCTGCGGCCCGGATGGCTTCACGCCAGACAAGGCGACGCTGGACTACATGGTCGAAGAAGGCATGAAGGGCGACATGGTGGTGGACGGCCAGAAACTCGGCTTGATCCTCGACGTGGGCGGTTACTACAAGAACGTGATCACCCTGGCGCCGTCCCTGGAAATCAGCTACCCGGAAATCGACCTGGGCTTGAAGCTGCTTGAGCAGTTGCTGGTTCGAGCGACTAAACGGTGAATGCCGCTGAGATCGACCTCGGTGAAGGTGCTGCCGGCTTCGTTCTCGGTGACGGTCCGGTCGGGGTCCTGTTGATCCACGGCCTGACCGGCACCCCGACGGAATTGCGCCAGGTCGCCAAGGGCCTGGCCAAGGCGGGCAACTGCACGGTGTACGTGCCGACCCTGGCCGGGCACTGCGGCGACAACAGCGACTTGCAGGCCACCGGCTGGCGCGACTGGTACGAAGGTGTGCGCAAAACCTTCGTGCAGGTGCGCCAGCGGCACGCCCAGGTGTTTGTCGGTGGTTTGTCCATGGGGGCGGTGATGTCGATGTACGTGGCCGCCGAACACCCCGGGCAAGTTGCCGGGCTGCTGATGTATTCCACCACCTTGAAGTACGACGGCTGGAGCATCAACAAACTCGCATTCCTCACGCCGTTGCTGATGAAAATCCCCTTCGGCGTGCACATTTGCAGCTTTGAAGAAAAACCGCCCTACGGCATCAAGAACGAACGCCTGCGGGCCATCGTCGAGCGGCAGATGAAGGAAGGTGAAAGCAGCCAGGCCGGTTTGCTGACCATGGAGGGCATCACCGTGCGCGAGTTGCACCGGCTGAACGCGGTGGTCAAGAAACGCATGCCCGAGGTCAAGGTGCCGGCGCTGGTGTTGCACTCCATCGAGGACGACATCACCAGCCGCTGGAACGCCGACTACGTGGAACGCCACCTCGGCGGGCCGGTGACCAAGATCCTGCTGGACAACTGCTACCACATGATCACGGTGGACCTGCAATACCGCCGGGTGATCGAGTTGAGTGCCGAGTTTGTGGAACTGAATACCCGACTCGCAAACGCCGCCTGATTTATTGGCGAACGGGCTTCTGTAGGAAGTGGGCTTGCGTGGCGAGCGGGCTTGCCCGCGTTGGGCTGCGAAGCGGCCCTAATAAGATCACTCCTAACTTTCAGATAGATAGGCGGTGAATGGTTTTAGGGCTGCTTCGCAGCCCAACGCGGGCAAGCCCGCTCGCCACACAAGCCCGGGTGCCACAAAAGCCCGCTTGCCACAAAAGCCCGGGGGCATATAAGCCCGGGGGCCACAACAAACCTGCTGCCAGTTAGATTTGCTCACGACTAAGGGAACTCTGTGATCACCACCCAAGCCTTCCCGACCATCCGGGGCATCCAGCGTAGCGCCTGGAACGACTGCTTTCCCGGTGCCCTGGAGGACTGGGATTATTACGTCGCCGTGGAAAACGCCGCTATCGAGGACTTCCAGTGGCGCTACCTGGCGGTTTACCAAGATGGAACGCTGGTAGCCGTGGCTGCCGCGTTCATCACTCATTATCGCCTCGACACCACGGTGTCGGGCGCCGGCAAGCGCTTGACCGAGCGTGTGGAGCGGCTGTGGCCGGGGCTTTTGCAACTGGGGTTGTATGCCCTCGGGTCCCCGGTGGCCGAACGCTGCGACGCCGGTTTCGCCAGTGGCGTGCCGCAGGTGAGCCGTGCGCTGTTGCTCAAGCACCTGCTACACGCCGCGCGCCAGGATGCCGATGACTTCGGCATCGGCCTGGTGGCGGTCAAGGATGCGCCGAGCAACGACCCGCATTGGCTCGAGAGTTGTCGGGCGGCGGGTTTCCAAAGCATGCCGAGCCTGCCCACGGGGGTGTTACCGCTGCCCTACGGTTCGGTGGACGCCTACCTGGGTTCGCTGGGCAAATCCACGCGTAAGGACCTGCGCCGCAAACTGCGCGCACCGGGGCCGCGGGTGGAGTGGCGGCGCAATATCGACGACGTGCTCGCGGACGTCATGCGTCTGTACGAGGCCACCCTCACGCGCGCCGAGTTGCAGTTCGAGCGGCTGCCCGCCGGCTACTTCACCGGGGTGCTCGAACGGCTTGATAAGCGCGCGGTCTGTGTTCTTTACTGGGTGGACGAGCAACTGGTGGCGTTCAACCTGGTCCTGGTGGATGAACACCGGTTGGTGGATAAATTCTTCGGGCATGACCTCGAATTCACCCGCGACTACAACCTGTATTTCCGCAGCTGGCTGACCAATGTCGACTACTGTATCCAGCACAATATTGCGCTGTACGAGTGCGGTCAGGCCGGGTATGCCAGTAAGCTGCGCCTGGGCTGCGAGTTCCGCGGTAACAGTGTGTTTTTCCGCCACCGCAACCGGCTGGTCAACGGCCTGCTCAAGCTTGTAAAACTGTTTATTCGACCGGATCGTTCCGACTCTGCCATGGCTGCTGCGATAAGCGAAACCTGATGATCACCAAGACCCGCCAGAAAGCCCGCCCGTTTGCCATTTCGCGCTGGAGCGTCCAGCGCAAGCTGGTGCTGGCGTTCTGGTTGGTCAGCGTGATTCCCACCATGATCGCCGCCGAGCTGGCCGCCACCACGCTGTCGCAGATCTTCGACAGCAACGTGCGCATCTGGCTGCAGGAGTCGACCAAGATCGTCAAGGACGAGATCGGCGACATCCTTCACGACAACGCGCGCATGGCCAAACTGTTCCTGCGCTACACCAGCCCGCCCTCGAACAAGCAAGCCGCCAGGCATGATCGGCTGACCGCCGACATTGCCGATGCCACCGATATCGACGTGGTAGCGCTGATCCGCGTGAGCGATCAAAAGGTGGTGTTCAGCACCGCCGCCGACGACATCGTCAAGCAGATCAGCCTGGCCAGCAACACCGTGCTGCAGACCGTGCAGGTAGCCGGGGTAAGTACCGGCATTGTCGTGTCCACCTTCGAAACCACCCAGGATGGCGTCGACTACCTGCTGCTGGTGGCGACCTACCTGGACAGCAGCTTCCTGACCAGCGTAGCCGACGTGCATTCCCTCGACCTGCGCCTGTACCTGGCCAACCCCGAAGGCTTCTCGGAAATCTTCTCGACCCAGCGCTTTGAGGATCACCCCTCGCGCATCCCCAAAAACGTCGAAACCGCGATGCGCAGCACCAAGCAGCCGAGCGAGCAGTTCACCAACAACTACAGCGGCTTGTACTGGCCGATCTTCAATGATGCCGGCGACCTGCAAGGCGTGATTTTCAGCGGCCTGCTGCGCCATACCAGCCTGGTGGGGCTGGTGAACCAGAGCAATCTGTTCGTGCTGATTTTCTTGCTCAGTTCGGCGCTGTCCCTGGCGGCGGGGGTCTTGGTGTCGCGGCGCCTGACCAAACCGCTGCGGGATCTGTCCCAAGGCGTGAACGCGGTGATTTCGGGCAACTACGAGCATCGCGTGCAGGTCACCGGCGGCGACGAACTGGCGCAACTGAGCAGCACCTTCAACCATATGACCGAGCGCCTGGGCGAGCTGCATCACCTCGAAGCCCAGTTGCGCCGGCGTGACCGCCTGCATGCCCTGGGCGAAGTCGCCATGGGCCTGGCCCACGAGATCCGCAACCCGCTCGGCATCATCAAGACGGCCACCCAACTGCTGCACCGCCGCGCCGACCTGCCGGAGGCCGACAAGCGCCACCTGGAATACGTGATCAGCGAAGTCAGCCGCATCAACGACCTGATCACCGAGTTCCTCGATTTCGCCAAGCCCAACCCGCCGTTGCGCGTGATGCAACCGGCGCGCCCACTGGTGGAGGAGATCCTGGGTTTCTGCGCACCGGAACTGGCCAGCCACAACATCGACGCGCAGATTGACGACCAGGCGCCCGGCGCGACCCTCTACGCCGATGCCAAGCAACTCAAGCAGGCGTGCCTCAACCTGATTCTCAACGCCATCGACGCCATGCCCGAAGGCGGCCGCCTGACCCTGGGCATTCGCAGCGAAGGTGGCACTACGGTTATCAGCATCGGCGACAGCGGCCAGGGCATCCCGGTGGAGATGATCGAGCGTATCTTCACGCCATTCGTCACCACCAAGGCTTCGGGCACAGGCCTGGGCCTGGCCAAAGTCTATTCGATCATGGAAAGTCACGACGGCAGCATCGAATGTGCCAGCGAGAAAGATGCCGGCGCCACTTTCAGCCTGTACATTCCGGCGATTGGCGAAGACGACGAGGACAGTCATGACGCATAATATTCTGGTAGTCGACGACGAACCCAAGCTCTGCGACCTGCTGGCATCGGCACTGGGCCAGAACGGCATCCAGGTCTTCATTGCCGGCAACGGCCTGCACGCGCTCAAGGTGCTGGAGCAGGAAGACATCGACCTGGTGATCAGCGACTGGCGCATGCCAGGCATGGACGGCCCCGCCCTGTTGGCCGAGATCAAGCTGCGCCACGCCCAGGTACCGGTGATTGTGATGACCGCCTACAGCACGGTGAAAAACGCCGTGCAGTCGATGCGCAACGGCGCCTATGACTACATCGCCAAGCCGTTCGATATCGACGAGCTGGACATCACCGTGGCCAAAGCCCTGCAATTTCGCGACATCATGCGCGACAACGCGCGCATGCGCGCCGAGCTGGCCGAACATGCGCAGTTCGACAGCCTGGTAGGCGACAGCCCGGCGTTTCGCAGCGTGCTGCAAGCTGTGGATTCGGTACGCGACAGCAGCGCCACCATCCTGCTCACCGGCGAAAGCGGCACCGGCAAGGAAATGGTCGCGCGCGCCATCCACAAGCACGGCAGCCGCGCGGATAAACCCTTTGTGGCGGTCAACTGCGCGGCCATCCCCGAAGGCCTGCTGGAAAGCGAAATGTTCGGCCATCGCAAGGGCGCCTTTACCGGCGCCGTCGCCGACCGCGTCGGGCGCTTTCAACAGGCCGACAAGGGCACGCTGTTTCTCGACGAAGTCGGCGATATGCCGTTGGCGCTGCAGGCCAAGATTCTGCGCGCACTGCAGGAACGGGTGATCGAACCGGTGGGCGACCCCCGCGGGCGCAAGGTGGATGTGCGGGTGATCGCCGCCACCAACAAGAACCTGCTGGAAGCGGTGGCCAACAAGGAGTTTCGCGAGGACCTGTATTACCGCCTCAACGTGTTCCCGATCCCGCTGCCGGCCCTGCGCGAGCGCGTGGAAGACATCGCGCCCCTGGCTCGGCATTTCGCCCAGACCCTCAGCGCCACCGCCGGCAAACGCATCACCGGCTTCAGCCCCGAGGCGTTGCAGGCCATGGCGGCGTACCACTGGCCGGGCAATATCCGTGAGCTGCAAAACTGTGTGGAGCGCGCGACTATCGTCGCGGCAAAACCGGTGATCGAGGACATCGACCTGCCGGCTTATCTGTTTGCCTCAAAGCCCAGCGAGGGCGGAGTGACGGCGATCCTCAACGACGGGCCGGGCATTCCCCAGGACCTCGACGCAGCGCTGGCGGAGGTGGAGAAAGCCTACATTCTGGCGGCATTGCACGAGAGCAACGGCGTGCAGGCAGCGGCCGCGCAGAAAATCGGGATTTCCGAGCGGAGCTTCTGGTATCGCTTGAAGAAGCTGGGGATTCAGGTGGACAAGATCGTCCGCTGAGCTACACAGCGGTTGTGGCAAACCCGCTTATGTGACAAGCAAGCTTTTGTGGCGAGCGGGCTTGCCCGCGTTGGGCTGCGCAGCAGCCCCAGAAGGATTAACCGCAGTGTGTCAGGATTAACCGCGGCGCAGGTTTTGGGGCGGCTTCGCCCCCCAACGCGGGCAAGCCCGCTTGCCACAACAAGCCCGCTCGCGGCAAGGGACTGCTTTTCACAAGGGCTGCTCAGCCCTTGCTCTCGCGGATAATCTGGCGAATCGCGCCCACAAACGCCTCGGCGGGCTGGCCGCCGCTGACCGCGTACTGGTCGTTGAACACGATGGTCGGCACCGAGGTCACCCCGCGGGAAATCCACAACTGCTCTTGCTCACGCACGTCAGCGGCGTATTCATCACTGGCGAGAATTTCGGCCGCGCGCTGGATATCCAGGCCGACGCTTTCGGCGATGATCGCCAGGGTGGCGTGGTCGGAAGGGTCCTGCGCATCGCTGAAATACGCCTTGAACAGCGCTTCCTTGAGGTTGTACTGCAAGCCTTCAAGCCCGGCCCAATGCAGCAGGCGGTGGGCGTCGAAGGTGTTGTAGATACGGCTCTGGCCATCGGTACGGAAGGCAAAACCCAAGTCCGCGCCCATGTCGCGGATGCGCGCACGGTTGGCCTGGGATTCTTCGGCCGTGGAGCCGTATTTTTCGGTGATGTGCTCGACGATGTTCTGCCCTTCGGCTGGCATGTTCGGGTTCAGCTCGAACGGCTGGAAGTGGATCTCGGCCTGTACCTCGGTGCCGAGCTGGTCGAGGGCTTCGGTCAGGCCGCGCAGGCCGATGATGCACCAGGGGCAGGACACGTCGCTGACGAAATCGATTTTCAGGGGAGTACTCATGGTAGGCAACCTCGCTGGCAGTGAATGCGCCACAAAGGTTGCACGATACACCAATGTCACAACACCTTCGAAGGCTCGCCCAGGTCAATCTGCGCCCAATGTGCAGCATCTTCACGATGGGCCTGCAGGTACGGCAACACCGCCGTCAGCAGCGGCGCCTTGAACGCTTCCTGGAAACGATGGGCCATGCCGGGGATCAGCTTGAGCTGGCTGCCTTGGATATGCGCGGCCAGGTGCACGCCGTGCATCACCGGCAACAACGGGTCGGCGGTGCCGTGCACCACCAGGGTCGGCACGCGCAACTGGTTGAGCAACGGCACACGGCTTGGCTCGGCGAGGATCGCCATGATCTGGCGTTTCACCCCGTCCGGGTTGAAGGCACGGTCGTAGGACAGCGCCGCCTGGTGCAGCAATGCGTCACGGTCATCCTTGACATTCGGGCTGCCCAACGCCGCCAGCAAATCGGCCTGTTGCTCCAGCGCCACTTCACGATTGGGCGCGCTGCGCCGCGACAACAATTGCACCAGCGCCGCACTCGGCGCCGGCAAGCCTTCGGCGCCGGAGCTGGTCATGATCAGCGTAAGGCTTTCTACCCGTTGCGGCGCCATGGCGGCCAGGTGCTGGGCGATCATGCCGCCCATGCTTGCGCCCAGCACGTGGAATTGCCGAATCTGCAACGCGTCCATCAAGCCCAGGGCGTCATCGGCCATATCCGTCAGGGTATAGGGGGCCGACACCGGCAAACCGAGCTTGTAGCGCAGCACTTCGAAAGTCAGGTTGGCGCTCGCCGGGGCCTGGCGCCAACTGGACAGGCCGACATCGCGGTTGTCATAGCGGATCACCCGGAAACCCTGCTGACACAAGGCGACCACCACCTCGTCGGGCCAATGGATCAACTGCCCGCCCAGGCCCATCACCAGCAGCAAGGCGGGGTCGGACGCACGGCCGATACTCTGGTAGGCGATGCTCACCTGAGCCAGGTCGACCGTTTGGGTCGGGACATTGACATCACATCGAGAAGCCGCAAAAGACGGCAGGCCGAACAGTAGAGCGGCCAGTAAAAGCAACACGCGCATGAAAAACACCGAAACGCAGAACCCCAGTAGAGCGCGAGTCTGATGAAGTTTGTGCAAGCGCGCTGCCACAGTTGCGTGACAGTTTGATGAAGAGTGCCCAGCGGTCACAGTCGACACGCACCACAACATGAGGCAAACTCACGTCATTAAGAATCATCACAAATTGTATTCATGGAGAGCCCGTGCTCGAAATCCGCCACCTCAAGACCCTGCACGCCCTGCGCGAAGCGGACAGCCTGGTCGAAGCCGCCGAGCGCCTGCACCTGACCCAATCGGCACTGTCCCACCAGTTCAAGGAGCTGGAGGAGCGCCTGGGCATGCCGCTGTTCGTGCGCAAGACCAAGCCGTTGCGCTTCACCAGCGCCGGGCTGCGCCTGCTGCAACTGGCGGACGCCACCCTGCCGCTGCTGCGTGGCGCCGAACGCGATATCGCGCGCCTGGCTGGCGGCACTGCCGGGCGGTTGCACATGGCGATCGAGTGCCACAGTTGCTTCCAGTGGCTGATGCCGACCATCGACCAGTTCCGCGACGCCTGGCCGGAAGTCGAGCTGGACCTGGCCTCCGGGTTTGCCTTCGCGCCGCTGCCGGCCCTGGCCCGTGGCGACCTGGACCTGGTGGTAACGTCCGACCCGCAGGAGTTGCCGGGCATCACTTATGTGCCGCTGTTCACCTACGAAGCCATGCTGGCCGTGGCCAACCAGCACGCGCTGGCGAACAAGTCCTACGTCGTGCCGGAAGACCTGCTGACGGAAACCCTGATCACCTACCCGGTGGAGCGTGACCGCCTGGACATCTTCACCCGCTTCCTCGAGCCGGCCGACGTAGAACCGGCCCAGGTGCGCACCTCAGAGCTGACGGTGATGATGATGCAACTGGTGGCCAGCGGCCGTGGCGTATGCGGCATGCCCCATTGGGCACTGCATGAATACAGCTCGCGCGGTTACGTGAAGGCCAAGCGCCTGGGCGAGAAAGGCCTGTTTGCGACGCTGTATGCGGGCATTCGCGCCGACATGCTGGATGCGCCGTACATGCGCGACTTTTTGCTGACGGCCAAGGACACCTCGTTTTCGACGCTGGATGGGGTCAGTGCAGTGCGTTAAGCGCCGCAGGTGAACATGTGGGAGGGGCGGTGCGACGGTTCGACTTGCCCCCGATGGCGGTGGTTCAGTCAGCACCTGCGTTGACTGACACAACGCCTTCGCGAGCAAGCCCGCTCCCACATGGGACATCACACGACTCTCAGTTCGCGCCACATGTGGATCTTGTCGAAGTAGTCTTCGCCCACCCGCACCGCCAGCGGCTCCAGGCCGTACTGGATGAACCCGCAGCGCTGGTACAGCGCAAGGGCGGCGGCGTTGCCGGCGGTGACGGTCAGCTGGATCACCTTGAGGCGCGGGTGCCGGCGCGCTTCGTCGAGGGCTGCCTCGACCAGTTGCCGGCCCAGGCCCTGCTGCTGATGGGCGCCGCTCACGTACATGCCAAACAGGGTCACCTTGTGCCGCGCCTTCTCGCGCGGCTCGAACGCCAGGCCGACAATGCCGGCCAGTTCCGCGTCGACATAGACGCCGAGCAAGCAATCCAACGCGCTTTCCAGGCGCTTTTCCCACCAGCTCATCGGCATCGCCGCACGCTCCGCCACGCTGGAGGTAAACGCCTGGGGATAGGCGCCGTAAGCCTCCAGCATCAATGCCCGATACGCCTCGGCATCAGCGGCGCCCAGCCTGCGAATGCTCATGCGCTGCGGCGCTGTTCGAGCATCAGGCGTACCGCCAGGGCGGCGAGTACACAGCCCATGAAATAACGCTGCACCGACAGCCAGGTCGGGTTGTGCATGAACCAGGCGGCGATGGAGGCGGCGAACAACGAGATCAGCATATTCACCAGGAAGCTCACGCTGATCTGGGTGAAGCCGAGCATCAAGCTCTGGGTAAATACCGAGCCGTGTTCAGGGGTGATGAACTGCGGGAACACCGAGAGATAGAACACGGCGATTTTCGGATTCAGCGCGCTGGTCAGGAAGCCCATGGTCACCAGCTTGCGCGTGGAGTCCGGCGGCAGTTGCTGGGCTTCGAACGGCGAGCGCGCACCGGGCTTTACCGCCTGCCAGGCCAGCCACAGCAGGTACAGCGCGCCGGCCCATTTCAGCACTTCGTAGGCCATCGGCACCGCCAGGAACACTGCCGTCAGGCCGACCGCCGCCGCGAACAGGTGCACAAAGAACCCCGCAACCACGCCGAGCAACGACACCATACCGGCCTTGCGCCCCTGGCAGATCGAACGCGAGATCAGGTAGATCATGTTCGGGCCGGGGGTGAGTACCATCAGCAGCGACGCGGCGGCAAAAATCAGCAATTCGTTGAGCGGGATCACGGTTCAGTCCTTCGTACCTGCGTCAGGCCGGAGTGGCCTGGGAAGAGCGATAAAACGGCAGGATCAGGTCACGTGTCAAGGGCGCCAACAGCAAGCCGCCATCACCGGCCGGGTCGATCCAGCGCACTTCTTCAATCTCGGCGGCGGGGGTGACCGCTACATCGATCTGTACCTGAAACAGCTCGGCTTCCACGGTGAAACCCGGCTCGTTCACGGCGGGTGCGGAAAACTTGCCAAGGTAGACCGCCTCGTTCGGCTCGATACGCAGGTTCAACTCCTCGAACAGCTCACGGGCCAGGGCCTGCACAGGCTGTTCGCCGGCGTCGATCTTGCCGCCGGGTTGCATGAACGCCTGGGTGCCGCGCTTGCGCACCAACAGGGTCTGGCCGTCATTGCCGATCAGGAGGGCGGCGGCGATGCGGATGGTCAAAGTCATGAACAGATCTTCCTTGAAGGCAAAGACGCAAGGATCACAGAAAGCACCTTAATCGCAAAGCACTGCCTCATCAGGTTCTTTGATAAACACCGAATACTTGGCCCCTTCCATCGCCTCGAACGCAATCAACTTATCCACCAGCGGCAGGTTCAAGACCTTGCCGGCGTTGAGCAGCAGCATGCCGTTATCCGCATTGAGATTACGTGCCAGCACCATGCCCTCGGTCAGTTCGCGGGTAGTCAACACCTTCACGCTCGGGTCACCCAACGTCACGTCACTGAGGAACGCCGCGCACGCCTGCACAAAATCTTCAACCATATCCGGGTCGTAGAGCCTGCCGGCGTATTTGCGGATGTAGAGCAGCGCTTCATCGCTGTTCATCTGGCGCTCAAGGATCAAACCCTTTTGCAGCTCGATGAAGTCCACGGCCAGCTTCAATAAGCGGGCCCCCGAGGGGATCAAATCGCCCTTGAGGTGATCCGGAAAGCCACTGCCGTCCCAGCGCTCCTGGTGATGGCGGATCAGGCGTGCGGCGTCCTTCATCGGCTCCAGGGTCATCAGCAACGATTCGCTCTGGGTCGGGTAATCCCGATAGCGCTCGCGGTCAGTGCTGTGCAGCAGGTCCGAGGGCGCAGCCATCATGCTGTCGCTCCAGCTCAACTTGCCGATGTTATACAGCGCGGCGGCCATGGTCAGGTCGCGGGCGCTGGCTTCGTCCATCACCTGAGCCTTGCAATACACGCGTATCAGCTCAATCAACTGGCGGTTGGTCTGCTTTTGCTTGGGCAACCGCAAGTTGGCCAGCAGCGAAAACACTTCGGTGCCGGTCACGTAGCTGCGCTTAAGTTCATCGTAGGCCAGGTCGAGCATATCGGCGGTTTGCTGCAGCTCGCTGGTGCGGGCAATCACGCGTTTTTCCAGGGTGGCGTTGAGGGCCTTCAACTGGTCGTTCTGCGCGTGGGTCAACTGCTCAAGGCGCAGCCGTTCGCGCTCGGAATGCTGGTGCTCCAGTGACTGACGCAACGTCAGGAGCATTTCTTCATCGTTCCAGGGTTTGCTGATGTAGCGGTGAATCTGACCTTCGTTGATCGCCTTGATCATCATGCCCATGTCGGCATAGCCGGTCAGCAGGATGCGGGTGGTGGCCGGATACAGGCGGTGGGTCTCGGCGAGCAGCATCGCGCCGTCCATCGTCGGCATGCGCGCGTCGGTCATCACCAGGTCAATGGGTTGGGCCGCCATGATTTCCAGGGCCTGGGCCCCACTGCCGGCCAGCAGCACTGCATAGGGTTGGCCACGCAGCAGGCGGCGCAGGCTGTTGAGGATCGATTCTTCGTCGTCGACCAGCAAAATCGTAGGGGTGTAGGCGGACGTCGTAGCACTTTGTTCATCCATGGCAACACCTCCTGGCAATGACACACAATTGCTTCATTGCGACCCGGTGCAATCCATCGCTGTACTTGCTACAGCATTGAGCGCTAGATGAACACCGGGGTAACTGGCGTTGATTTGACGCCAACTGGCCGACTTATTCAAGGGAGCCGACTATGCTTGTGGCATTAAGCTGGTGACCGCTCCTGTTTATCGAAGCATTCAAGGTAAGGAAGCCGTATGCGCCAGAAATCGCCGTTGCGCACCCCGCAGAATCAGCTATGACGCCGCGCTCGGAGCGGGCCAATCGACGCATTCTGATCGTCGATGACACGGCCTCGATCCACGCAGATTTTCGCAAGATACTGTGCGCCGACGCCAACGGCGGCCAGTCCCTGGACAGCATCGAAGAAACCCTGTTCGGCAGCGCCCCGGCAGTGCGTCAGACCTTCGTGCTCGACTCCGCCTATCAGGGCGAGGAAGCCCTGGAACTGGTGACCAAAGCCCTGGCCGACGACGCCCCGTATGCCCTGGTATTCATCGACATGCGCATGCCGCCGGGCTGGGACGGCCTGGAGACTATCGAGCATCTGTGGAAGGTCGACCCGCACCTGCAAATCGCCCTCTGCACCGCCTATTCTGACTACTCCTTCGAAGCCATCGAAGCGCGCCTGCAATACGACGACCAACTGCTGATCCTGAAGAAGCCGTTCGACGACCTGGAAATCCGCCAGATGGCCACCGCCCTGACCTGGAAATGGCAATTGGCACAGGACGCGGCGCGCAAATTGATCGGGCTGGAGCGCACGATTGAGGAACGCGTGCAGGAGCTGCTCAAGGTCTCGCACCTGCTGCAATATGACGCCCTGACCGAACTGCCCAACAGCACACTGCTGGGCGACCGCCTGACGCAAGCCATTGCCGTCTGCCGGCGCCATGGCACCCAGTTGGCCGTGATGTTTATCGGCCTGGACCGCTTCAAGCGCATCAACAACGCCTTGGGCCACCCGGTCGGCGATGAAATGCTCAAGCAGGTCAGCCAGAGCCTGGTGGCCACGGTGCGCGAGTCAGACGCCGTGTTTCGCTACGGCTCCGATGAGTTCGTGCTGATCCTCAACGACATCAAGCACCCGCAGCAAACCCAGTACCTTGCCGAAAAGCTCCTCGCCGCCGTGAGTACCACCCGCTATGTGGCCGGCCACGACCTGAGCGTTACCGCCAGCCTGGGCATCAGTGTCTACCCCAATGACAGCAACAGTGCTGTGGAGCTGATCAAAAAAGCCGAAACCGCCATGCGTACCATCAAAGACCATGGCCCCAACGATTTCAGTTTTTTCATCGACGAAATGAACCTGCGCGCGCAACAACAGCAAAGCCTGGAAAGCGCCATCCGACTGGCCCTGCAGCGCAATGAATTTATCCTGCACTACCAACCCAAGCTGGACCTGAACAGCGGGCAGATCGTCGGCGCCGAAGCGTTGATTCGCTGGCATCAGCCCGATCATGGCTGGATCTACCCGTCGGCCTTCATTCCCGTGGCAGAAGACAGCGGCCTGATTGTGCCGTTGAGCCAATGGGTGTTGCGCCAGGCCTGCACGCAAGCACGCGCCTGGCAGGCCGCCGGCCTGCCCCCCATCTGCATCTCGGTGAATATCTCGGCGCTGGATTTTCGCCAGCGTGACTTTGTCGCCAACCTGGCAGTGACCCTTGAGCACACGGGCCTGGCGCCGCGCTTGCTGGAGCTGGAAATCACCGAGAGCGTGCTGATGCAAAACGTCGAAGACACGCTGACCACCCTGCGCGGCATCAAGACTCTGGGCGTGCGGCTGTCCATCGATGATTTCGGCACGGGCTATTCCAGCCTCAGCTACTTGCGACGCTTCCCGATTGATGTGCTGAAGATCGATCAGTCGTTCATTCGCAGCTTGAGCAACAACACCCAGGACGCCCAGTTGATCAGCGCAATCATCAGCCTGGGTAAAAGCCTGGAGTTGAACATTATCGCCGAAGGCGTGGAGACGCTTGAACAGTTGGCGTTCCTCAAGGCCCACCAGTGTGAGGAGGGCCAGGGTTTCCTGTTCAGCAAAGCCGTTGCGGCCGATGATTTCGCCCGGTTGCTGCAAGCCGGGCAACCCAGCCTGATGCCCACCCCCTGACCCTTTTGCCCCAAGGAGCGACCGCTTGAGCAGCACGACGCCACGTTCTCCTAACCTGTCGCCTCGGGCATTGGGCATGGCCGTCGCCCTGGGGTACGGCGCCTGCCTGCCCACTGCGGCCGCGCCGCTGGATGAGCCGCTCAAGCCGCTGCCGCCAGTGCCGACGCTGGATGCGGCCACCGTGGAGCTGGGGCGCCAGTTGTTCAACGAGACACGACTTTCAGTCAATAACACCAAGTCCTGTGCCAGTTGCCATCAGCTGGAAACGGGCGGTGCGGATAAGCGGCCGTTTTCCCTGGGTTTCGATGGCACCCCCGTCGGGCTCAACACGCCGACGGTGTTCAATGCCAGCCTGAACTTCAAACAATTCTGGAACGCCCGGGTCGACACCCTGCAAGCGCAGGTTGAGCAGGTGGTCACCGGCCCGATGGAAATGGGCAATACCTGGCAGGCCGTGACCCAGACCTTGCAGGCACTGCCCAACTACCAGGCTGCGTTCCAGCAGATCTATGCCGACGGCGTGACGGCGGCCAACGTGCAAAACGCCCTCGCCACTTATGAGCGCACCCTGCTCACCCCCAATTCGCGCTTCGACCAGTACCTGCAAGGCAACACCGGCATCCTCACCACCCAAGAGAAATATGGCTACCAGCGGTTCAAGGACTATGGCTGCATCGCCTGCCATCAGGGCGCCAATATCGGCGGCAACATGTACCAGAAATTCGGCGTGATGGGCGACTACTTCAAGGCCCGTGGCAACCCTACCGAAGCCGACCTGGGCCGCTACCTGCTGACCCAGGACGAAGAAGACCGCAACGTGTTCAAGGTGCCGAGCCTGCGCAATGTTGCGGTGACCGCCCCGTACTTTCACGATGCCTCGGCCAACACCCTCGAGGAGGCTGTCGACGTCATGTTCAAGTACCAGCTGGGGCGAATCCCTTCGGCTGAGGACAAGACACTGATCATCCAATTCCTCAAGACGCTGACCGGTGAATGGGCGGGCAAGCCGCTATGAAATCCTCCCGCCTCGCCAGCCTGCTTACGCTTAGTGGCATCGCCCTGGTACTGGCCTCGGTGCTGGTGTTCCTGTACCTCAAGTCGCTCGGCGACCAGTCCACCACCTACACCGAGTCCCGCGACCTGATCCGCCAGATCAAGCAACTCAATTCCCAATGGGACGTCGAAGTGCTCAAGGCCAGGATCGCCCTCACCCACAACTATGACCCCCTGGTGGCCCCGCTCGAACAGATGCACGCGCTATGGACCACGCTGGAAAGCCGCGAAGGGCTACACCGCCACGATCACCCGGCCGATTGGCAGGCCACGCAGGAGGCTTATCGCCAGTCGATCCAGGAAAAAGCGCGGCTGGTGGAGCGGTTCAAGTCCCACAATGCGGTGCTGCGCAACTCCCTGGCCTTTTTGCCGACCGCCGAGGACGACATACAGGCGCATTTCCTGCGCCTGGAAGACACCGACAAACTGCAACTGCAAGACATCGCCACCGACACGT
Source organism: Pseudomonas sp. S09G 359 (assembly GCF_002843605.1). Lineage (NCBI taxonomy): Bacteria > Pseudomonadati > Pseudomonadota > Gammaproteobacteria > Pseudomonadales > Pseudomonadaceae > Pseudomonas > Pseudomonas sp. S09G 359. The sequence continues at coordinate 1,291,454 of NZ_CP025263.1, read as the reverse complement.
ACGACTTGCTGCTCAGCGCTCTGGAGTTTGCTCAGGTGACGAGCGACGACAAGGCCGCGGACATCCTCGTGGGCCTGAACAAGCTGGCGATCAACAAGGAAAGCCTGCCTGAGGCGTTTCAGGTACCGGTGGAGATTCTCAGCAATCACATTTCGCTGATTCTGCGCGAACAACCGCTGGTCAACGACCTGCTGGATCGTATCGCCGCGATCCCCTTGTCCGATCAGCTGGACGCCATGACCACCCAGCTCAACCAGGACCAGACCGCTGCCGACCTGGTCGATCAGAAGTACCACCGCTACCTGCTGGTGTTTTCCACACTGTTGGTGGTGCTGCTGATGTACCTGGCGGTACGCCTGTTGCGCAGTTTTGCCGAGATCAACCGGGTCAACCGCGCCTTGCAAGGGGTGAATGAGAGCCTGGAACAGCGCGTCGAAGCGCGCACACAGGAACTCAAGGATGCCCAGAGCGAACTGCTCGACAGCGCCCGCCAGGCCGGCATGGCGGAGATCGCCACCAACGTGCTGCACAATGTCGGCAACGTACTCAACAGCGTGAACATCTCCGCCGAACTGGTGGCACGCAAGCTGCGCTCCAGCAAGGCGCTGGGGCTGGGCAAGGCGATGCAATTGATCAACGAGCACCCTGACGACCTGGGGGCTTACCTGCGCGAAGACGAAAAAGGCAAACTGCTGCCGGGCTACCTCAACCAACTGGTGAGCGCGATTGCCACCGAGCAACAGGGCCTGACCGAAGAACTGGCACAGTTGAGCAAAAGCGTGGACCACATCAAAGACATCGTCTCTACCCAGCAATCCTACGCCGGCGTTTCCAGCCTGTTGGAGCCCGTGCAGATCAGTGCCTTGATGGAGGATGCCCTGCGCATGAACTCCGGGGCGCTTAATCGCCACCATGTGACGGTGGTCAAGGAGTACGCCCAGGTACCGCAGCTGATGGCGGACAAACACCGGTTGTTGCTGATCATGGTCAACCTGATCAGCAACGCCAAGTACGCCATGTCGAACCTGAGCGACCGCCCGCGGCAGATCACCTTGTCGATCAAGACCGTAGAGGGCAGCCTCCTGCAAATCAGCGTCAAGGACGAAGGCGAAGGCATACCCGCTGAAAACATGACGCGAATCTTCACCCACGGCTTCACCACCCGCAAGGAAGGCCATGGTTTCGGCCTGCACAGCTGTGCCCTGGCCGCGATTGAAATGAATGGCCGTCTCACCGCCCATAGTGATGGGCCGGGCAAGGGCGCCGTGTTCACCTTGCAAATACCCCTCAACGATGCAGCAGGCCCAGCATGAACCAACCTTCGAACCGGCGCGTGCTGCTGATCGACGATACGCCGTCGATCCACGAAGACTTCCGCAAAATCCTCACGCCGCCCCTGGAGCAGAACCAGGCCCTGGACGAGATGGAGGCAGCGCTGTTCGGTACCCGCGACACGCCACAGGGGCAGGCGTTCGAACTGGACTCGGCTTACGGCGGCCAGGAGGGGCTGAAGTTGCTCGAGGTGGCCATGGCCGAACACCGACCGTATGCCTTGGCCTTCGTCGACATGCGCATGCCCCAGGGCTGGGACGGCGCCCAGACCATCGAAGAACTCTGGAAGGTCGACCCGAACCTGCAAGTGGTGGTGTGTACGGCGTACTCGGATTATTCCTGGGAGGAGCTGCTGTTTCGCCTGCATGCCCATGATCGACTGCTGATCCTGAAAAAGCCGTTCGACAATATTGAAGTGCAGCAGATGGCCAATACCCTGGCCGCCAAATGGGATATGGCGCGGCGTGCGTCGTTGCAAACCAGCCACCTGGAACACTTGGTGGAACAGCGCACCCTGGCACTCACCCAGGCCGGCCAGGCGCTGCAGCTGGAAATCGACGAACGCAAACAACTGGAAAGCCAGCTGGTGCAATCAGAAAAACTCGCCTCCCTGGGCCAACTGGCGGCCGGCGTAGCCCACGAAATCAATAACCCGGTGGGGTTTATTTCTTCGAACCTTGGCACGCTGGGCGGCTACTTCAACCAGTTGCAGGAAATGCTCGACGCCTATCGGCAAGCAGAAACCGCACTGGGCGGTGATCATTTCGAAGCCTTGCGGCAGCGCCTGGACCTGGATTTCCTCAAGGAAGATATCCCCACGTTGCTGCGTGAATCCAGGGATGGCATTGGCCGCGTAGCGCAGATCGTCAAGGATCTGAAAGACTTTTCCCGGGTGGATAACGACCAGACCTGGCAATGGGCAAACCTGCAGCAGGGCATCGACTCGACCTTGAACATCGTCGCCAGTGAACTCAAGTACAAGGCCGATGTGATCAAGCACTACACGCCGCTGCCGGACATCGAATGCCTGGCATCGCAGCTCAATCAAGTGGTGATGAACCTGGTGATCAACGCCGCGCAAGCCATGGGGCCGGAACGCGGCACCATCACGATCAGCAACGGGGTAGAAGGCGAGAACATTTGGCTGGAAGTCACAGACAACGGCTGCGGGATTGCCCCGGACAGCGTGCAGAAAATCTTCGATCCATTCTTCACCACCAAGCCGGTGGGTGAAGGGACGGGGTTGGGGTTGTCCCTCTCCTACGGCATCGTCAAAAAACACCGTGGCGCGATCACCGTCGGCAGCGAATTGGGCAAAGGCACCACGTTCAGAGTGGTGCTGCCCATTCGCCAAACACTGTAGCCGTCCTCACGCCTCGGCTTTTTTCGGGCTCGAGCCAAACGCTGCAAACCGTTTGTTGAACCCGGCGATACGGCCTTCGGCCTGGGTCTTGCGCTGTTGCCCGGTGTAGATCGGGTGTGAGGCGCTGGACACGTCCAGGGGAATGTAAGGGTAGGTGTTGCCGTCGCTGTGTTTATGGGTGCGGTCGCTGTCGGCGGTGGAGCCGATCAGGAAGAACACGTCGGCGGCGGTGTCGTGGAACAGCACGGTGCGGTAGTCGGGATGGATACCAGCTTTCATAAGGCCTCCGGGGCGTATGGGTGCATTTCAAGTGTTATACAGTAACACAAATCATGCGCCCAAACGAGAACCGATTGCAATAAGAATAGGCCCGTAGCTTCTATGCAGCTTCCTGGAAGTCCATTTCCGGCGGTTGTTGCGAGAAGCCGCGCGTGAGGAACCCGAGGTAAACCAGGCCGATCGCCAGCCACACCAGGCCGAGGTAGATGGCCAGGTGATCGAGGCTGACCATCAGCCACAAATCCGCCGCCAGGCCGATGGCCGGGAAGACCAGGAACAGGATCAACTCACGCACGCCACGCTGCTTGGCGCCGATCCAGTAGTGAAAGATCACCGACAGGTTCACCAGGCTGAACGCCAGGAACGCGCCGAAGTTGATGAACGAGGTGGAGGTGGTCACGTCCAGCTTCAACGCCAGCAAGGCCACCGCCGCACACAGCAGGATGCTGTTGACCGGCGTACCAAAGCGCGCATGCAAGGTGCCGAAAAACGACTTGGGCAACACCCCGTCGCGGCCCATCGCAAACAGCAGCCGCGAGCCGCTGGCCTGGGCCGACAGCCCCGAGGCGAACTGGCCGACGATCAGGCCGATCAGGAAGATCGACACAAACAGGTCACCGCCGATATTGCGCGCAATTTCATACGCCGCGGAATCCACATTGGCGAACTCGAACGACGGGTGGGCGATCTGCACAAAGTAGGACACGCCGACAAAGATCAACCCGCCGATCAAGGTGATCAACATGATCGCCCGTGGGATGGTACGGCGTGGGTCGCGGGTTTCTTCGGTCAGGGTGCTGACGGCGTCAAAGCCGAGGAACGAATAGCAGGCGATGGCGGCGCCGCTCATGATCAGCGGCATGTGCATCTGGCCGTTGAAGAAGGGGGCAATGGTCCACAGCGGCTTGCTCGCGTCGCCGCCTATGTAGTGGATACACAGCACCACAAACGCGATCAACACCAGCGCTTGCACCAGCATCAACAGCGCGTTGATGCCGTTGGCCAGCTTGAGGCCGACGATATTGATCGCGCTGGTGACGCCGATAAACGCCAGCACCCAGACCCACTGCGGCACCGCAGGGAATGCCGAGTTGAGGTACGCCGCGCCGATCAGCCAGATGGCCATGGGCAGGAACAGGTAGTCGAGCAACACCGCCCAACCGGCAATAAACCCCAGCTTGGGGCTGATGGCCTTGCGCACATAGCTGTAGGCCGAGCCCGCAACGGGGAAAGCCGAGGCCATGCGCCCGTAGCTCATGGCGGTAAAGAACATCGCCACCAGGGCCGCCAGGTAAGCGGCGGGGACCATGCCGGCGGTGGATTGCGCCAGGATGCCGAAGGTGCCGAGCACAATGATCGGCGTCATATAGGCGATGCCAAACAGCACCACCGACCCTAATGACAGGGTGCGTTGCAAACGAGCCATGAGCGATTCTCCGCGCAATTATTAGATTTATGGCAGAACTGAAGTCGGTGCAGCAGATGTCGTTTTTCTTATGTTCAAAACACTTCTGTGGCTTGAAATGCTTCTGTGGTCGGTGGGCTTCTGTGGCGAGCGGGCTTGCTGTGGCGAGCGGGCTTGCCCGCGTTGGGCTGCGAAGCAGCCCCAATCAATACAGTCACCGCGTTTCTCCAGACAAAACGGGGTGGCAGGTTTCAGGGCCGCTTCGCGCCCCAACGCGGGCAAGCCCGCTCGCCACAACAAGCCTCATCACCACAACAAACTTGCTAGCCACAACAAGCCTCATCACCACAACAAACTGCTGGCCACAACAAGCCTCCTGGCCGCAAAGCGTCAGTTTCAAGCTTTGGGGATCAGCAGCTCGCGCGTCCCGTCGCTGTGCTCAATCACCTCGCCCGGCAATTTCAAACGCTGGTCGTCCAGGTAGCGGTAGTCCTTGCGGGCCGCTGCCAACTGGTCGAGATCCAGCTCGACCGTGTATTGCCCTGCGTCGCGCCCGGCTTCGAACAGCAACGTGCCGAACGGGTCCACCAAGGCGCTGCCGCCGGCAAACAGCAGGCCGCCATCGCCCTCTTCCACGCGGTTGACCATCAGCGCAAACGCCTGGTTTTCCTGGGCCCGGGCCATGATCGCGGTGCGGTGTGTGGGGCCGTAGGGGTCCATGTTGCCGTTGGTGACGATCAGTAGTTCAGTGCCCAATTGCGCCAAAGCGCGGGCGGTTTCCGGGAACTCGATGTCGTAGCAGATCAACAGGCCCACGCGCACGCCGTTCCACACGCAGGTGGCGTAGCGATCGCCCGGGGTGAACACGCCACGATCCGAGGCCCACAAGTGGGTCTTGCGATAACGCAGGGCGATGCCTTCGGGGGTGATCAGCAAGGTGGTGTTGTAGAAGCGGCCGCCATCGTTCTCGGCCATGCCGATCACCACTGCGATATTGCGCGCACGCGCGGCCTGGATAACGGCCTGCACGGTCGGGCCGTCCAGCGGCTCGGCGATGTCAGCGACTGTCTCGGCCGACGGGAAGCCCATCAGATGGGTTTCCGGGAATACGATCAACTGCGTGTCGGCCGCCGTTGCAGCAATCGCCGCCAACGCCCGCTCAAGGTTGTAAGCTGTGCCGTTATCGCGGCCTGCCAACTGGGCAAATTCGACCTTCATGGGACATCCTGTGGTTTTATCTGTGGCGCAGTATGCGCAGCCGCACCCGCCGGGGAAATCACGCCGCCGGGGTAACCCTATGGGGGTAGACGAATGACCGTTTCGCTGCAAGATATCGCCTGGCACCGTTCGGTGGGGCAAATGATAGACGCCCTCGACCAGGCCAACTTCTGGACCCAACTGGTGCGGCTATTGGACCAATACGTGGCGTTCGACAGTTGGGTGGTGTTGCTCTTCAGCAGCGCACACCGCCCGCTGGTGTTCGCCGAATGCCCCGGCGCCGACGGCACGCCGGACCAACTGTTCCAGGACTACCTCAACGGCCTCTACCTGCTCGACCCCTTCTACATCGCCAGCCGCGAGCACTCGCGCACCGGCCTGTTGCGCCTGGCGGACGTCGCGCCAGAGCATTTTGAACTCACCGAGTACTACCAGCGTTACTTCCGCCTGAACGTGGTGGCAGATGAAATCCAATTTAATTGCCATCTGCCGGATGGGCGTACGCTATGCCTGTCCCTGGGCTCGAAGCAGCGTTTTGACCCGCAGCAGATCGCCCTGCTGTCGCTGATCCAGCCCTGGGTATTGAGCTTGCTACGCCAGCGCCTGCCCCATGAACTGAACCAGGTCAGCGCCCCGCAACCGCCGATCCAGAATGACGACTGGGGCGCACACCTCACCGCCCGCGAGTTGGATGTGGGCCGCTTGATGCTCAGCGGTTGCTCCAGCAAGGAAATCGCTCGTAAGCTGGAAATCTCTGTTGAAACCGTGAAAGTCCATAAAAAACACATGTACAGCAAACTAGGGATCAAATCCCAGTCGGAGCTGTTCTCGATCTTTCTTCAGGCGCAAAACGCCTAGCCGATGAGTCCGAACCAAGGAAAACCGTATGAGCCTGTCGTTACTAAGCCGTTACGCCTTCTTTGCCGTGTGCGTCATTTTCACCCTCGCCAGCCTGCCGTTTATCCAACATGAATGGCTGTGGCCGATCACCCTGGTCACCGGCGTATTAAGCCTGATCGGCCTGTTCGACCTGCTGCAAAGCCCCCACGCGGTACGCCGCAACTACCCGATCCTGGGCAATATCCGCTACCTGGTGGAGGCCATCCGCCCGGAAATCCGCCAGTATTTGCTTGAATCCGACAGCGACGCCCTGCCCTTTTCCCGTTCGCAGCGTTCCCTGGTGTATTCACGCGCCAAGAATGAAACCGCCGACAAACCCTTCGGCACGCTGATCGACGTGTACCAGTCGGGCTTCGAATTTATCGGCCACTCCATGCGCCCCGCGCCGCTCAGCGACCCCAGCGCGTTTCGCGTGATGGTCGGCGGCCCACAGTGCACGCAGCCGTATTCGGCCTCGGTGTTCAATATCTCGGCGATGAGCTTTGGCTCGCTGAGTGCCAATGCGATCCGCGCCCTTAACCAGGGCGCCAAGCTCGGCAACTTTGCCCACGACACCGGCGAAGGCAGCATCAGCCCCTACCACCGCGAAAACGGCGGCGACCTGACCTGGGAACTGGGCAGTGGCTACTTTGGCTGCCGCACCAGCGACGGCCGGTTCGACCCGGAACGCTTCGCCGTGCAGGCGCAGAACCCGCAAGTGCGCATGATCGAAATCAAGATGAGCCAGGGCGCCAAGCCGGGCCATGGCGGCATCCTGCCCAAACACAAAGTGACGAAGGAGATCGCCGAAACCCGCGGTATTTTGATGGGCGAAGACTGCGTCTCGCCGTCACGCCACAGTGCGTTTTCCACCCCCATCGAATTGATGCAGTTCATCGCGCAACTGCGGGAGCTGTCCGGCGGCAAACCGGTGGGTTTCAAGTTCTGCCTGGGCCACCCGTGGGAGTTCATGGGCATCGCCAAGGCCATGCTCGAAACCGGCATCCTCCCGGACTTTATCGTGGTCGACGGCAAGGAAGGCGGCACCGGCGCCGCGCCCGTTGAGTTCACCGACCATATCGGTGTGCCGTTGCGCGAAGGCCTGCTGTTTGTGCACAACACCCTGGTGGGCCTGAACCTGCGCGACAAGATCAAACTCGGCGCCAGCGGCAAGATCGTCAGCGCCTTCGATATCGCCAGTGTCCTGGCCATCGGCGCCGATTGGGCCAACTCGGCGCGGGGTTTTATGTTTGCCATCGGCTGCATCCAGTCGCAAAGCTGCCATACCAATAAATGCCCCACCGGCGTCGCCACCCAGGACCCACTACGCCAGCGCGCCCTGGTGGTCCCGGACAAAGCCCAACGGGTGTTCAACTTTCACCGCAACACCCTCAAGGCCCTGGCCGAGATGCTCGCGGCGGCGGGCCTGGATCACCCCTCGCAGCTGTCGGCCAAGCATTTGGTACGGCGCATGTCGGCGACCGAAATCAAATTGTTCTCGCAGTTGCATGTGTTCCTGAAGCCTGGGGAGTTGCTCACCGGCGAGGTCAATGGCGAGTTCTATTCGCGCATGTGGCAGATGGCACGCGCGGACAGCTTTGAGCCACATGAAACCGCAGCCGCCTAAAAGGACCCGTTCATGCTGAAAGTCATCGCCGAAGACTTTATCCAACCCGAGCACCTGGAAACCGTGCGCCCCTGGTACGCCGAACTGGTGGAAAAAACCCGCCTGGAACCGCTGTGTATCGCCTACGATCTGTTTGTCGATCAAAAGGACCCGGGGCACTTCATTTTTATCGAGCAATGGCCCGATCAGGCCGCGCTGGATGCACACTGCCAGACGGAACACTTCACCCGGCTGGTGCCGCAGATCAACGCATACCAGGCCAAACCTTGCCGGGTGCTGTTGATGGATGCGTTCTGAAAATACCCACACCGCGCTGAACCGGACCACCGACGGCATTGATCAAACAAGGAGATTCACATGCCGTTACTGGACTTCGCCGACATCGCAGCGCAACTGCCCGCCACTTGGAAATCCACCTGCCTGGGCCAGGTCGGCCCGGCGCGGGTCAAGGTGCTGCGTATGGATGAGCAGGCGTACGCAGAAGAAACCCATGACTACAACGAAGGGCTGCTGGTGATCAGCGGATGCTTGCGCCTGAGCATCGGCGGCAGTGAAATCCGCGTGGAGGCGGGCCAGATGTACCTTGTGCAAGCCGGCGTCGCACACGCTGTGCTCGCCGGCAGCCAGGGTACGCTGGTGATCATTGACGTCTAGAGACATTCAGTAATACCCAACCTTTGCAATTGCCCACAAATACCGCCAACCTGCGCCCGCCCGACGTGCGGCGTACGACTACTTGCCCGTGCGCCTGTCATTACTAAACCTTTTGTTCAAGAGCCCGCTGCCATGCTGAACGGACGCGACCCGCGCATCGATTTTTTTCGGGGCCTGGCGTTGATCTTCATTTTCTGGGATCACGTCCCCCACAACCCCCTAGGCCAGATCACCCTGCGCAACATCGGTTTCAGCGATGCGGCGGAGGTGTTTGTGTTCCTCGCCGGCTACGCTGCGGTGCTGGCCTACGGCAAGATTTTGCAACGCGACGGCTACTGGATTGCCTCGCTGAAGATCCTGCGGCGTGCCTGGGTGTTGTACGTGGTGCATATCTTCCTGCTGGCGCTGTTGATGGGCATCGTGTTCTTCGCCAACAGCCATGTGGAAACCCGCGACCTGGTTGAAGAGATGGGCCTGACGCACTTCGTCACCCACCCGCAACAGGCTCTCACAGATGAACTGCTGCTGCGCTTCAAACCCAACCTGATGGACCCGTTGCCGCTGTATATCGTGCTGCTCGCGGGCTTGCCGCTGGTGCTGCCGCTGATACTGCGCAAGACCTGGGCAGTGGTGGCCATGTCGGCCACGGTATATTTTCTGGCGCCGTGGATGGGCTGGAACCTGCGGGCGATTGCCGATGGCGTGTGGTACTTCAACCCGGTGACCTGGCAGTTCCTGTTTGTACTCGGTGGTGCGGCGGCGATTCATGCCGGGCGCGCCCGCCCCGCCGAACAGCGGCCGCTGGTGCGCCAGCCGTTGTTCATGACGGCGGCGGTGTACACGCTACTGGCGGGCGTGCTGACGATCTCATGGCGCTGGCCCGAGGTGCATGACGCACTGATGCCGGCGTGGCTCAGCGAGCTGCTCTACCCTATCAGCAAGACCGACCTGTCGCCGCTGCGCCTGCTGCACTTCCTCGCCCTCGCCTATGTCACCGCCAAGCTGTTGCCTGGACGTGGCTGGACCGAAAATTGGCTGGCACAGCACACCTGCCGCATGGGCCGTTATTCATTGGAAGTGTTTTGCCTGGGCGTGGTACTCGCGCCCTTGGCTGACATGGTCAACGCGATGGCCGGCGATGCCCTGCTGATGCAACTGCTGACCGCCATGGTCGGCGCTGCGTTGATGGTGATGCTGGCGGTGTGGCTGGAATTCAACAAACGCCTGGATCAGTCCCTCAAGCTGGCCGCGCAGGCCCGCTGAGGTGGATGGCCCGCTGCATGCGGCGGGCCATCCCAGGCATCAGGCGGACTGCGCCGGTACCCGGTTGACATCATTGGGTTGCAGCTTGAAGGCGTAGAACAACACCGTCAGCAGCACCAGAAATACCGGGCCTACATACAGCGCGATGCGGGTGTCGGGAAAGTACGCCATCAGGCCCACCACCAGCACCAGGAACGCCAGCGCCAGGTAAGAGCTGACCGGGTACAGCCACATGCGGTACTTGAGGGCTTTCTGCTCGGTCGGGCTCAGGCTCTTACGGAACTTGAGCTGGGCCAGCAGGATCATCAGCCAGGTCCAGATAGCGCCGAAAGTGGCGATCGACGTCACCCAGACGAAGACTTTTTCCGGCACCAGATAGTTGAGTAGCACGCCCAGCAGCAGCGCGAAGATCGACAGCAACAGCGCCTTGCGTGGCACGCCATTGCTTGACGTGGTGCCAAAGGTCGCCGGGGCCTGGCCGTTCTGTGCCAGGCTGTAGAGCATGCGTCCGGTGCTGAAAATACCGCCGTTGCACGACGACAACGCCGCCGTGATCACCACAAAGTTGATGATGCCAGCGGCAGTCTTGATGCCCAGGCGCTCGAACGTCATCACGAAAGGGCTGCCCTGGGTGCCGATTTCATTCCACGGGTAAATCGACAGAATCACGAACAACGCGCCCACGTAGAACAACAGAATGCGCCAGAACACCGAGCCGATGGCACTCGGGATGGTCTTCTGTGGGTTCATCGCTTCACCGGCGGTGAGGCCGATCATCTCCACCCCCAGGTAGGCGAACATCACCATCTGCAGGGACATCAACACGCCCTGCACGCCATTGGGCATAAAGCCGCCGTGGACCCACAGGTTGGAAATCCCCAACGCCACGCCGTCATTGCCGAAGCCGAACGCGATGATGCCGACGCCGCCGATCACCATGGCAATGATGGTGACGATCTTGATCAGCGCGAACCAGAATTCGAATTCACCGAACGCCTTGACCGCGATCAGGTTGATGGTGCCCATGCTGATCAGTGCCGCCAGGGCCCAGATCCAGCGCGGCGTATCGGGGAACCACACGCCCATGTACACCGCCACGGCGGTGATTTCCGCCACGCAGGTCACCAGCCACAGGAACCAATAATTCCAGCCGGTGAGAAAGCCCGCCAACGGGCCGAGGTAATCCTGGGCATAGCGGCTGAACGAGCCGGCGACCGGGTTGTGCACGGCCATTTCGCCGAGGGCGCGCATGATTACCAGGATCGCCAGGCCGCCGATAATGTACGCCAGCATGATCGCCGGGCCGGCCATTTCAATAGCCTTGGCCGAGCCTAAGAACAGGCCGACACCGATACAGGCACCAAGGGCCATCAAGCGAATATGCCGTTCGCCGAGTTCGCGTTTCAGCGGGCCGCCTTGTGCGGTTTCGCCATGGGGCAGGTGATTGCCAGAGGGCATAGGGATACAACTCCATCTTGTTATTGGGTATGAGCCACCGAGCGAGCCTGGCCCGAACCGATAGGTGCAGGCCGCTTCAAAACCGCGCCGGTTTCGTGGACCGACGCGTCCGGCAAGGCAAGCCTGCAGGATCAGCGGGCGGGGAGTATTGCACGGTAATGGTGCATCGTCACAGATGGACGATAGGCGTAGGTGGCGAGCAGGCTTGTTGTGGTTTGCCGGCTTGTTGTGGTGAGCCGGCTTGTTGTGGCGAGCGGGCTTGTTGTGGCGAGCGGGCTTGCCCGCGTTGGGGCGCGAAGCGGCCCCAGAAAGGTTTACTCAGTGTGTCAGGCAAAACCGGTGGCAATTAAAGAGGGGGCCGCTACGCAGCCCAACGCGGGCAAGCCCGCTCGCCACAACAAGCCGGCTCTCCACAACAAGCCTGCTCACCCCACCAGCCGGCTGGCCAGAACAAGCCTGCTCACCACATGAGCCCGCTCGCCACAATCAGCAGATAAACCCTCGTGCAGTTACATCCGGATATTGATCTGCAGCGCACAGCCCCCGCCCGCTGCTAGCGTGAGTCTGTCACGCCACCCATTCCAACAGGAGCAACGGATTGCCTCCCCAACCCAACTCTCATCTTCTACGCTGCGGCAGGTTCTCTGCTGTGGGCCACGCTTACCTCGTTACGGCGGTCGTTCACCAACGGAAACCACTCTTTGCAGACTTCCACATCGGCAGGCTGCTGGTCGCGGAATTCAAGCGAACTCATGACCTGGGATGGGTCAACTCGCTGGCATGGGTGGTGATGCCCGACCATTTCCACTGGCTGTTTGAACTGCACAACGGGACCCTGCCCGAGGTCATGGGGCGAACAAAATCACGCAGCACCCTGACCATCAATAGAGCCCTGCGAACCAGCGGCGCTTTCTGGCAAAGGGGTTACCACGACCGGGCCGTTCGAGCCGAAGAAGACCTGCGCAAGATCGCCCGCTACATCATCGCCAACCCCTTGCGGGCCGGTTTGGTGGAACACATCGGCGATTACCCGCTATGGGATGCCGCCTGGGTCCGGGACGACTGCGTGCTTTGAGACGAGCTTGCGTGCCAAATGAGCTCCCGTGGCGAGCAGGCTTGTTGTGGCGAGCGGGCTTGCCCGCGTTGGGGCGCGAAGCGGCCCCAGAAAGGTTTACTCGGTGTGTCAGGCAAAACCGGTGGCAATAACGAGGGGGCCGCTGCGCAGCCCAACGCGGGCAAGCCCGCTCGCCACAACAAGCCCGCTTGGCAAACAAGCCCGCTCACCACTCAAACCCACGCTTTCAATAAACTCTCCCTGACCGCCTGCCACCGTCTAAGCTTCAACCAAGTCCGATCAATCTACGTAAATGGATCAATCGACTATGGGCGCGTTATGGCAAACCGGTTCAACCCAGGCTGCAGTCCCGACTGGCAGCCCGGATGAGCCGCCGTTGCCACAACGCCCACGCCCGCGACGACTGGGGTGGCGGCTGTTCTGGCTGGTACTGCTGGTCGCGCTGGTCGCCCTGGGGTTTGCCGTCGTGCGCGAAACCCACACCTCCCGATGGCAGGCGCGAACCTTTTCCGGGCTGGCCGCCAGCCTTACGTACCAGATGCAACCGGGCCCCAGCGATGCGCGGGTCTACCCCGGTGCCGGGCCGTTCGACAAGCGCCTGGGCTACAGCGCGCTGGGCGAGTTGCTGCCACGCTTGATCAAGCGCGATTACCTGATCCAGGCACAAGCGCGCTTCTCCCCCGACCTGATGGCGTATGCCGAGCGTGGCCTGTTTGTGCCCTACGCGGAAAAAATCCAGGCGGGTCTGAGCATCACCGACTGCCGCGCCACGCCGCTGTACCAGTTCACCTACCCCCAGCAGTTCTACCCAAGCTTCGCGGCGATCCCGCCGCTGGTGGTCAATAGCCTGCTGTTTATCGAAGACCGCGACCTGCTTGACCCCAAGCAACCGCAACTCAACCCGGCGGTGGATTGGCCACGGTTTACCAAGGCCGCATGGTCGCAGGTGGCCAAGCTGTTGCACCTGCCCGGCCAGAGCGCGGGCGGCAGCACACTTGCCACGCAGTTGGAAAAATACCGCCACTCGCCCGATGGCCTGACCGTGTCCGGTGGCGAAAAAGTCCGCCAGATGATTTCCGCCAGCGTGCGCGCCTACCAGGACGGCCCGCAAACCCTCGCCGCCCGCCAGGACATCGTGCGCGATTACCTCAACAGCGTGCCCCTGTCGGCAGTGCCCGGCCACGGTGAAGTGCACGGCATGGCCGAGGGGTTGCGCGTGTGGTACGGCGCCGACTTCGACCACACCAACGCGCTGCTCGCCGGCACCGACCCTGCGCAGTTGCCGCAGCGAGGCCTGGCCCTGCGCGAGGTGTTGTCGCTGATGATCGCCCAACGCCGGCCCTCGCACTATTTGTCCAAAGGGCACGCCGAACTGGCCAGCCTGACCGACAGCCACATCCGCCTGCTCGCGCAAAACGGCGTGATCGACCCGCCCCTGGCCGCCGCCGCCCTCGCCAGCCGGGTCACCTACCGCGACTGGCAGCAGCAACCCACGGTCCAGCCAATCGAAACAAACAAGGGCATCAGCGTTGCCCGCAGCCGCCTCGCCGCCTTGCTCAACCGGCCGCTGTACGACCTCGACCGCCTCGACCTGTCGGCCACCAGCACCTTGCAAAGCGACCTGCAGGCCCAAGCCTCCGCCTACCTCAAACACCTGGCCGACCCCGCCTTTGCCGGGCAAATCGGCCTGCTCGGCGAACGCCTGTTGACCCCAGCCAGCACGGCGCAAGTGCGCTACAGCTTCACCCTCTACGAAATGACCGCCGACGGCGCCCGCGTGCGCGTGCAAACCGACAGCACCGACCAGCCCTTCGACATTAACGAAGGCAGCAAGCTGGAACTGGGCTCCACCGCCAAGCTGCGGGTGCTCACCACCTACCTGCAGATCATCAGCGAACTGCACGACCGCTACGGCGCCCAAACCACCCCCGAGTTGAAAAAAGTCCAGGTCGACGACCAGGACCGCCTGACCCGCTGGGCCTTGGATTACCTGATGCAAAACAGCGACCGCAGCCTGCCGTCCATGCTCGACGCGGCCCTCAACCGGCAATACTCCGCCAGCCCCGGCGAGAGCTTCTTTACCGGTGGCGGCCTGCACCACTTCCATAACTTTCGCAACGAAGACAACGGCCGCAACCCGACCCTACGCGAGGCCCTGCGCGAATCGATCAACCTGCCGTTCATTCGCCTGATGCGCGACCTGGTGCGCTACAGCACTTACCAGGCACCGAACAACAGCGCGCAATTGCTCAAGGACGACAGCGACCCGCGCCGCCAGGAATACCTGGCCAAGTTCGCCGACCGCGAAGGCACCACCTTCCTGCTCAAGTTCTGGAAAAAATACCGCAACAAAGACACTCAAGCGCGGCTCGACACCTTCCTCGACAGCATGCACCCCACCGCCCAACGCCTGGCAGCCGTGCATCGCTACCTGTTGCCCAACGCCAATCAGGCCAGTTTCAACAGCTTCGTGCGCGCCCACTTGAGCAGCGTAAAAAGCCGCGAAAAACTCACCGACGAGCGCCTGGCCAAGCTCTACCAGAACTACGGCCCCGGCGCGTATGACTTGCCCGACCAAGGCTATATCGCCAAGGTGCACCCGCTGGACCTGTGGCTGATGGGTTACCTGCTGAACACCCCCAATGCGACGTTTACCCAGGCCACCGCCGCCAGCGAACACGAGCGCCAGGAGGTCTACAGCTGGCTGTTCAAGAGCCGCCATCAAAGCGCCCGCGACAGCCGCATCCGCACCATGCTGGAGATCGAAGCGTTCCTGGATATCCACCAGCGCTGGAAGAAAGTCGGCTACCCCTTCGACCACCTGGTACCGTCCCTGGCCACGGCCATCGGCAGCTCAGGCGACCGCCCTGCCGCCCTGGCCGAGCTGGTGGGGATCATCCTCAACGATGGCGTGCGCCAGCCCACGCTGCGCATCGACAGCCTGCGCTTTGCTGTCGACACGCCGTATGAAACCCGGTTGATCAACGACCCCAATCGCGGCAAACGGGTGATGCCTTCCGAAGTGGCGACCGCCCTGCGCGAAGCCCTGTCGCAGGTGGTGGACGCCGGCACCGCACGCCGCGTGTCCGGCAGTTTCAAACTGGCCGACGGCACGCCGTTGGCCATGGGCGGCAAGACCGGCACCGGCGACAACCGTATCGAAGCCATCGGCGCCGGTGGGCGGGTTCTCAGCTCCAAGGCGATCAACCGCACGGCGACCTTTGTGTTCTATATCGGCGAACATCATTTCGGCACGCTGACCGCGTTTGTGCCGGGGGCTTCGGCCCAGGGTTTCAAGTTCACCTCGGCCTTGCCGGTACAGGTGCTCAAGGGCATGGCGCCGATTCTTACGCCGTATTTGCAACCGGGCAACAGCACCCTGTGCCAGGCACTTCCCACCAGCGCCGCACGCTGAAAACAGGGTGTTAGCTATGCGCTTTATAGGCGCATTTTTCTGCTGTTTCAGTGCGGGTTTCCAGCCATTATTCGAACTTATCCAAAGCCTCGTCCCTGAATAGACTGAGTGGCAACTCTTGTTTTATTCAGGTTCTCCCATGCCAGATCCTCTTCCCCCGACGCCCGCCGATGACTTCAAAGGCGTGCATTATCAACACCTCAACAGTACGCTGCCGCGGTGGATAAAAAATGCATCCGTGGACCGCGTGCAAGCACTTAAAGACACTCCGCGCCGGACCGCTCGTCCTTATCCACAGGCCCCGAACCACCCGCAGCTCAAGGCCGCCGTCGCCGCCCAATGGCACAGCCAGAACAGCCTCGACCAGAAATTTCGCGACCTCAACGACGTCCAGGCCTTTGCCGAACCCTTACTCAAAAGCGCGCTGGTCAACTATGGCGACATCGACCTGAGGTCGACCTTCATCCGCCTGTACACCACGGCCGACCTGGCCTGGTGGGTACGTGACAGCACCGGGGGCGTGACCAGCCGCACGGTGTCCCTGCTGGATGCAGCCCTGCACAACTTTGCCGCCGCCGACAGCTTCGTCGACCATGCCTTCCTGTCGGCCGAAGACCCGCGTGGGCAACGCGACACCCTGACCCTGCGCCACCGCAGCACGGGGGCCGTGCTGACCGCCGAGCACTTCAAGGCTATCTGCCGCGCACTGGACATCGGCGCCCGCTACCAGGTACAGCTCAAAGAAGCATTGGGTTTCAACAACCGCGCCTCGGCGCGCACCCTGCGCCACGAAGTGATTACCAGCCAGAAAACCGCCCTCAGCGTCGCCGCGCACCTGGGCTTGGCCAAGGGTGATATCCAGCCAGACGCCCACACCGCGATGTTGCAACTGATCGCAGACCAAGCCGCGCACCTCGATGGTCGCCGCATCAAACCCTACACCCTGAGCCTGATGGACATTGCCTTGACCGGAATCGTGGTGTTCTGCCCCTCGCCCGACTCGCCCACCCCTCTTGGCCGCCTGTTGGCCTATGTGCCCGAAGACCCGGAGCACCCGCTCAAGGAATATCGGTCGCCTGCCGCGTTCATGCAGGAACTCACCCGCCAGTTACGGAACACCCAGGGCTATCAGCGGTTTTTCAGCCAGTTTGTGGCGCAGGCGGACCGCGGTTATTTCTTTGCCGGCCTGAAGGCCCGCCTCAGCCAGGTGCGCTGGCACCAGAAAGCCGCCACAGACCCGGGACCGACCTGGAAAGACACCCCGGTGGACACGCCCAACCTGCAGTTTCGCCTGCAAGACATCGACGACGACTACCAGAACCGCTCCAGCGTCAGCAGCGAAAACGACCTGTGGAACTACCAGTACCGGCGCAAGCTGAACAAGGTACTCAATGATGCCCAGGAGCTTGCGGTCTCCACCGCCCTGGCCGACCGGCATGCGCGCTGGGCGTGGTGGGACAACCTGGAAAAAATCCTCTCGGACATCCTCAATGCAGCGCTGCTGGTGGCCACGCCGTTTGTGCCGGTGCTGGGCGAACTGGTGCTCGTCTACAGCGCTTACCAGTTGGCCGATGATGTGTTTGAAGGCCTTGTCGACTGGTCCGAGGGCCAAGCGCTGGAGGCCACGGAGCACCTGCTCGGCGTGGTGGATAACGTGCTGCAATTGGCCCTGTTCGGCGCCGGCAGTGCTTTGGGTGCGGTTGCGCAACTCAAACTTTCAGCCTTTGTCGAAGGGCTCAAGCCGGTGCACATGCCCAACGGCACAACACGCCTGTGGAACCCGGACCTGGCGCCCTATGCGCAGAAAAACCTCACATTGCCCCGGCAGGCAACTATCGATACTCGCGGGCTGCATCACCATGAGGGCAAAGCGATTCTGGCGCTGGACAACCGCCATTACGAAGTGAAGACAGTGGACGACGACAGCCACAGGATCCCACATCCAGATCGCCCGGATGCCTACGCGCCCAAGGTGGTTTTCAACGGCCATGGCGCGTTCGTCCACGAGGCGGAACAACCGCGCAGTTGGGACAGCACCACGCTGATGCGCCGCCTGGGCCCGCGCACCCAGGCCTTCAGCGATATCGAGTTGCAACAGATGCGCCGCATCAGCGCCACCGACGACGACCAGTTGCGCGGCGTGTATGTGTATAACCAACCGCCCCCGCTGTTGTTTGAAGCCACCCTCAAGCGCTACGAGGCCCGGCAGGCGGCAACCACCGCAGTCGACACGCTGCGCAGCGGTGTGCCGCTGCCGACGGACCCGTCATCGGCCTGGTTCGAACAGACCGTCACCGAGCTGCCGGGCTGGCCCGAACATTGCGCCCTGCAAGTGTTCACCCGCGCCGACTTGAGCGGCGATTCACGCACCTACAGCAAGCCCGGCGCCACGCCGACCGCGACCCTGAAAGTCAGCCTCGGCGAGGTAATGTCCGGCCAGTTGCCGGCGCGGGTGCTGGGCTTTCTCGACGACAACGCCGTGGGTACATTGCTCGGCCGCAACCTCCCCGAAACCGAACGGCTGCAAGCAGTGCGCGACCTGCTCGCCGAGTATGTGAAGACCCAAACCGAGGACATCGGCGAGTACATTCATCAGATCAAGAACCAATCCAGCGACCCGTCTGTACGCCGGCTTCACCAACAATTGCCCGGCCTCGACGCAGGCCTCGCCCACGCCGTGATCAAGACGGCCAACCGGCTCGAAAATCAAGCCATAGGCGACAATCAACTGCCGCTACGGCTGCTCAACCAGGCACAGGAGCTGAATTTCGTGGACGATGCCAACCAGGCTTATGCGGGGTTTTATGCCGCCTGGCCAGTCACCGCCGGCACCGAACGCCTGGTGCTCAATACGCTGAAACTGCACAGCGATGCCTTCGCCGATTTGCACCTGGAAATCCGCGATCAGACATTGGACGGCCCATTGCGCGGTGAAGTCGGCCCGGCGGCTGCGTCGCGGCGACGGATTCTGGTACGCAAAAATTCCCAGGGCTATGAAGTGTTCGATCAAACCCAACAGCGCCTCAACGGGCTCAATGACCTGTATGAATCGCTGTTGCACGCGGTGCCAGTGCCGGGCCAGAAGCCCGGCCAGGGCGCCGAGCTGAAACGCTGGCTGATGGAAAAACTGGAATCCCTGGCCGAGCGCCGCCGGGTCCTTGCGCAACGGCCAATTCGCACCACGGCCGACACCCAGACCAGCCAATTGCTGCAAGGACCAGGCGCCAGCAGGCCGGCATTCTTGCCACCGACCCCGGAAGCGGCACATCACCGACAGGTGCTGGAACTGCTGTTTCCGTCAATGGACGAGGAGCGTTTGAATCACTTCGTCGAGAACATTGGCGCCGGGCAGATGCGTACTGTGGTGAACCGGCTGAGGATCGAGAAGCAACAGTTGCAGAAAACCCTCGAAAGTTGGAAGCGCACAGCCAACGGCCACCCCAAAGGCAGCCCGGCTTATCGCCAGGAGAGCGCCAGCCGGCATCATGTCGCGGATGTGCTCTATCGCTGCTGGGAAGACCGCATGACCACGCACCGCGACCCGTGGGGCCATGTCCAAGGCGGTGCGGAACTGGACCTCAGGGGTATTCTGCTACCCAATACCCTGCCTGAACTGACTGCAGGCTTTGAGCACGTCACCAGCCTGACCATGGCCGATAACCGGTTTGGTGCGGTGCACGAGCACTTTCTCAAGGCGTTCCCTTCCCTGCGCTCCCTCGACCTGGGCTACAACGACCTGCCATGGGTGCCCGAGGCCGTTGGCGAAATGCGCAGGCTGCGTTACCTCAACCTGCGCGATAACCATATACAGTTGGGCGGCCAAAGCCTTCAGCGCCTGGCCAAACTGCATCGCCTGGAAAACCTGCAACTGCAAAGCAACCCACTGGGGGCCACGCCGGATATCTCGCGCATGCCCAACTTGCGCGACCTGCTGCTGAACCAGACACAGACCACCACGTGGCCAAACGGTCTGTTTTCGCACCCGCGCAACCGCAGCTTTGTGCTCGACCTGCGTGGCAATCCGATCACCCAAGTGCCCGAGCTTACGCCCGGCACCCCTCAGGCCGAAATCATCGCCCGTGCGCGCCTGGACCGCAACGCCTTGAGCCTCGACCAGCGCGAGCGTTACGAAGCTTACCGTGTAGCAGCCGGGCTGGACCCCAACCGTACCTATGAGCCCAAGGGCGACAGCGACTATTGGCTCGACGCGATGGACCCGCAACTGCGTGAACAGCGCAAGACTTTGTGGAATGCCGTGGAGCAGGAGCATGGCTCACAGGGGTTGTTCGAGGTGCTCAAGTCGCTGGAGCGCGAGGAGTCGGTGCAAACCGAAGAAGACCGCCAGCGCCTGGCGGCCAATCGCCCCGAACTGGCCAAGCGCGTGTGGCAACTGATCCTCGCCGCCAGTGTCGACAACACCTTGCGCGAAACCCTGTTCAGGATGTCGAGCTTCCCAGGCCTGTGTGCCGATGGTGGTGCGCAGATTTTCAATGACATGGGCATTGAAGTGCTCGCCACCGAAGCACAGCGGTACTCACTGACTGACGAAGAACGGGCCGGCAAACTTGTGACCTTGGCCAAGGGTCGTGCGCACATGAAGCTCTTGGCCGAAGTGATTCAAGAAGACGTGGCCCGGCGACTCAGGCCGGTTGCCGAGGGTGGGCTGGGCCAGCGCCTGCGTTCCGATGTACGGGCGGGGGTGCCGGGGGAAGTCGACGAAGTGGAAATCTACCTGGCCTATCAGACATCCCTGGCAGAGAAATTGGATTTGCCGTGGTTGTCCGACCATATGCTTTACCGCCTGACCGCAGACGTACCTCAACCCCGCATCGATGAGGCTTACGTGAACGTGCTGGAAATGGCCGAAGGCGACGGCCTGGTCAATCAGATGCTGCTCGAACACTACTGGGAACAGTACCTGCGCGACAGCCACGACCGCGAGTATCGCGACAACGAGCTGCACTTCAGCGAGCAGCTGTTAAAGGTCGACCAACTGCAGGAAACGCAGGCCAAGTGGGCCCGCTCACAAGGTCTGGAGCCGGAGCAAAAAGAAGCGCTGAGGCACTCGCTCAAAGGCCTCGCCGATGCACTGGAGGTGCCTGAAAGTGTGGTGTTCTCCGGCAACGAAATGAGCGACGACGGCTACAACCGGCTGCTCAATGACCTCGGCTACAGCGAGAAACAATGGATGCGCCGTTTAACCCGCGAAGCCCTGGCCAACGCGGCCGGGCTGAGTAACCGCAGGGTCATCGAGTCCACCCACCTCTAATGCCATAAACAACGCCCTGTGTGGCGAGCGGGCTTGCCCGCGTTGGGGCGCGAAGCGGCCCCGGAATCCGGATGCGCTGGGTCAGGCAGAACCGGTACGCAAGCAGAGGGGCTGCTGCGCAGCCCAACGCGGGCAAGCCCGCTCGCCACGGATGTTCCGCCCACCACAAATCGCCGAATACTGAGCAACCCCTTTGTGGTGGACACCACAAATCGCCAAACACTGAGCAACGCTTTTGTGGCGAGCGGGCTTGCCCGCGTTGGGGCGCGAAGCGGCCCCGGAAAGTTGGATGCGCTGGGTCAGGCAGAACCGGCACGCAAGCAGAGGGGCTGCTGCGCAGCCCAACGCGGGCAAGCCCGCTCGCCACGGATGTTCCGGCCACCACAAATCGCTAAATACTGAGCAACCCCTTTGTGGTGGACACCACAAATCGCCAAACACTGAGCAACGCTTTTGTGGCGAGCGGGCTTGCCCGCGTTGGGGCGCGAAGCGGCCCCGAAAAGTTGGATGCGCTGGGTCAGGCAGAACCAGTACGCAAGCAGAGGGGCTGCTGCGCAGCCCAACGCGGGCAAGCCCGCTCGCCACGGATGTTCCGCCACCACAAATCGCTAAATACTGAGGAACGGCTTTGTGGTGAGCGGGCTTGCCACGGTTACAGTGGTGTCAGGGCACGCCCATCACTAGCACACCACTGCCGCTGATGGGGCCGGCGACAGGCAGGGACCCTGCCCGCCGCACCAGCGCAAACGTCACATCATCGCCCCCCGAGTTGTTGATGATCTGGGATAGGAACGAGCCGTTTACCCGCACCGCAGTGCCCCCACGGACGAGTGCTGTTCCTACATCCGGATTGCTCATCGTCAGCAAGTTCGAGTTGAACGACGAGGGCGTGCCCTGGTAGGTAATGGTCACCGGCGAGGTCACACTCCCCGGGCCCGGGCATGAGTAGTTCAGCCTGCGGTTGCTGCGCACGGTGGTGGTCAGTGGGTCGGCGCCGATGGCCCGCTGATGCACGTCGCCGAAGTTGATTTCGAGCGGGTTGTTATTGTTGATGGTGCAGGTTGAGGGGGAAATGGTGAAGTTGTTGTTGGCGATGTAAACGAGGCTGAGGCTCGTCGAGAGGGAATCATAATTGTTTGTCTGATCGAGGCGTAAGGTGCCAAGGGTATCGCCGGTTCGAATATCAATCGGCGTCACCGGGTTGTTGCGCTGTAAAATATAAGGTGTTACTTCGATCGGCATAGGGGCGAAGCCACTATCCGTCATGGTCGCAATCCGAATACCCGAAGGGATCGGAATATCCCGATACGTCCCATTGATTCGCAAGCCAGCGCTTTGGTTGGTGAATTTTGGGCCCGGTGTCCAGGCCGGGCCGACCCTTGTTCCGGTTGCCCAATAATCTTGCCGCCCATACCCGGGGTAGCCATCAGGCTCGAATCGGCAACTCAGCCTCACGCCTTCAAGGAGGATACGCGGCGTATTCACTTCCGGTCGGACATTCACCGGGACCTGCAGGTTTAACGTCGTGCCAGCGCCTATCCTTTGCCACGGCCCGCCGTTGACACTGCAATCCGCTGCTCTGGCGGTCGTTGTCATGCCTATCAGGACGAGAAGCCCAATGGCCAGATTTAGTCGTTTCATTTTGTTCTCTCATTGCTCCTCTACCCAGACACTGTCCAGCAGAGATTTGGAGTAGGTATGAGGCGATGTTTAGCCTCATAAATGACGGCTTACGGCTACGGATAATCCAGCGTAAAAATCGAGGTCACTCTATAAGCACCCTCTTCGATGGTCTGATCCCGAATGGCATTCGGCTCCCCCTGCACAAAGGCTTTGAGCTCGATCACGTTGTTGCCAGGGGTCAAACGCTGTTCGTCGCTGGCAATGTTCACGGGCACCAGCTTGCTACTCGGCGTCTCTATACCGAGCCCGATACCGCTGGCACCACTGCCGCCGTCCAGTGCGAACAAACCGGGTAACGCGCTGTTTTCCCTACCGGCGAAGGTGATGGAAACCGACTCGCTGATCGTGGTGTTGCAGTCGTCCAGGTGCAGCCTGAACCCCTTACCCACGGTGCGCGTGTTGATGTAGAGGTGCTTGCTGGTAACGTCCCAGAGTTCCACCGTAAGGGCCTCATCGCCGGGGCGGATGCTGCAGGCCTGTTCGACCAGGTTGCCCATGAACCGCAGGTTGTCCGCCGCCTGCGCGGTAGGCGCCAGGCCAACGCTCAGCAGCATTGCCAGCCCGGCACATGACCAGCCCTTATGAACCTTTTCATGTCGCATACACTGACTCCTACTGGTATTCGGCCAACAGCGTGGCCACCGCGGTAAACCGTGCCGGGGCCAGAACCGCGCCTGGCCGTTTGACGGGGACGACTTCCAATGTCGGGGGTGCAGTGATGGTGATATCCAATGGCGTATTGAGTAGAAACGGCACGTTGTTTTGCAGCAGTTGAATCCCTAAGTCCGGCGCGCTGGTCTGCAGCGCCGCGCCATCAAACGTGGTGGCGGTGCCGTTGATGCTCAACTTGAGCAACCACGGCAGTGGAGATGTGCCGCAGTTGATGGTGTAGCCCACCGCCCTGCGGTATTTCACGCCATCGACGCGCTTGGTGCCGACATCGCCAAAATCGACTTCAATGTTGCGTCCAGAATCAATCGTGCAGGGTGGCGGCTCGTTCAGGGTTCCGCTGAACGTCAGGTTGGCCGACGCCCCGCTGCACAAGCCGATTGAACACAAGGCGAGCAGGGCTCGCTGCGGCCAGAAATTCATTGATCATTCCTCATCATTGGTACTCGATCACAAGGGTCGCGGAGGCATCGAATGTCCCGCCCGTCAGCGTGCTGCCCGCGCGCTTGACCGGCACTGCCTGCACGGCTGGAAAATTGGGATGAGTGAACCTGACGGGCGTATTCAGCGGCCAGTCAGCGCCATTGACGAACAGCTTTACCCCAAGGTCGGTCTTGCGGGTGGAGAGCACGCCGCTGTCGAACGAAGCCCCTGTGCCCTGCAACTCCAAGGTCATCGCATTGCTGTAGACGGGGGGGCTGCAGCTGACCGTATAGGGCACATCGCGGCGATAGGTGACGCCGTCGATGCGCGTGGTATGCAGGTTATTGCCGAACGGTACATTGAGCGTGCTGCCGCCGTTGATCACACAGGGTGGCGGCGCAATGATGACTGCGCGGATCGTCAGGTTCACATTGGCCTGCGCGCCCTGGCTGACCGCCCATAGCAGCCCACCAACGATTAAAATGGCCCGTGAGCCGGTTAACTTAGCCATTGCTGTGCCCTTACTCATAATTGAGCCTGAAATCCACCACGGCCCGAAATGCCCCGCTGGTCAATGGCGCGGAGGTACGCGTGGGCTGGACATTCCAGGTTTGCGTGTTGCTACCCAAGGGCAGAAACAACGGCTCGCCCCGTGAGCCCAGCTGTACATCCCGCCCCTCGGGATCGGTCAATCGCAGGCCCATCCCGGTGATGCCCTGCACTTTGACCAGGCGTGGATCATCGGCATCGGCGGGTGCGACAAACGTCACCGACAGCACCGGCTGATGGGCACTCCAAGTCAGGTTCCCGGTACGTTCACTGGTGATCTTGCCGGCGGTGCGCTGGCAATCCTGAAAGCGCAGTTGAATCGGCCTGGAGGTGGCTTGATCACCTGGCCGTTGCAGCTGGCCGGCCGAAATGGCCCCCAGGTCAATGGTTTGGTTGGCCGATGTCATCTCCAGGCCGCACGGCATTTCATGCATGGCTCCGCGTATATTCAGCATCCCCATCATGCCCTCGACATCCTGGGCGTGCGCGCGCCCCATCAGGGCCAATAACAGGCAGCCCAGGATCTTCACGTTGTCTAACTTCATGACGTTCTCCGGCCGCAGGCCCTACGGGTTTGGCATTGAGGCTTGCACATTCACCTTGCAGGTCTCGCCACTGCAGGTGAAGGCCAGCAGCGGGCGGCCGCCGTAATCATTGACGTAGGCCAGGTAGGGGGTGGTACCGAGCACCTTGGCCGTCAGCCCCAAGGCCTGTGAGCCTTTGGGCGCAACCATGAGGGGCTCGAAGCCTTCCAGGGTCTTGCCGTCCTTGCTGCTGCGCGCATCCACCAAGGTCACGTAGTACGGCGTCGGGTTATTGACCTGGTAACTGTCGCCTTGCCGGGTCAATGTCAGCTTTTCCTGCCAGGGGGTGGACAGGTCTTGCTGGGTCGGCGTAATGGCTTGCGGCCGATAGAACAATTTGATTCGGGTTTGCAGCGCGATCTGCAAGGTGTTGGCCTTGTCGCTGCGCGGCGGAATTTCCCGCAGGTTGAAGTAGAAGACCGTTTCCCGGTCCTGCGGCAACGCCTTGGCCGCCGGCAGTGCCTGCACTTTCACCTGGCTTTGCTTGCCAGGCTCCAAGCGTTGAACCGGCGGCAGCACGATCAAGGGCGAGGTGATTTTCTTGCCCGCTTCGTCCTCGATCCAACCCTGGGCCAAATAGGGCAACTGGGTGTTGTTATTGGTGATGTTCACGCTGGTGGCATCTTTGCTGCCATCAAAAATCACACGGGTTCGGTCCAGCGCCACTGCGGCGTTGACGCTCTGGCTCAGCAAGCCGAGGATCAGCAATGCGAAGACCTGGGGGGTGAGGCGTATGTTCAGCATCATGAGGATGTGTTCTCCATATCGTTACGCTGCCCGGTCAGCCCTGCTGGCTCGGGTAAAGATTGATCGGTGGCAACCATTGGCTGGCAGCGCAGTTGCAGGGCGTCGGTCAAGCCGTCAGCAGGCAATACGGCAGGCAGCGTGAGAACGCAGCGCTCGGTTCCGCCCCAGCTGACGACCATCTGGTCGCCGGGCTGAATGCCGCTCAGGTAGACATCCCCGCCATCGTTCACTACCCCGGTGTCCTGCTGCTTCAGGTTCTTCACCGTCGCGCCGAAAGGAGGCGAGCTGCCGTCGGGCAGGCGCAGTACCGCCATGGCTTTCTTGCCGGAAATTACTTCCAGCGAGCGATAGCCGATGGCGCCTTCGGTAAGCGTCAGTTGGGTTACGGACTGGGTGGCTTCGACATCACTTGGCAGACGCTCCAGGTCCACACTCGCCGCCGTACGCTGATAACTGCCGATGTCGGAGATGACCGCTTTGCCAAAGGCGTTACTGCGAGTCGGCGTGCCATACCCGCGCACCGGCACATCGGGCACTCCGCCGGTATCGACCATCAACCGCGTCCCGCCTGTACTGGTGGTACGGTGCAGCGCCGCACCATAGGGCGTGAGCGTGCCGCCGCCGCGCACAGTCGCACCCAAGGTCCGGTTGTTGCCTTCCTGGGCGCTGGCGCTGAGGTCAATATCAACCTGGTCACCGATATGGCTCAGGTAGCCACTGGCAGAGGTGTTGCTGGCACTCAGCTGGTAGCTGTTGTGTGCGTCGATTCGATCATTGAAGCGCGTTGAAAAGATGTTTTTGCCGGCGGTTCTACTGGCATCCATCGACAGGGTGCCGGAGGGGCCCAACGGCAAACTGACCGTCAGCGCCATGCCGTTATCCTTATAGTGGTACTCCTGGGTGCGGTAGACATTCAGGGACATATTCAGGTTTTTGACGGTGCCGATATTGAAGTAGCGTGAGGCCGACACGTTCCAGCGCTGGGTCTCTGGCCGGTTCCAATAGGTCTGCTTGTTGTAACTGGCGTAGACAGTGGCGCCGAGGTCACGAAACTGCTTGTTCACCGTTACCGTATAGAGCGCCTTGTTGCCGCCGATGGGGTTCCAGTGTGCGACGTACTCCCCGTTCGGGTCGTACACGCCGGGGCCCCCAAGTTCACCATTCAGCCCGTAGTGCTTGGCATCCAGGTACTGGCTCATGCTCAGGAAGTTTTTCTCGGAGAAGCGGTAGCCGGCGAACGTGACCTGGCTGTCGTATTGTTCAAAGTTCTTGGAATACTGAACGCGATAGGATTTACCCGAGAGCGTCTCGTTCCAGAGGTTCACATGGGACTGGGTAACGTCCAGCGAGATAGCACCGAACGCCAACAGATCCCGCCCTGCACCCACAGACAATGCACGGTAGTTGTTATCCGTAATCGCGCCGCCCAACAGCGACCAACCGTTACTGATCCCCCAGGAAAACTCGCCGGTTGCAAAAACGGCACCGTCAGAGTCGTACTGCAGATTCGACGGCCGCCCGGCAGACAGCTTGTAGCGAACCTGACCAGGACGCGTCAGGTAAGGAACGCCTGCGGTGTAGATCTGGAATTTGTGTTCCGTACCGTCCTGTTCTTCTACCCGCACATCCAGCATGCCGGACACGGCGTCGTTCAGGTCCTGGATACGAAACGGCCCTGCCGCCACCAGCGTTTCATACAGCACACGCCCCTGTTGGCTGATGATGACTTTGGCATTGGTCCTGGCCACGCCGACCACTTCCGGCGCATACCCACGCAAGTTGGGAGGCAGCTGGCTTTCGTCCGACTTGAGCGCGGCACCGGTAAAACGGAAGCTGTCGAACAGGTCCGAATACAGGTAGTCCTCACCCACCACCAGGCGTGCTTTCAGCTCAGGAATGGCGCGATACGCGTAGTAACGACTCCACTCCAGTTTTTGCCGGTTGTTGGTCGACTCGCGGTTTTTATCCACACGCCCCTGCCAATCCGCCCGCAGGCGCCAGGCACCGGCATTGGCCCCCAACGTGCCGTTGCCGGAAAGGTCGTTGCGGGTCCCGTCATCCTTGCGGTAGCTGGACTGGGCCGTCATGTTGTAGTCAACCAACAGCCCCGGCACCCCTTCATCCCAGCGCGAAGGTGGGTCCCAGTTAATGGCGCTGTATTCCAGGTAGGCCTGGGGAAGACTGATGCTCAACGTGGAAGTGGCCAGATCGGCATTCACCTCCATGCCGGGCAAGGCTTGAGGGTCCAGGCACTGCCCGCCTTTCCACCATTGCAGTTTTTCAGTGCTGGCTTTTTTCAGACCCAACTGGTCCACAAGTTCCGGGGTTAAACAGGCCTGACTGCCCTTGGGGTCATTATCGGGAGCATAGAACGCCACTGACTGTTCAGAGATTGCCTGAGTGTTAATCTGCACCACCATTGAGTAGTTGCCAGGCAAGATAAACCCACTGCGTGCAAACCGAGACAAATCAATATTGGAGCGATCAACCAGATCGAGAACGTCGGTATTGAATTCAATATCCTCGGCTCCCAGTGCCGTTCCTGCCAGTGATATAAACCCGACAAACAGGCTTGGGCGAAGCGTATTTATGACTTTCGACGCATTCCACATGCAAGCAACCCATCATTCTTCAAAAGTATTCCAACTTGAACCGCACTGCGGCAGTGTGATCACCGGCCAACAGCGGCACTCCGTTGCCCACTAAGCGAATCGTGTAGTTGAGCGTCATATCCCCCTCAACCAACGGGTACAGGCCCATTGGCTTTCCAGGCGCACACTCTTCTCCGGCGGCATCCTCGATATGGAAGGCGACCCCCTGTGAGCCACCAAAGGCGGCAAATGAGTGCCCGTCTCTATCGGTAGCGCCGTCGAACGTCACGCGCACATGCTCCCAATCAGGCAGGCTTGCACCGGGGCGCAATGGGTCAGGACGGCTCAGCGAGCAATTGACCAGGCGCAACTGGAAAGGCTGTATCTGCCCCTCCCCGTCCCGCAAAAGCCGGCCGATGGGTTCTGAAGCCATTTCGATGGTTTGATCGACAGAGGTCGATTCCAGCCCACAGGCCGAATCAATGACCGTGCCTCCCAGCGTGACGACCCCATCACCTTGAGGCTCCGCCTGCGCGAATGCCCAAGGGCTGATGAACATCGTCAATGAAGAGGCGACAGCGAGACTTATGCATGTTTTCACCTGAACCTCCCGCCAGTTTCCCCCCCGCCACTCACGTCGCGGGGGGAAAAACTTACTGATAAGCCAAGGTGAAGTTGGTGACGGCGCTGAACTCACCAGGAACGATTTCGCCGGTCGCCTGGCCTTGCACGTAAGCACCAAACTCCAGGGTGTTGTTACCGGTGGCAATAACCTGAGGTGCAGTAGGTGTACCCAGTACGACGGGGCGGCCGCCGTGGGTCATCATGACGCCCACGCCACCAGCGCCACCGACGGTGCCGATTGCACCCGGAACGGAGCCCGACGGCGCGCCGGTGAAGGTCGTGGTCACGGTGTTATCAGTGAGGCCGGACAAGTCGCAGCCTTCAAGTTCGATACGTACCGGGCGGGATTCAGAGCGGCCGCCGGTTTCCAGTTGGTGCTTGGCAATTGCGCCAAGGTGAACCGACTGGTCTACGGATTCAGGCTTGATGGAGCAAGCACCCGAGTGGACCGACCCCAAAAACGTAACCGTTCCATCTGCCGCATTGGCAACAGAGATCGAACCCGCCAGCAGGCCGATAGTTAACAGCGCAGTTTTCACTTTAGATTTCATTAGCAGACGCTCACATATTATTAAAATCACAACGGACTCCTGAACGCAGGTATGCGCAGGACTTGTTAAGCGTCTAAACGGGTTCCGAGAACATTGAAGTGTTGAAGCTTTTCCAACTACTTGCATTGCAATGTGCGGTTTCGTTCGACGCCGGGCAATTATCCGTGGCGATTCCTAATAAGAAAGCCGGCCAATTCGCTTAGTTGCGTAGCTCTGTTACACCACGACACATAGGAAAATTATGGCACTTTGCCAAAACTTTAAAATTAACTGTAAGAAAAGTACTACATGGCAATTAATGAGAATTGTTTATTGCCGGAGAGGTCCGTAAGAATAAGATTACATACTCTAAAAAACAACCGTAATTACTGAACCCTATCAACTAACAAGTTGAAGAATGTGTCGAGGAGGTTTGCGCCGTTTTGTGGCCCGCGTCACGAAACCCAACGGATGACCGTTCGTCTGGTGAGATTGCATCACTCCTAAGATATATCTTAAGTTGTATCTAAACCAAACGAGAGCACAGAGAAATGAGAGACCATCATTCCCACCGTAACCCCGGTGATGACCGCGACGGCTTCGAAAAACGCCCTGGCCGCGAGCGCGGTGGCCGAGGCCCGCGGGTCTTCGCCCCGGGTGACCTGAAACTGCTGCTGCCGGCGCTGATCGCCGAGCAGCCCTGCCACGGCTACGACCTGATCCGCCAGATCGAAGCCCTGTTCGACGGTGCCTACAGCCCCAGCCCTGGGGTGATCTACCCGACCCTGACCTTCCTCGAAGAGAGCGACTTGATCAGCGGCGACGCCGAAGGCGGCAAAAAACGCTACACAATCACCGACGCCGGTCGTCTCTTCTTAAGCGAACAGGCAGTGGCCCTCGAAGGCATTCGCCTGCGCATGGATGTGAGCAAGCGTTCGTTACGCGGCCATGATCGTCCTGCGGAAATCCACGAGGCGGTGCACAACCTGCGCCACGCCTTGCATTCGCATCACGGGCGCTGGAGCCCGGAAGAAATCACACGTGTCGCCGCGCTGCTGAACGGCACCGCCCAAGCCATTGCCGACGGGAAAACTCAATGAATACTCAAGCCATCCACCGCGTTACCCACGAAATCAAACGCCGCCGCCTGGAAGTGTTGCGCGTGGTCGACATCACCCCGCGCATGCGCCGCATCACCGTGGGCGGCCCTGAGCTGGCAGGGTTTGTCAGCCTGGGCAGCGACGATCACATCAAGTTGCTGTTCCCGCAGAACGCTGCCGAAGTGGCCGCGCTGGAGAGCCCGACGTTCAATATCAAGGACGCCGAGAAGCTCGCCATGCGCGACTACACCCCACGTCGCTTCGACCTGGCGGTTGGCGAACTGGACATCGACTTCGTGCTGCACGGCGACGGCCCTGCGTCCACCTGGGCCGATCAGGTTCAAGTCGGCCAGCGCCTGTATATCGGCGGGCCACGGGGCTCGTTGATCGTGCCGGATATCTTCGACAGCTACCTGCTGATCGGCGATGAAACCGCGCTGCCCGCCATTGGCCGCCGCCTGGAAGAATTGCCGGCCGGGCGCAAGGTATTGGCGGTAATTGAAATTGCGAATGCGGCGGAACAACAGACGCTGGAAAGTGCCGCCGATGTCGAAGTGATCTGGGTCGTGCGCGGCCAGGATGACCTGCTGGAAACAGTGCGCAACCTGACCCTGCCGGGCGGTTCGCTGTACAGCTTTGTGGCGACCGAAGCCAAGCTGTCACGCCAGGTGCGGCGAGTGCTGCTGGACACACACCAGATCAATGAAGATACCCTCAAGGCCGTGGGCTACTGGCGCGCCGAAGGCAGCGAAGAAAGCTAGGCGCGAGCAAGCTTGTGGGGCAAGCGGGCTTGTGGGCAAGCAGGCTTGTGTGGCAAGCAGGCTTGTGGGCAAGCAGGCTTGTGTGGCAAGCAGGCTTGTGGGCAAGCAGGCTTGTGTGGCAAGCAGGCTTGTGGGCAAGCAGGCTTGTGGGCAAGCAGGCTTGTGTGGCAAGCAGGCTTGTGGGCAAGCAGGCTTGTGTGGCGAGCGGGCTTGTGGGCAAGCAGGCTTGAGTGGCAAGCAGGCTTGTGTGGCGAGCGGGCTTGCCCGCGTTGGGCGGCGCAGCCGCCCCAAAACCGGACACCCCGGTGTACCTGAAACACCGCGGTGATTTGACTGGGGCCGCTTCGCGCCCCAACGCGGGCAAGCCCGCTCGCCACAACCACACCACCACACCACCACCACCAAAACCCGTCAACGTTGCGTTGAAAATAGTTTATCCAGCCCCACCACCGCCAACGCCACCAGCACAAACCCCACCAGAATCCCCCCGGCATTCATAAACACCTGTGGATAACCCAAGGTACCAACGTCGATGAACGGGTACTGGTACTGCCCAAGCAAATCCCCGCGCAGCAGCGCATAGGCGAAGTACACAAGCGGGTAAATTACCCACACGCCAATGTGTTTAAGCCGTAAATCGCCCTTAGGCACGCAACGCCACCAATACACCACGAACAGCAGCGGCATCACGTCGTGCAGCAGTTCGTCGGCAATAAACTGGAAACCCTCGGGCTGCCATAAATGCCGCAGCAACAAGTTGTAGGCAAGGCCCACCACCACGATGCTCACCGCGATACCACTGCTGACACCCGGCGTGAGAAAAAACCGCTTCGCTGCCGAATCGCGCTTCACCCACGCATAGCTCAACACCACGGCCGCCAGGGTGTTGGTCAACACGGTGAAGAAACTGAAAAAGTTGATCAGCCCGCCCAGCAGGCTGGCACCGGTTTCCCAGCGCGAATGGAAAATCAGGTATTGCTGAATCGCCAACCCCACCCAACCGGCCAGCGCCGCTGCCGCTACAAACCGCTTCATCAGCTCAATCCAGCGGGCGTTTAGTGCGCATCAGTTTCACGTACAGCCCTTCGACTTTCTCCCGCGCCCACGGCGTTTTACGCAGGAACGTAAGGCTCGACTTGATGCTCGGGTCGCTCTTGAAGCAGCGCAAATCAATACGCTCAGCCAGGCCGGCCCATTCGTAATGTTCCACCAGGGTGGTGAGCACGTGCTGCAGGGTCACGCCGTGGAGTGGGTCGTTACTTGTCGCGGTCATGCCGGGCCTTTTGCAATCAGAGGAATACAGCCGCGCACCTTAGCCGACGGGGCCTGACGGTGGAAGCGCCGCATTCAATATAGCCCCTGTAAGAAAGTTCCCCTTCCCGGCGAAAAAAGAGATGTTATATTATAACTATAACGTTTTCAGCCTTCTCTCTTTTGTCGTTTGCCAAGGAATGTCCGATGTCCCTTTCCCCTCTGTGGCGCCTGACCCCGCTTGCCGCCGCCGTGTTGATCAGCTCCCAGGCCCACGCCCTGGAACTGCAGCCCCAAGTCATCACCGGTAACCCGCTGGGCAGCGAGCAACTCGCCTCGCCGACCACCGTGTTGGAAGGCGATGAGCTGACCCTGCAACAAAAAGGCAGCCTCGGCGAAACCCTGAACAAGCAGCCAGGTGTGTCGTCGTCGTACTTTGGCCCGGGCGCCAGCCGGCCGATCATCCGTGGCCAGGACGGCGACCGCATTCGCATCCTGCGCAATGGCGTAGGCGCCCTGGACGCGTCGTCGCTGTCCTACGACCACGCGGTGCCGTTGGACCCGGTCAACGTCGAGCGCATTGAAATCGTACGCGGCCCGGCCGCCCTGCTGTACGGCGGCAGTGCCATCGGTGGCGTGGTCAACACCTTCGACAACCGCATCCCCACCGAAGCCATCGAAGGCATCCACGGTGCCGGTGAGTTGCGCTACGGCGGTGCCGACACCACCCGCAGCAGCGCGGGCAAACTGGAAGCCGGCAATGGCACTTTCGCCCTGCACCTGGATGCCAACGCCCGGGAGTTCAATGACCTGAAAATCCCCGGCCAGGCCCGCAGCCGCCACGCGCCGGAAACCGATGACGCACCCGGCAAAAATGGCCGCCTGGGCAACAGCGACGGGCGCCAGGACGGTGGCGCAGTGGGCGGTTCCTACACCTGGGATGACGGTTATGCCGGCCTGTCCTACAGCAGCTACGACGCCAACTACGGTTCGCCTGCCGAGCAGGATGTGCGCATCCGCATGAAGCAGGATCACTACGCGTTCGCGTCCGAAATCCGCAACCTGCAAGGCCCGTTTACCTCGGTGAAACTCGACGCGGGCTACACCGACTACGAGCACCGCGAAATCGAAGGCGGCGAAACCGGCACCATTTTCAAGAACAAAGGCTACGAGGCCCGTGTTGAGGCGCGCCACCAGCCCATCGGCCCGTTCGATGGCGTAGTCGGCGCACAAGTGACGCGCAACGAGTTCTCGGCGCTGGGCGAAGAAGCCTTCGTGCCGCAAACCGACACCAACGCCGGCGCGCTGTTTATCCTCGAAGAAATGCAGGCCACCGAGCGCCTCAAGCTCAGCCTCGGTGGGCGCCTGGAACACACCAGCGTGGACCCCGACGCCAAGGGCAACGAACGCTTTGCCGGTGCCGACAAGAGCAATGACTTCACCGCCGGCAGCCTGTCGTCGGGCGCGGTGTACACCCTTACGCCAATCTGGTCGGTGGCCGCGACGCTCGGCTACACCGAACGCGCACCCACGTTCTACGAGCTGTACGCCAACGGTGCCCACGTGGCCACCGGTACCTACGAGCTGGGCGATGCCAACCTGAAGAAAGAAAAAGCCGTGTCCAGCGACCTGGCCCTGCGCTTTGACAATGACACCCACAAGGGCAGCTTCGGCGTGTTCTACAGCCACTTCTCCAACTACATCGGCTTGTTGGGCACCGGTCGTACGTTGAACGACGAAGGCGAAGAAGACGCCGCGGGCATTCCCGAGTACGAATATTCGGGCGTGCGTGCACGTTTCGCCGGCTTTGAGGCCCAGGATCACATCAAACTTGGCGAAAGCGCCTACGGCAAGTTTGCGCTGGAACTGTCGGGCGACTACACCCGCGCCACCAACCTGGACACCGGCGAAGCCTTGCCGCGCATTGCGCCGCTGCGCCTGAACAGCGGCTTGCTGTGGGAACTCGACCGCTGGCAGGCGCGCATCGACGTCGAACACGCCGCCGGCCAGGGCCGTGTACCGGATAACGAGAGCGGCACCGATGGCTACACCACGTTGGGGGCAAGCGCGGGGTACCACTTCAACATGGGCGGCAGCCAGTGGCTGGCGTTCGTGAACGGCGAAAACCTGACTAACCAGACCGTGCGTTATGCCAGCTCGATCCTGCGCGACATCGCGCCGGCACCGGGCAGAAGCGTGCAAGTAGGCCTGCGCACCACCTTCTAAAAAATACCGCAATTCCCCCCGTGGAGAAGGGCTTGGAGAGGGGTTTGGAGAGGGGCTTGGAGAAGGACTTGGAGAAGAGCTTGGAGAAGGGCTTATTGTGGCGAGCGGGCTTGCCCGCGTTGGGCGGCGAAGCCGCCCCAAAACCTGCCACCGCGGTGTACCTGAAACACCGCGGTGATTTGAGTGGGGCCGCTTCGCGCCCCAACGCGGGCAAGCCCGCTCGCCACAACAAGCTCCACTTTCCACAACCAGCCCACTTCCTACAGCAAGCTCACTTACCACAACACGCTCACTTCCTACAGGAAGCTCACGCCCTACAAAAACTGGGCTGCGACCGCTTTTTGGCAGCGACACTTCGTCACTGTTACCAAATCTGAAATGATGCATCTTGCGTTTTAGGCTTTCTCTCAGCCGCCACTCGCTTTATCCTTCGCAACAACCTGAAACGCTTCACTCCCCGGTCGACCCCATCTTGCTGATGACTCCCACCTGCAAAGACAGCGCTGTCTTACGCCCGGCCGTGTAAAAACCGAATTAACGCTGAACCAAGCCCGCGCCGAATCGTCATCTACAGTGAAGCACGGGGTTACAAAATTCCTACGTCACGGAGAAACACACTATGAGCACTGATGGTGCTTCGAGCCCAAGCCGCCTGCTGCCCAGGCTGCTAGGCGTCTTGCTGCTGATCATGGGCCTGGCCTTGCTGGCCGGCGGCATCAAGCTGAGCCTGCTCGGCGGGTCGCTGTACTACCTGCTGGCCGGTATCGGCATCACCTTGACCGGCCTGCTGCTGCTGGCCACCCGCCGCGCCGCGCTGGGCCTGTACGCACTGGTGCTGTTCGCCAGTACTGTGTGGGCTCTTTGGGAAGTCGGCCTGGACTGGTGGCAGTTGGTGCCGCGCCTGGCGCTGCTGTTCGCCTTGGGCATCGTCATGCTGCTCCCGTGGTTTCGCCGTCCGTTGCTGCGTGGCCAACCTGCCCCGCTGGGCACCGGCGCGCTGAGCATCGCCGTGGTATTGGCCGGCGCCGCTGCCGTTGCCAGCCAATTCACCAACCCGGGTGAGATCAAAGGCCAACTGGACCGCGACGCGGTGCCAGGCATGGCCAGTGCCGCGCCGGCCCAGGCCGATGGCGACTGGAATTCCTACGGCCGTTCGGCCTATGGCGATCGCTATTCGCCACTGGCGCAGATCACCCCGGAAAACGCCCACAAGCTGGTTCCGGCGTGGACCTACCGTACCGGCGACATCCCTGGCCCGAACGATCCAGGTGAGACCACCGCAGAAAACACCCCGCTGAAAGTCAACGGCATGCTCTACGTGTGCACGCCGCACAGCCAGGTGATTGCGCTGGACCCGGACACCGGCAAGGAAATCTGGCGCTTCGATCCGAAGATCAGCAGCCAGGGCGCGCAGAACTTCAAGGGTTGGGCGCACATGACCTGCCGTGGCGTGTCGTATCACGATGACGCCGCCTACGCTTCCGAGCAGAGCCCTACCGGCAGCGCCAGCCCGGCTGCCGCGCCGACTGCCTGCCCGAAACGCATCTTCGTACCCACCGCCGACACCCGTCTGATCGCCCTCAACGCCGACACCGGCAAGATGTGCGAAGATTTCGGTGACAAAGGCCAGGTCGACCTGCGTGCCAATATCGGCAGCTTCGCCCCAGGCGGTTACTACTCCACCTCGCCACCTGCCGTGACCAAGAACCTGGTCGTGATCGGCGGCCACGTCACCGACAACGTTTCCACCGACGAGCCTAGCGGCGTGATCCGCGCGTTCGACGTGCACACCGGCAAGCTGGTGTGGAACTGGGACAGCGGCAACCCGGACGACACCACCCCGTTGGCCGAAGGCAAGACCTACACCCGCAACTCGCCGAACATGTGGTCCATGTTCGCCGTGGATGAAAAACTCGGCATGCTCTACCTGCCGATGGGCAACCAGATGCCCGACCAATACGGCGGCGACCGTACCGAAGATTCGGAAAAATACAGCGCCGGCCTGACTGCCCTGGACATCGACAGCGGCCACGTAAAGTGGACCTTCCAGTTCACTCACCATGACCTGTGGGACATGGACGTGGGCGGCCAGCCTTCGCTGATCGACATCAAGACCGAAGCCGGCGTTAAGCAGGCAGTAATGGCGTCGACCAAGCAAGGCAGCATCTATGTGCTCGACCGCGCTACCGGCCAACCGGTGGTGCCGATCCACGAAGTGGCGGTACCGCAAGGCGCCGTTGCCGGTGACCACACCGCGCCGACTCAACCGAAGTCCGACCTGAACTTCATGCCGCCGCCGCTCAAAGAGCGTGACATGTGGGGCGTGACTCCGTTCGACCAACTGCTGTGCCGCATCGATTTCAAATCCATGCGCTACGACGGCGCGTTCACCCCGCCATCGCTGCAAGGTTCGATCGTTTACCCAGGTAACTTCGGCGTGTTCGACTGGGGTGGTATTTCTGTCGACCCGGTCCGCCAGATCGCTTTCGTGAACCCGAGCTACATGGCGTTCAAATCCAAGCTGATCCCGGCTGCCGACATCGCCAAGCAAGGCCCACGTGTCAGCGAAACCGAAGGCGTGCAGCCGAACAAAGGCGCGCCGTACGGCGTGATCCTCGAAGCCATGCTGTCGCCAATGGGCCTGCCGTGCCAGGCACCGGCGTGGGGTTATGTGGCCGCGGTCGACCTGACCACCCACAAAACCATCTGGATGCACAAGAACGGCACCGTGCGTGACAGCTCGCCGGTTCCGATCCCTCTGAGCATGGGCGTACCTAGCCTGGGCGGCACCTTCACCACCGCCGGTGGCGTGTCCTTCCTCAGCGGTACCCTCGACCAGTACCTGCGTGCCTACGACGTGAAAAACGGCAAGCAGTTGTGGGAAGGCCGCCTGCCTGCAGGCGCGCAAACCACACCGATGACCTACACCGGCAAGGACGGCAAGCAATATGTGCTGGTCATGGCGGGTGGTCATGGTTCCCTGGGTACCAAGCAGGGTGACTATGTGATGGCGTTTAAACTGCCGGATTAAGCAACACCGGCGGTAAGAAAAAGGCGGCTACCTGCTGAAGGTAGCCGCCTTTTTTATATCCAAATGGAGATCAAATTGTGGGAGGGGGCTTGCCCCCGATGAGGGAGTGTCAGTAAGTGCATCTGCAGCTGACCCACTGCTATCGGGGGCAAGCCCCCTCCCACATTTGAACTTCAGTGTTCGTGAGGTCAGTGTTCGATCACTTCACCGCGCATCACCGCCAGCCTGGCAATCAACCGATTTTGCACCGGCACTGCAATCCCTTCGCTGTCCATCGACTTGATCAAATCCTCCACCAACGCATTAAAATCACTGCGGCTCACATTCTGGCCTTTGTGGCTCTCGGCCATGCTGTCGCCGGTGTAGGTGCACGGCCCGCCCGCTTCCACGCAGAACTGTTCGATCAGCTTATTGCGCAGGCGCTGGATGTCGATGCGTCGGAAGCGTTCGACAATGCGTTCATCCCGCGCAATGTTAAGCAACATGCCTTCGACAATCCGTGTAATGCCGGGCATGGCGCCAAGGTCGCGATACAGGCTGTCGTCCTTGGGCGGTTGCTGGGCGCAGGCACTCAGCAGCAGGGCAAACGCCAGTGGTAAAAAGCGCATCAGAAACTCCCCTGCACAGACAGGTAGGTGCCGTTCTGGTTATCCAGCGTGGCGATTTCGCCTAGGCGTGCGTAGGCCAACACAAACGACACATGCTTGTTGGGAAAGTAGCCGACAAACACATCGGCCCAATCGCTTTCGCCAGCAAAGGACAGGTTGTCGGGCTTCTCGCGGTACTCCACGCCCACGGCCCAGCGCGGGTTGAACAGCACCGCCACCGAGCCTTCCTTGAGCAGGCTGCGGCTATCACGGCGGTCGCCGCCAAAGCCGAGCAAGCCGGTTTCGTTGGCGCGGCTGTAGCGCAGGCTGCCGTTGACCAGCACGTTGTAGCCAAACGCGGCGCCCATGAACAAACGGCTGGCGGCCAAGTAGCCTTCGACGTCGCTGTCGCGCTTGGCGCCGACCAGCTTGGGGATGTCGAAGTTGGTCTGGTGCTTGTACTCCAGGCCCAATGACACCTGGGGCAAGCGGTCGTAGATCACATCACCAAACAGCCGCACCTTGAGGCCCAGTACGTCCTGGCCGAGGTTGTCCTCAGGCAGGTTGAGCTTGTGCACCAGCGTGCCGAGGTCGAAGCGTTGGCGAGCGAAAGACAGCTCGACCCGGTTGTCATAGGCCAGCGCCAGCCCGGCCACATCGAGGCGGTAGTCCGGCAGGTTGACCGTGGTGGCGAACGCCGTGGCACCCCACTCGTGTTGCTCACCATACCCGGCCAGCACCGCCCACGGCGTGATGCCGCCGCCCGCCGTGCCCTCGATGCTGCTGGCGCCGCCGGTGGCGATCAGGCGACCGTTATCGGCCAGACTCGTTTGCACAGTCAGGGCGGCCAGGCAGCCGATCAATAAATGACGCACGTCTAACACTCAATGAACCAAAGAAGTTTGCGCACTGAGGGGCAACGCCACCCAGGCTTCGAAAGCCTCGGCCCCCAGGGGCCGGCTGATCAGGTACCCCTGGGCCGTGTCGCACTGCCAGCGCTCCAGCAAGCGCAGGCTGTGGGCGTATTCGACGCCCTCGGCGACCACCTTGAGGCCCAGGTTGTGGCTCATCTCGATGGTGGAACGCACGATCACTGCGTCCTCACTGGTTTCATCGAGGTTGCGCACGAAGGATTGGTCGATCTTCAATTCCTGCACCGGCAAGCGCTTGAGGTGGGCCAGCGACGAATAGCCCGTGCCGAAGTCATCCACCGACAGGCTGATGCCACAGTCGCGCAGCAGGTGCAGGACCTTGAGGGCTTTTTCCGGTTCGCGCATCACCGCGCTCTCGGTGATCTCGAATACCAATTGCTCCGCCGGCAAGCCATAGCGACGCAACAGCGCCGAGACCCGATGGGCGAGCTCATCGCCGAGCAAATCGTCGGCCGAGATGTTCAGCGACAGTTGCAGGCACAGGCCGCGCCCGTTCCATTCGCACAACTGGCGAATGCCCTCCTCGATCACCCATTGGGTCAGCAACTGGATGCTGCCGCTGCGCTCGGCCAGGGGGATGAATTCCGCCGGCGAGACCATGCCGAACTGCGGGTGCTGCCAGCGCAACAAGGCTTCGGCCTGGCGCACGTGCCCCTGGCGAATATCCAGTTTGGGCTGGTAGTGCAGCAGCAGTTGACCCTGGCCGGGCGCGTGGCGCAGGTCGCGGATCAAGGTGATTTGCCGGCGGTGCGCGAGGTCACGGCCCTGCTCGTAGATGTGCAGGCGGCCGGGCATTTGCGCGGCGTCCTTCATCGCAATCGCCGCGCGCTCCAGCAGGGTGTGGGGGCTTTCGCCATCGGCCGGGTAAGCGGCGATGCCCAGGCGGCAGTCCAGCGCAAAGTCATGGCCGTTGATGCGCTGGGGGCGCAGCAACAGCTGCTGCAGTTTGTCGGCCAGGCCCACGGCCTCTTGACTGCCCGCGCCTTCGAGCAACAGCAGGAACTCATCGGCAATCAGGTGCGCCAGGGTATCGCCGGGGCGCAGGATGGCTTGCAGGCGCTGGCTGACGGTCAACAATAACTGGTCCGCGGCGTCCGGCCCGGCCGTCTCGCTGGCGGCGCGCAGGTTATCAATGCCCAGGTAAATCAACGCCATCGGCCGTTGCAGCGCAATCGAGCTGCCCAGGCGCTCCATGGCCAGCGCGCGGTTCGGCAGGCCGGTGAGGCGATCGTGCAGCGCGTTGTGTGCCAATTGGTGTTCACGCTCGGCGATCCCGCTTTGCATCGAGTTGACCGCATGGGCCAGGCGCCCCAGTTCATCGCTGCGCTTGAGCACCACCGGGGTCTGGTAGTCGCCCTGGCCGATGCGCTCGGCCGCCAGCGCCAGCGCCTGCACCGGTCGCGACACGGTACGCGCCAGCAGCAACGCGCCGATCAACGAAGCAACCAGCGCGATCAAAGCGATGCCGAGGATCTTTTCATCCAGCGGCACAAAAGCCTGCATCGCCGCATCCAGCGGGCTTTGCAGCAACGCCAGGACTTTGCCGTTCTCATCGCTGGCCAGCACCAGCGACTGGCTGAGGAAACTGTGTTCAAGGTGATCGGTGGTGGACACGCCACGGCGCGTCGAGTCGCCCTGCATCAGTTCGATGATGCTGTCGCGCAGCAGCGGTGGCTGGGTGCTGACCAACTCGCCGGGCTGGCCGTGATCTATCGCCAGGAAGGACACTTCCAGGTTACTCAACGAGCGCAATTCATCGGCAAACGCGCCGTCCATGCTGAAGCCCATCACCACCCGCGCAATCGGCAACGGCGCCAGCACCGAGGTCTCCACCAGCAAGTGCGGCTTGCCCTGCATGGGCACGATCAGCGTGGCCTGCCGATTGCGCCGCGCCTCGCGCAGCGCCTGGTCGTAGCGGAACGTCGAGCCTTCGGGCACTTCGTCGAGGGTGCTGGCCAAGACTTTGCCGTCCATGCCCAACAGGATCATGTCGCTGGCATTGATGCGCTTGCCGTGGTTGAGCAGCACCGAGCGCATCGTCGCCGAATCGCCACTGGCCACGGCATCGCGAAAGCCGAAGTCAGCGGCCAGCAGCTGAACGCCATCGGCCAGGCGCCGGCCACGCACT
Source organism: Pseudomonas sp. S09G 359 (assembly GCF_002843605.1). Taxonomy (NCBI): domain Bacteria; kingdom Pseudomonadati; phylum Pseudomonadota; class Gammaproteobacteria; order Pseudomonadales; family Pseudomonadaceae; genus Pseudomonas; species Pseudomonas sp. S09G 359. Next base: position 1,249,801 of record NZ_CP025263.1, on the reverse strand, counting down.
TCGAGCAGGCGTTCGAATACCCGCGTGCCGACCGCCAACTGCGCATGGGCCTGGCCCTGCACCGCCGATTGGGTCGCGACCTTGACGCTGAAATACAGTGCGCCGATCACCACCAGCGACAGCAGGATCAGAACGCAGGCGACCCGCGCCTGGAAGCTACTGCGCAGTTTCACGGGCAGCTCGGTTGAAGGCATCGCCAAACGCGCTTGGCGTAGGCGGCAGGTCTGCGGGGGCCGGCTCCAGGCTCAGCGTGACGCGGTGGGCAAGGCCCGCCGCCGGGACGTGCAAGGTGCCGCCATCCAACGGCTGCATATCCGCCAATTGCGGGTGCCACAGGGTGGCGTGGTAATCACCGGGCGGCAGCTGTTCCAGGCGCACCCGGCCCTGGGCGTCGCTGACGCCGAAATGAGCGTCATCGGTAACGTAGATATAGCCGAGCATCCAGTCATGGATATTGCAGCCCAGCACCACTACGCCGGGTTTGTCGAACAACAGCGGGGCGGCGGGTGTGCCTTCATACAGGCGCAATTCGAAGCGTTTGGCACTGGAAAAGGAATACACCTGATGGCGGATGTTGTCGCTGTTGGGGAAGCGCACTTGCGTGCCGGTATGCACGACCAGCACATGGGGAGCGAAGCGTTGGCCGCGCTGGTCCATCTCAGCCTTGAGCACACCTGCTGGCGCGCCGGCCGGGCCTTGCAGGGTCACGACCGCATCCGCCACCGGGCTGCCATCGGCCTGCTGCAGCAAGACCTCAAGCGTGGCCGCCGAGACAGGCCCGGCCACCATCAGCAACAACACCACACGCGAAACAAGATGAATAATCGGGGCCATGGAAGATCCGCAAAAAATAAAAAAGAGCGGCCAGCCTTGGCGCAACGATAGCGGTCATGATGCCGCAAGCAAGGCAATATGCCATCACAGAATACGCAGAGATTTGTGACCGTTGGTCGGTAAAAACCTATGCAATCGGTCAAGCTCTGTAGAGGTTATCGACCACATGGAGAGAATCTGTAGGCCATCGGAGGGGGGTTTTAGACAGGCATGGGTTCGCGGCGCATCCACATTTCAAACGCCATGGCGTTCAACGGCCGGCTAATCAGGTAGCCCTGGGCGGTGTCGCAATTCCACTGCTTGAGCAACTTGAGGCTGGGCTCGAACTCGACCCCTTCGGCCACAACCTTGAGCCCAAGGTTGTGGCTCATCTCGATGGTGGAACGCACGATCACCGCGTCGCCGCTGGTGCTGTTGAGGTTACGCACGAAGGACTGGTCGATCTTCAACTCCTGTACCGGCAGGCGCTGCAATTGCGCCAGCGAAGAATAGCCAGTGCCGAAATCATCCACCGACAGGCTGATACCGCAACCGCGCAGTTGCTCCAGCACGCTGAGGGCCTGCTGCGGGTTATGCATGATCGCGCTTTCGGTGATCTCGAAAATCAGCTGCTGGGCCTGCACGCCATACTGCGTGAGCAAGGTGGTGACGCGAATCGCCAGGTCGTCATCGGCCAGGTCGTCCACCGAGATATTCACCGACAACTGAATATGCATGCCACGTTGCCCCCACTCGCCGATCTGGCGGATGGCTTCTTCTATCACCCAGAGTGTCAGCCCGCCCATGCTGCCGGTGCGCTCGGCCAAGGGGATAAATTCGGCGGGCGACACCAGCCCGAGCGTGGGGTGTTGCCAGCGCAACAGGGCTTCGGCCTGGAGCACATGGCCGTGCTTGAGGTCGAGCTTGGGCTGGTAACACAGGTACAACTCGCCTTCTGCAGCGGCCCGGCGCAAGTCGCGGATCAGGGTGATCTGGCGCTGGTGGGCGAGGTCGCGGTCCTGCTGGTAGATCTGCAGATGGCCGGGAAGCGACGCCGCATCATGCCGGGCGATGGCCGCGCGGCTGATCAACTCTTCCACCTGCTGGCCGTCGGCGGGATACGCGGCGATGCCGATGCTCACTTCGTGGCGCAGTTCGTCGTTGCCGATGCGCTGGGGTTCAGTGAGCAGTGCATAGAGGCGGTCGGCGCGTGCCACTGCGCGGTCAATCTCGGTATTTTCCAGCAACAGCAGGAACTCGCTGCCGGTGATGCGGGCTGCGGTGTCGCTGGCCAGCAGGCTCATGGACAGGCAGCGGCTGGCTTCGCGCATCATCTCCTCGACGCCCTCGGGGCCGAAACCTTCGTTGATCGCCCGGTAGTTCTCGATCCCCAGGTACAGCAACACCACCGGCCGTCGCGCACTGATCGCGCTGCCCAGGCGCTCCATGGCCAAGGCGCGGTTGGGCAGGCCGGTGAGCGGATCATGCAAGGCGTTATGCGCCAATTGCCGCTCGCGCACCGCGATGCCGCTTTGCATGGCGTTGAAGGCGCGGGCCAGCAAGCCGAACTCGTCGTGGCTGCGCACCCGCACCGGCGTGCGGTAATCACCAGCGCCGATACGCCCGGCGGCCTCCACCAGCGCATTCAACGGCCGCGATACGCGACGCGCCAGGAACAGCGCGCCGCCCAACGACACCACCAGCACGGCCAGGGCAATCCCGAGGAACTGCCGGTCCAGTGGCGCAAAGGATTCCAGGGCGTGGTCCAGCGGGCTCTGCAGCAACACCCGCACTTCATCGCCATCGCCGGTGTTGGCCAGTGATAGCACCTGGCTGAGCACGCGTTCACCGTAAAACTGGTCGATCTGTGGCTCGGGGTTGCGGTGCCCCTCGCGCAGCAAGCTGAGGGTAGCGGCCTGATAGGCATCAGGCTGGGTGCTGGACAACGGACCGGGCGTGCCGTTTTGCACGCTGAGGAACGACACCTCCAGGTTGCTCATGGAGCGCAGTTCATTGGCGAACAGCTTGTCCATGGGAAAGCCCATCACCACCCGCGCGATGGGCAATGGGTCGAGCACTTCGTCCTGCACCAGCAGGTAGGGGCGACCGTCCATGGCCACGATCAGCATCTGCAAACCGCTGCGCCGCGCGTGGCGCAGGGCGTCGTCATATGGGAAGGACTGGCCGCGAGTGAGGATGGGCAAGGTGCTGACCATGACCTTGCCATCCAGGCCCAGCACAAACACTTCACTGGCGCGGATGCCGGTGCCATGTCGGCGCAGGGCGGCCAGAATGGGCACGGTCTGGCCGTTGGCCACGGCCTGTTTGAATGGGCCGTCGACAGTCAGCCAGTCGAGGCCGTATTGCAGGCGGCGGCCACGCAGGTCGAGCAGGCGTTCGAACACTTGGCTACCGGTTTTGAGTTGGACTTGGGCCTGGTTTTCCACAGCACGGGAGGTGGCGGCCTTGACGGCAAAATAAGTCGCGGCGACGACCACCAGCAGTAATAGCGCTAAGACCCCGGCAATGCGGGTTTGAAACGTGTGGCGCCAGCTCATTGCAGTGCCCTCTGGCAGCGTTCGCCTTTCTCTGCCACTACGTCCCTTTGTCATATGCTTTCCTGGCAACTGCTGACTTTGTGTCAAAAAAATATCCATTTTAATGGAGTATTTGAGTTAAGCAGATTAGCTGGGAGTTGGGGGGAGCGCACCCAAGAAATACGGGGATTTTGGTGACGGTTTATTGGCGACAGAGGCTTGGCTTGGCTTTTTTTTTGGGGGGGGGGTGGTGTACATATCCGTTATTTGGATAACGGCGGGTTATGGTTCCGCTCTTACAGCGGCTCACTTTTGAAGAGCGCAAAAGTAAGCAAAACGCTCTTGCCCCACCACTCGGCACCTCGCCTAGGCTCGGTGTGCCCGAAAACAGGTACTACTCCGCGGGCCGCCGCGACGGGGCGTCCCTGCCCCGTCGCGGCTAAACCGGCGTCCTGCCGGTTTACCCGCTCCGTACTACCTGTTTTCGGCCAGCGTGGTTAACGGGGCGCCTGAGGTCAAGATCACAAGCCAGAGCAAAAGCAAGATCAAAAGCAGGCTGATATCTACCTGATGTATGAAGATCAAATGTGGGAGGGGGCTTGCCCCCGATGAGGGTGGGTCAGTTACAGATGCACTCACTGACACACCCTCATCGGGGGCAAGCCCCCTCCCACATTTTTGACCCAGCACGACACAAAAATCGGGTCGGATCTAAGGCCGCCGCGCATTGCTTTGGATTTTGAATAAGCCGCCGTTATCGCAGCAACGGCTATGTACTCAATCAAACACACCGAGCCCGCATAAAATCCCCCCACCTACGCACCAGGTAGTTGTGCTCATCCATCACCGAATTCCACACGGCAATGTGCCCCATGCGCTGTTCGTAGGAACCGCCATCGCGCACCTCGCCCACATCGATCAGCGGCAGCCCATCACTGCCCAACAACTCCTCCCGAGCAGGCTTCCCGGCATACCAGTAATCCCACTCCGCGCTGCTGAGGTGATCGCGACTACGCGCCGGGTTCCCGATGTAGTAACCCTGGCGTGCCATGACCGCGCCAGGCCAACCCGACAGCCACCAATTGAGATAGGCATACGCCGCATCCAACACCGGCCCCTGAGCATGGCGCGACAAGGACAACCCACCAAACCAGGCACGATAGCCTTCGCGAGGCACCGCCAGACGATACTTCACCCCAGCCCGATGCAAGCGCATCAAGGTCGGCGACCACAAACTCTGGATATCAATGCTCGGGCTAAGCATCAGTTGCGCCGCTTCTTCGTCATCCGACCAGAACGCCGCAAAATGCCCTTCCTTCTGTTTGCGCACCAGGATATCGGCCAGCACATCGATCTCCTCGATGCTCATATTGCCGATGTCCTTGAAGCTCGCCAGCCCTGCCCCCTGCACGGCCAGCGCGGCATCCAGGGCGCCGATGGCGGCGTCGCTCTGCAGCGCCGTGCGCGCACGCCAGGCCGGGTCGAGTAACCAGCCCCAGCTTTCATTGCCGTGGCAAAAACCCTCGGGCAAGCGCTCAGGCCGGTAGGCGAAGCTGTCAGCGTTGTGGGTCAGGGGCAACATGCTGATGCGCTCGGTGACCGTGCTGCCCAGGCTGCCATCGTGCTGCACGAACAGCCGCTCGCTGGGCACGCTGCCGCTGCCCAGGCGGTCATCGGGCGACAGGCGCCCGCGCTTGGGCAGGTCATTGATCTCGTGCCACAGCGCAATGCGCCGCGTGTCGATGGGCTGGATCGCCCGCGCCGGCCACACGAAGTCGACGTTGTGAAACCACTGGTCGTACAGGTCGTAGCTGTCGGGCTGCATCACCGCGATGCGCTGGGCCTGTTCGACGTCATGCACCTGGTACACCAGGCGAATGCCCAGTTCCTGCTCGGCGCGCACGCGCAGGCATTCCAGCAAGGTCACCGAGGTGCCGAGGACGCGTAAGGTGATCATGCCGCGAACCGCCGGGAGAACACGTGAAAGGAGCGGCGCAGTTGCTCGGCGTCGAGACCACGCAGGATAAACACCAGGCGCGATTGGCGGTCGGTGCCTGGCCAAGCAGGCAAGTGCACCGGGGCATGCAGGCAATGCTGCACACCATGAATGACGATGGGGGCGTTACTGGCGTTCACGTTGAGCAGCCCTTTGACACGAAGGATTCGTTCGCCGTGGCATCTTAACAGCATCGACAACCACACCCCGAAACCCACCCAGTCCAGCGGCTGGTCGAACGTCAGGCTGCACACCTGCGCGGCGCCATGGGTGACGCTGGTGGCTTGATGCAGTTGCCAGCGGCTGACTTCCACCGCCGGTTCGGCGCTGCGCAGGCCTTCGCCGAGCAGCAGCTGGTCGCCGCTGTGGATATCTTGAGTGGCGAAAATGGGCGTACCGGCGTTCAGCCCGTGCAGGTGCGCGCGTAACTCAGTGCAATCGCCCTCAATATCAGTCTTGCTCAGCAGCAGGCGATCCGCAGCGGCCACCTGCGCCAGCCATTCCGGGTGCAGGCGTTCCTGCTGGGCGGCGTGGCTGGCGTCGACCAGGGTGATCACCAGGCCGATATGGAAACGCCCACGCAGTTGTACGTCGTTGTTCAAGGTCGCAAGGATCGGCGCCGGGTCGGCCAGGCCGGTGGTCTCCAGGATCACCCGCTTGAACGCGGGGATTTCACCACGCTCGCGGCGTTGCAGCAGGCCGAGCAGCGCGTCTTTCAGCTCGCCACGGATCGAGCAACAGATGCAGCCGCTGGGCAGCAACACAGTGTTCGGCCCCACTTCTTCGACCAGCAGATGGTCGATGCCGACATCCCCGAATTCGTTGATCAGCAACGCCGTGTCGCCGAGGCTTTCGCCTTGCAGCAGGCGCTTGAGCAAGGTGGTTTTGCCACTGCCGAGGAAGCCGGTGATGACATTAAGGGCGATGCTCATGGGGCTGACTCCAAGTGATCCAACAGATGCGGATCGAGAGGGTCCAACGGCCGACCCAACATGCTTTCAGCCGCCTGCCAGAGTTGATCCAGGCCGCTCGCCAGCTCTTGCTTGCCGGTAGCACCCAGGAGCAAATACGACGCGCCCTGGAAGTCTTCGACCTTGAGCCGGAACACCGCCAGCACCTGGTTGATGGCGGCGATACGGCGCAGGCGCTCGCGGCGCCGGGGCAGTTCATCGCCCAGGGGGTCGCTCCAGTGCAGGTCTTCGCCGAGCAATCCACAGAGTCCGCACATGGCTACACCTCACTCATGGCATGACATCGCCGGAGTTCGGGCCCAGGGTCTGGCCAACAAACAGATTGCCGCCCGGCTCACTGGCCAGCAGCACGGCGGTGGGCGCCACTTCATCCGCCAGGCCGAAGCGGCCCAGGGGCAGCTCCTTGGCCTTGGCGCGCTTCCAGTCGTCGCTGATGCCACCCACCAGCGGCGTCTCGATCGGCCCCGGCGCAATGGCGTTGACCAGCACATTGTCCTTGGCCACTTCCAGTGCGAGGGACTTGGTAAAGCCGATCACCCCGGCCTTGGCGGCGGCGTAGTGAGTGAGTTCCGCGCCGCCCTTGATACCCAGTTGCGAGGCGACGTTGATGATCCGCCCCCAACGTTGCGCCAGCATGTGCGGCAAGGCACGCTGGCTGGCGACGAATACGCTGGTGAGGTCGACGCGCAGCATGTCGTTCCACATCTCGATGCTCAGGTCGACGCAACGCGCCTGGGTGAGCATGCCGGCGTTGTTGACCAGGATGTCTATGCCGCCGAAGTGTTCGACGCAACGGTCGACACTGGCCTGGGCGCCTTCGACGGTGCCGACATCGGCCAGGCACTCGACCACCTCGGCACCGAGGTTGCGGCAGGTGATCGCGGTTTCGGCAAGGCTCGCAGCGTTGCGGTCGGCCAGCACCAGGCGAGCGCCTTCGGCAGCGTAGGCCCGGGCGATGGCGGCACCGATGCCGCTGCCGGCACCGGTGATGACGGCGCGGCGGTTGGTGAGTTGAGGCATAGTAAACTCCTTAAATAAGCAAACTGCGGATGCAGTCCAATGTGGGAGCGGGCTTGCTCGCGAATGCGTCGTGTCAGTCGGCGCATATGGAACTGATCCACCGCATTCGCGAGCAAGCCCGCTCCCACATTTGGGCAGAGTTCGGCTTAAAGCTGACGTTAATCCGGCCAGCGCACAGTCAGGCCGCCATCGATGATGATGCTTTGGCCGGTCAGATAACTCGACGCCTCACTGGTCAAGAACTGCACCAGCGACGCCACTTCATCCGCGCGCCCTACCCGCCCCAGCGGAATCGCGCGCGCGGCTTTCGCCAAGCCCTCCGGCCCCAGCGAGTTCTTTGCATCCAACGACTGTGGCGTCTCGATCAGCCCGGGGATCACCGCATTGCAGCGAATGCCCTTGGCCGCCAGCTCCACCGCCAGCGACCGGCACAAGCCCGGCACACCGGCCTTGGCCGCCGCGTAATGGCTGTGTTCCTGCCAGCCATACACGCCGCCGGCAATCGACGAAATCGCCACCAGCGCGCCGCCCTCGCCCATGTGCCTGGCCGCCGCACGGAAGGTGCGCATCACCCCCGTCAGGTCGACATTGAGCATCTCGTCCCACAGCGCATCGGTCATTTCCAGCAAAGGCGCACGACGCAGCAGGCCGGCGTTGGCCACGGCGTAGTCCAAGCGGCCGAAATGCGCCACGCCAGCGTCCGCCAGTGCGTCCACCGACGCCGTATCGCCCACATCCAAAGGCAGCATCAGGCATTCGCCGCCGGCTTCTTCCACCAGTGCAACGGTGGTGTGCGGGTCATGGGGATCGGCCGGGTAATACCCGCCGACCACCGCCACGCCGACGCGCGCGTATGCCACGGCGAGGGCTTGGCCGATGCCGCTGGCGGCACCGGTAATCAAGGCAACTTTACGGCTCATCAAACACTCCTTACTGAACGGTTTCCGGGCGCACGTGGCGGGCGGCAAACATCAGCACGCCGGACAAAAAGCACGGCACGGCGCCAAACCACAGTGCGGCGGTCTGCCAGTCGCTGCCGGCGGACAACACCTGGGTGGCGCCAAAACCTGCGACCACCGCACCAATCGGGCCCATGGCATGGATGATCGCGCCACCGGTGGCGCGGATGCTGGTAGGAAAACTTTCACTGATAAAGAACAGCGCCGCCGAGTACGGCCCGATCAGGAAGAACAGGCCCAGGCTGTACAGCCCGACCACCATCGCCATATTGCTCGGGCCAAACAGCATCCCGGCAAACGCCAGCCCGCCGAGCATCCAGCCCAGGCCGATGACATTGCGGCGGCCGATCTTGTCGCCCATCCAGCCGTGGCTGAGGTAGCCGCAGTAGCCCACCAGGTTCGACAGCACGAGGATGATCAGCGAGTTTTCGAACGAGATGTGGTGCACGCTGACGATCACCGAAGTGCCCAACACACTGAACACCTGGATCGCCGCCCAGTTGAGCAACAGCGCGGCGCCGATCACCAGCGTGGCGCGGCGGGCCGGGCCACGGAAGGCAGCTTTGAGGCCGGCCTTGCTGTGTTCGTCGTAATCCACGCCGTAGGTCACGGCGACGTTTTGCGCCTCTTTCACCGCGCCGCTTTTACGCAGCTCGCTGATACGCTGGTGGATCTGGAACTGCGGGCTCTCCTTGAGCTTGCGCGCCATGATCGCGATCACCACCGCCGGGATCGCGGCGAAGATAAAGCAGCCCTGCCAGCCAATGACCGGCAGCAGCAACGCAGTCAACCCGGCGGCGATCAACGCGCCGACCGGCCAGCCGCCCTGCACCAGGCTGTAGATAAAGCCGCGACGCTTGGTCAGCCGCGGGTCTTCCGACGCACCATAGAGCTCGGTCAAGTAGGTAGCATTGACCGTTTCTTCGGCATACCCGAGGCCGCCCAACGAACGGATCAGAATCAGCGGCGACTTGCCCCACGCCCCGCCAATCGCGGTCAGTGCCGAGCACAGCGCGGAACCGGCCACGGTGAAAATAATCCCTTTGCGACGCCCCAGTTTGTCGACGATCGGGCCGATGGCCAAGGCGACGACGGCGGTACCTACCGCCACCCAGGTCGCGATTTCAGCTTGCTCCACTTCACCCCAGCCAAAGTGCCGGCCGATCTCCGGCAACAGGGTGCCGAACAGGATGAAGTCATACACCGCAAACACCCAGGCGAAAAACGCGATCCAGGTGGCAAAGCGCACCTCTTGGGACGTCAGTTGCCGGGGTTTCCAGCCAGTCAGGTCAAGCTTGTTGTAGATGGACATAAATCGCGCCTCGGGGGTGGGTGAGTGTCAGGTACGCGGTTGGCGGCGGATAAAGTCGTCGGCGATTTCGTCGAAGGTGACGAAGCGCACGCCGGCATGGCTCTGGATGTGTTCGATCAGGCGTTCCAGCATCAGCAGCACTTGCGGGCGGCCGGAGACGTCGGGGTGGATGGTCATGGTGAACACCGCGTGTTCGTGTTCGCGGTAGACCCAGTCGAACTGGTCGCGCCACATTTCTTCAAGGTGACGCGGGTTGACGAAGCCGTGGCTGTTGGGCGCCTTTTTGATGAACATCATCGGCGGCAGGTCGTCGAGGTACCAGTTGGCCGGGATCTCCACCAGATCGGTTTCTTCGCCGCGCACCAGGGGTTTCATCCAGGTGTCGGGGTGCTGGCTGTAGTCGATCTTGGTCCAGCTGTCGCCCTTGCGTACGTAGTAGGGGTGGAAGTCGTTGTGCATCAGGCTGTGGTCGTACTTGATGCCTTTTTTCAGCAGCAGCTCGTTGGTGACCTTGCTGAATTCCCACCATGGCGCGACGTAACCGGTTGGGCGTTTGCCGGTGACCTGGGTGATCAGCTCGATGGATTTATCCAGGACGATTTCTTCCTGCTCCGCCGTCATCGCAATCGGGTTTTCATGGCTGTAGCCATGCACGCCGATTTCGTGGCCGGCGTCGGCTACGGCCTTCATTTGCTCGGGGAAGGTTTCCATCGAGTGGCCGGGGATAAACCAGGTGGTGCGCAGGCCGTAGCGTTCGAACAATTTGAGCAGGCGCGGCGCGCCGATTTCACCGGCGAACAGGCCACGGGAAATGTCATCGGGCGAGTCTTCGCCGCCGTAGGAACCGAGCCAGCCGGCGACGGCGTCAACGTCGACGCCAAATGCACAGAGGATGTCTTTAGCCATGGTGTGTCTCCTTAAATGTGAAGTACGGATTCGACGGACAGGGCCGCGCGCAACAGGCGTGCGTCTTCGCCCGTCGGGGCGCTGAGCAGCAGCCCGGTCGGCAGGCCCAGGGCGTCACGGCCGCTGGGCAGGCTGACGCCGGGCATGTCGAGCAAGCTGCCAGGCATGGTCAGTCGCAGGGTGGCGAGGTTGGTGCTGGCAAAGAGGTCGGCGTCGGCTTCCAGCGCGGCCAGCGCCGGGGCGACGTGGGCGACCGTCGGGGTGATCAGGAGGGCGCCGTCGAGGTCGTCGATCAGTTGTTGCTGCAAGCGACGGCGCGCGTCGGTGAGGTACAGCAATTGGCTGGCCGGCAGATTGCGCGCGGCTTCCAGGCGACGGCGTACGCGCGGGTCGAGCTGCTGCGCGTCAGGGCTGTCGAGCAAGGCTTGGTGCAGGGCAAAGGCTTCGAATGAGCCGAGCCAGCCGTGATGCTTGATCAGGTCCAGGGTGGCCTGGAAGGTCGCGCAGGGGCGCAGTTCGACCAATGCACCGGCGGCCTTCAGTTGGTCCACCGCGCGCAGCAGGTTATTGCGCACGGCGGGTTCGAGGTCTTCCAGCGCGCCTTGCTCCAGCACCAAACGCTGGCCCTTGAGGCTGCGGGCGATATGGCTTTGGCGACGGCCGTGGAGCAGGTCGTCGATGGCCAGCGTATCGCGCACGCTGTGGGTCAGCGGGCCGAGGCTGTCGAGGCTGTGCGCCAGCGGGAACACACCGTCGCGGCTGTAGCGTCGGCTGCTGCTGCGATAACCCACCAGGCCGTTGAGGGCGGCGGGAATGCGAATGGAGCCGGCGGTGTCGGTGCCCATGGCAATCGGCACAATGCCAGCGGCGACGGCCACGGCCGAACCGGACGACGACCCTCCGGGGATACGCGGTTGATCAGTGCCGTGAGGGTTGTGCGGCGTGCCGAAATGCGGGTTCAGGCCCAGCCCGGAATACGCCAGCTCGCTGAGGTTGGTCTTGCCAACGCTGACCATCCCGGCGCGGCACAGCAGGCCCACACTCGGTGCGTCCAGCAAGGCGGCGGGCGCGTTGCGACGGTAGGCGGCGCCGGCGGTGGTGATGCTGCCGGCCACGTCGTACAGGTCTTTCCACGCCAGCGGCACACCGTCGAATACGCTCAACGGTTGCTCGGCACGCCAGCGCCCGGCGCTCGCTTCGGCTTCGCGACGGGCGCGCTCGGCCGTCAAGGAGATAAATACGCTGGCCGAACGGCTCGCCTGCTCGAGTGCGTGTTCGAGGGCTTGCACCGGGTCGCTGCGGCCGCTGGCGAAAGCCTCGGCCATTGAGGTGGCGTCTGAGGTGGCGTCTGACATCGGATCAAACCTCTAAAACGTACATATTAATAAAATGTACATTTTACAAAGGCAGATTTCGTGCCAGTCTCTGTCTGTGGTTTTTAAGCTAACCCGGGTTTATCCCCCATAGCTGCGGGATAGATGGTTTTGCACAGGGCCAAAAAAACCGGCGACACACTGGGAATGGACCGCCAATGAAATAATGTATCTTTTATTAATAAGTACATTTTGGTGCAGAAAAGTAACATTCCCACACCCACGGCCCCAAAAAAGTGCCACCGACGTGGCGCAGAGTGACAGGTGCATCTATGAGAGAATCCCCGGCCACCGACCTCTTGACCTCAGAGAACGCAATGAAAGCAGTGTCCGCCTCGGCCTCCCGTTACGCGATGATTCATCAGGTATTGCGTGATGCGATCGTCAACGGCACCGCCCGTCATGGGCTGGTGTTGCTTGAGGCACCGCTGGCCGAATTGTTCGGTACCAGCCGCGTGCCGGTGCGCAAGGCGCTGGACCTGCTGCATGCAGAAGGCTTGATCTGCCGCTTCAATGGCCGTGGTTACCTGATCAACCCCGAAGGCCTGGCCATGGAGCCACTGCGCCTGCCCCTGAGCCATGCACACCTGGGCCTCAACGGTGACGACGAGCTGGTGGACACGCGGCCGCTGGGAGAGCGGATCGTCGAGGAAATCGGCGCGGCGCTGTCCACCTGCATTGCCTTCGGCCATTACCGTCTGGACGAGCAAACCGCCGCCGACCACTACGGCGTCAGCCGCGCGGTGGTACGTGAAGCACTGATGCGCCTGCGCGACCGTGGCCTGGTGGAAAAAGAGCCCTACTCCCAGTGGCTGGCCGGGCCCCTGACCGCGCGCGAAGTGACCGAAGACTACGAACTGCGCGCCTGCCTGGAACCCGAAGCCCTGCGCCAAAGCGCACCCGCCCTCGACCGCGAGCAACTCGAAGCCATGTTGCAGCGCGTGCTGGACGCCCAGGACAACCCCCAGTGCAGCCTGGAAGCCATCGAACAGATCGAAGAAGACTTGCACCAGCACTGCCTGGCCGGCCTGCAAAACCGCAAGATTGCCGCGCTGATCCGCCAGGGCCAGAGCCCGATGATCATCAGCCGGATCTTTCATCGTTTACTGGGGATCGGCGCCGATCCCGCCATGCTCGCCGAACATCGCCTGATCCTGGAATTGTTGCTGCACGGTGCCTTTGATGCCGCTGCGCTGAACCTGCGGGAGCATTTGCAGCGGGCGCGGCAGCGGATGTTGCAGCGCCTCAAGGTGCTCTCCGTACTGCCAGAACAGCCCTTACCCGCCTACCTCCACAAAATCAGCTGACCTCATGCGGTGAAATATGTGGGAGCGGGCTTGCTCGCGAATGCGGTGGGTCAGTCAGCGATGTATTGGCTGACCCATCGCATTCGCGAGCAAGCCCGCTCCCACACTGATAATTTTATGCAATATGTTGCTAACTGCATGCCGCCATTGAAACCACCGCTGCCCCGCCCCATCTAACCTCCATACTTCCTTATGCAGGTGCCCCATGAGCGACCAGCAAGAATTCCCTGATTACGACCTCAACGACTACGCCGACCCCGAAAACGCTGAAACCCCGTCGTCCAACACCGGCCTGGCCCTGCCTGGGCAAAACCTGCCGGACAAGGTCTACATCATTCCAATCCACAATCGGCCGTTCTTCCCGGCGCAAGTGCTGCCGGTGATCGTCAATGAAGAACCGTGGGCCGAAACCCTGGAGCTGGTGAGCAAATCCGACCACCACTCCCTGGCCCTGTTCTTCATGGACACCCCGCCAGAAGACCCACGGCATTTCGACACCTCCAGCCTGCCGCTGTACGGCACCCTGGTGAAGGTGCACCACGCCAGCCGCGAGAACGGCAAACTGCAATTCGTCGCCCAGGGCCTGACCCGCGTACGCATCAAGACCTGGCTCAAGCACCATCGCCCGCCGTACCTGGTGGAAGTCGAATACCCGCACCAGCCGACCCAGCCGACCGACGAGGTCAAGGCCTACGGCATGGCGCTGATCAATGCGATCAAGGAACTGCTGCCGCTCAACCCGCTGTACAGCGAAGAGTTGAAGAACTATCTCAACCGTTTCAGCCCCAACGACCCGTCGCCGCTCACCGACTTCGCCGCTGCACTGACTTCGGCCACCGGTAACGAGTTGCAGGAAGTGCTGGACTGCGTGCCCATGCTCAAGCGCATGGAAAAAGTGCTGCCGATGCTGCGCAAAGAGGTCGAAGTAGCGCGGCTGCAAAAAGAACTCTCCGCCGAGGTGAACCGCAAGATCGGCGAGCACCAGCGTGAGTTCTTCCTCAAGGAACAGCTCAAGGTCATCCAGCAAGAGCTGGGCCTGACCAAGGACGACCGCAGCGCCGACGTCGAGCAATTCGAGCAGCGCCTGCAGGGCAAAGTGCTGCCGGCCCAGGCGAAAAAACGCATTGATGAAGAACTGAACAAACTGTCGATCCTGGAAACCGGCTCGCCGGAATATGCGGTCACACGCAACTACTTGGATTGGGCGACCTCGGTGCCGTGGGGCGTGTTTGGAGAAGACAAACTCGACCTGAAACACGCGCGCAAGGTGCTGGACAAGCACCATGCGGGCCTGGACGACATCAAGAGCCGTATCCTCGAATTCCTCGCCGTAGGCGCCTATAAAGGCGAAGTCGCCGGCTCCATCGTGCTGCTGGTGGGCCCACCGGGCGTGGGCAAGACCAGCGTCGGTAAATCCATCGCCGAATCCCTGGGCCGGCCGTTCTACCGTTTCAGCGTCGGCGGCATGCGCGACGAGGCCGAGATCAAGGGCCATCGCCGCACCTACATCGGCGCCCTGCCGGGCAAGCTGGTACAGGCGCTTAAAGATGTAGAAGTGATGAACCCGGTGATCATGCTCGACGAGATCGACAAGATGGGCCAGAGCTTCCAGGGCGACCCGGCGTCGGCCTTGCTCGAAACCCTCGACCCGGAGCAGAACGTCGAATTCCTCGACCACTACCTGGACCTGCGCCTGGACCTGTCCAAGGTGCTGTTCGTGTGCACCGCCAACACCTTGGACTCCATCCCCGGCCCGTTGCTGGACCGTATGGAAGTGATTCGCCTGTCGGGCTACATCACCGAAGAAAAAGTCGCCATCGCCAAGCGCCACCTGTGGCCAAAACAGCTGGAAAAAGCCGGCGTGGCGAAAACCAGCCTGACCATCAGCGACGGCGCCCTGCGCGCACTGATCGACGGTTACGCGCGGGAAGCCGGGGTGCGCCAGTTGGAGAAACAGCTGGGCAAGCTGGTGCGCAAGGCGGTGGTCAAGCTGCTGGATGAGCCGGACTCGGTGATCAAGCTCGGCACCAAAGACCTGGAAAGCTCCCTGGGCATGCCGGTGTTCCGCAACGAACAAGTGCTGTCCGGCACCGGTGTGATCACCGGCCTGGCCTGGACCAGCATGGGCGGCGCCACCTTGCCGATCGAGGCGACGCGCATCCACACGCTTAACCGCGGGTTCAAGCTCACCGGGCAGTTGGGTGAAGTGATGAAGGAATCCGCCGAAATTGCCTACAGCTACATCAGCTCCAACCTGAAGTCGTTTGGCGGTGACCCGAAGTTCTTCGACGAAGCCTTCGTGCACTTGCACGTGCCGGAAGGTGCCACGCCGAAAGACGGCCCGAGCGCCGGCGTGACCATGGCCAGTGCGTTGCTGTCGCTGGCCCGCAACCAGCCGCCGAAAAAAGGCGTGGCGATGACCGGCGAGCTGACGCTGACCGGGCATGTGCTGCCGATTGGCGGCGTGCGCGAGAAGGTGATTGCGGCGCGGCGTCAGAAGATTCATGAGTTGATCTTGCCGGAGCCGAACCGTGGCAGCTTTGAAGAGTTGCCGGATTACCTCAAGGAAGGCATGACGGTGCACTTTGCCAAGCGGTTTGCGGATGTGGCGAAGGTGTTGTTCTGACAGTTGTGTAGTGCCTGAGCTGGCCTCATCGGGGGCAAGTCGAATCGTCGCACCGCCCCTCCCACACTTGAAAGTATTCACAGTTCAAAATGTGGGAGGGGGCTTGCCCCCGATGAGGCCAGACCTGCCAACACAAACCCCCGCCTTGTCACACCTTGTCTCATCTTCGGTTATGCTCGCCCTTCGTCGCCAAACAACGGAGCCCCCATGACCGCTGCCCGCCTGCTTCTCCCCTTGAGCCTTGCCCTACTGGCCGCCTGCGCCAGTGCACCGAAGCAAAACATCAGCGTGGAAGACCAGAGCAGCTGCCCGCTCCAGCTTAAATCCGGGCAAAACCTGATCCTCACCCTGCCCAGCAACCCCACCACCGGTTACCGCTGGGCCATTCAGGATTCCGCCGGCGGCGTGCTACGCGCGCTGAGCCCCGAGGTCTACAGCAGCTCCGAATCCGGTGTCATCGGTGGCGGTGGCCAATCCACTTGGCGCTTCCAGGCCTTCGCGGCCGGCCAGGGTCGCTTGCGCCTGACCTCCCAGCAACCTTGGGAGCCGGAAGCCGAACCCGCCGAAACCTTCGACTGCGCCATTACGGTGAACTGATATGCCATGGCTGATTCTCGCGTTGATGGGCGCCGGCACCTTTATCTACGGGCTGACCACCCACGCCACCTTGTTGTGCCTGCTGGTCAAGCCCCTGCCGGTACTGGCGCTGCTGGGCTGGCTGCATGACGCGCCGCCCACCGACTATCGACGCTGGATCAGCCTGGGGCTGATTTTTTCCCTGGTCGGCGACGTGTTGCTCGCGTGGCCCGGCGACCTGTTTATCTTTGGCCTCGGCGCCTTTCTGTTGGCGCACCTGGCCTACCTCAAGGCGTATTTCAGTGACTGCCGGCGTTTCGCGCTGCTGCCATTGTTACTGGCCCTGGGCGTGGGCGCGGTGCTGCTGAGCATCCTGATCGCCCACGGCCTCGGCGACCTGCTGATTCCGGTGGTGGTTTACGCCCTGGTGATCAGCGCCATGCTCTGGCGCGCCCTGGCCCGCCTGGGCAGCGACGTGCCGACACGCTCGGCATGGCTGGCGGCGGCAGGCGCGGCGTCGTTTGTAGTGTCTGACACGCTGATCGGGATCAATCGATTTGTGCTGGCGTTCGATGCCGCGCCGTATGTGTTGATCGTCACTTACTGGCTGGGGCAGTGGGGCATCACCGCATCAGCATTCAGTCAGACAACCCGCGCACCCGAGGGCCAATTTGGCTAAAATACCGGCCTTTCCCCCCTCGTCGCCGGAACAACCGTGAGCAAAGAACCCGATCGCCTATTCGCCCAGCCCCTGCCCCAGGTGCCGGACTTCGCCTTTAACGAGGACGTGGTGCGGGTTTTCCCGGACATGATCAAGCGCTCGGTGCCGGGCTACCCGACCATCGTCGAAAACCTCGGCGTGCTGGCAGCCCAATTTGCCCAACCGAACAGCGTGCTATACGACCTGGGCTCGTCCCTTGGCGCCGTGACCCAGGCCTTGCGCCGCCATGTACGCACCGACGGCTGCAACGTCATCGCGGTGGACAACTCGGCAGCCATGGTCGAGCGTTGCCGCGAATACCTCAACGGCCAGGACTCGATGTTCCAGGAGTTGCTGCCGGTCGAGGTGATCGAGGGCGATATCCTCGCGCTGCAGTTCCAGCCGGCCTCGGTGGTGGCGCTGAATTTCACCCTGCAATTCATCGCCCCTGAGGAGCGCCTGGCGTTGCTCGCGCGCATCCGTCAGGCGCTGTTGCCGGGCGGGGCGTTGATCCTCTCGGAAAAGCTGCGCTTCAATGACCTTGAAGAACACGCGCTGCTCACCGACCTGCATATCGCGTTCAAACGCGCCAACGGCTACAGCGAACTGGAAATCGCCCAGAAGCGCAGCGCCATCGAAAACGTCATGAAGCCCGACAGCCTCGAAGAACACCGCGAACGCCTGCTGGCGGCCGGGTTCTCGAAAGTCGTGCCGTGGTTCCAGTGTCTTAACTTTGCCTCGTTGATTGCCTTGCCATGATTGATCTGTCCCCCCTCGCCCGCCACTTGGTCGGCACTCCCCTGGCTGTGTGGGCCCAAGGCCTGCAAGCGCAACTCGACAGCAAGATGGAAAAGGGTCATGGCGACCTGGAGCGTTGGCAGGGCGCGCTGGATGCGCTGCCGAAGATCCAGCCCAGCGCAGTCGATTTGCTCAATGGCTTGACCCTCGACACCGATTGCGACGACGCCACGCGCGCGCACATGCACACCGCGCTGATGGGCCTGAGCCCATGGCGCAAAGGCCCGTTCCACCTGTTCGGCGTGCACGTGGACACCGAATGGCGCTCGGACTGGAAGTGGTCGCGGGTGGCACCGCACCTGGATCTCAAAGGCAAACGCATCCTCGATGTCGGTTGCGGCAACGGCTATTACATGTGGCGCATGCTCGGCGCCGGGGCTGACAGCGTGATTGGCGTGGACCCGAACTGGCTGTTCTTCTGCCAGTTCCAGGCGGTGCAGCGTTACCTGTCTGAGCCTAAGGCCTGGCACCTGCCGTTCCCGTTCGAAGACCTGCCGGCCAACCTGGAAGGTTTCGACACGGTATTTTCCATGGGCGTGTTCTACCACCGCCGCTCCCCCATCGAGCACCTGCTGGCACTCAAAGACACACTGGTCAAAGGCGGCGAGTTGGTCCTGGAAACCCTGGTGGTAGAAGGCGACCAGCAGCAAGTACTGGTGCCGGAAGACCGCTACGCGCAGATGCGCAACGTATGGTTCCTGCCGTCGGTGCCGGCGCTGATGCTATGGCTGCGGCGTGCCGGGTTCAGTGATGTGCGGTGTGTGGATGTGAGCGTGACCACGGTCGAGGAACAGCGCGGGACGGAGTGGATGAAGTACCAGTCGCTGAGTGATTTCCTCGACCCGGATGATCACAGCAAGACCATTGAAGGGCTGCCGGCGCCGATGCGGGCGGTCATCATCGCCAAGAAGTAGTAACCCCTGATCCCCTTGAATAAATGGAGATCAAAAATGTGGGAGCGGGCTTGCTCGCGAAAGCGGTGTATCAGTCACATATGTGTCAACTGACCCACCGTATTCGCGAGCAAGCCCGCTCCCACATTGGTTTCTCGGTGTTGGTCAGATTGTAGGCTTGGCCCGACGCGCCTTGAAGAACTCACTCAGAACAGCCCCACACTCCTCCGCCAGCACCCCGCCTTCAAACAACACCCGATGGTTCAGAAACCCTTGGGTAAAAAACTGCCCCTGGCTCTGCACAATCCCGGCCTTGGGTTCCAGCGCGCCATACACCACCCGCGCCACCCGTGAGTGCACGATCAGGCCGGCGCACATGCTGCACGGTTCCAGGGTCACGTACAGGGTGCTGCCCACCAGGCGGTAGTTGCTGATGGCTTGCGCAGCGGCGCGGATGGCGACCATTTCGGCATGGGCGCTGGGGTCGTTGCCGCTGATGGGGCAGTTGAAGCCGCGGCCGATGATTTCACCGTTTTGCACCAGCACCGCGCCCACCGGCACTTCGCCGAGTGCCGCGCCCTGGGCGGCGAGGGCCAGGGCTTCGCGCATGAAGTCCTGGTCGCGGCTGCGGTCGATAATCGCCACGGGGCGAACCTGGCGCATCACGCCACCTCGATTGCGGCCATCAGGCCGGTTTCCATATGGTCGATCACGTGGCAGTGGAACATCCACACCCCCGGGTTATCCGCCACCAGGGCCACGCGGGCGCGTTCGTTCTTGCCCAGCAGGTAGGTGTCGGTGAAATACGGGATCACCTTGTGGCGGTTCGAGGCGATCACCTTGAAGCTCATGCCGTGCAAGTGGATCGGGTGCTGGTACTGGGTCATGTTCTTCAATTCGAAAATGTAGCTCTTGCCCTTTTCCAGCTTGGCAATCGGGCGGTCGGCGCAGGTCTTGTCGGTGATGTCCCACGCCTTGCCGTTGATTTGCCACAGGCTCGGCGGCTTGCCGTCATCCACCGACACGGTACCGACCCACTCGAAATTGAAGTTGAGTTTCTCGGCATTGGCCAGGTCCGGCTCGGCAATCGGGTTGGCCGGCAGCGCGGGCGGCCACGCGGTCGGCGCGTCAGTATTGGCGACTGAACGGAAGGTGCCCAGGCGCACCGGGCCGTTGCGGATCGACAGCTCTTCGCCGGCCGGCGGTGCCTTGATCGCCAGGCAGATGCGCATCCCCGGGCCCAACCAGTATTCCTTGCCCAACGGGCGCGGCTCGATGGGGTTGCCATCCAGCGCGTAGATCTGCGCCTCGACGTCAGGGATGTTGAGGCGATAAGTCAGGGTGTTGTCGAGGTTGAGCAGGCGCACGCGGGTGATTTGCCCGGCCGGCAGGTCGATCACCGCCTGGGACACGCCATTGATCGTCGACAGGCGCCCGGCCGTGCCGCCCCGCGCGGCCTCGCGCGGGATGCTGAAGGCAACGAATGCGCCCTCTTCGTCCACGTGCCAGCTTTTCAGGCTCAAGGTGCGCTCGTGCTTGAAACCGGTGGGCTCGCGCTCTTCGATGATCAGCGGGCCGACCAGGCCACGGCCGAGCTCCTCGCTGCTGTTCACATGGGGGTGATACCAGTAGCTGCCAGCGTCCGGCACGCGGAATTTATAGTCGAAGTATTCACCGGGCAACACCGGCAATTGCGAGACGTAGGGCACACCGTCCATTTCCAGCGGTAGGCGAATGCCGTGCCAGTGGATGGTGGTGGCGACCGGCAGGTGGTTGATAAAACGCACCCGCAGCCATTCGCCCTGGCGCACGCGCAATTCGGTGCCCGGCGCCGAAGGGCCGAACGCCCACGCCTCGGTCTTGTGGCCGGGCACCAGTTCCACGTCGAGCGGCGCGGCGATCAGTTCGTAATCGTGCCCCGCCTCGGCCTCGGCGACTTTCCCCAGCCAGTAGCGATAGCCGCCACCGGCACCGACGCCCACTACGGCCAGGCCTGCGAGGCCACCCAGGATTTGTCGACGGGAAAAGGATCGGGACACAACAACCTCACGTATCTGCCGCAGGCCAAGGCCCGCAAAGGGCAGATACGATACACCTGCATCGGCTAAACAGTAAGGCTTCGCATTGCCGCATGGCTAAAACGCGGGTGAATACACCACAGATCAAAAGATGGAAATAGACCTGTGTGGGAGCGGGCTTGCTCGCGAATGCAGTGGGCCAGCAATACATGAGTCGACTGACACACCGTATTCGCGAGCAAGCCCGCTCCCACACAAGCCCGCTCCCACAGCGGTTCTGCAGTGTTATGTCAGTGCTTGGCAGCTGCCAGGATCAGGGCCTTCATTTCGGCCACGGCGCCTTTGAAACCGACGAACAGTGCATGGGCCACCAGTGCGTGGCCGATGTTCAGCTCGTTGATGCCCTTGATCGCGGCCACGGCTTCGACGTTGTGGTAGTGCAGGCCATGGCCGGCGTTGACGATTAGACCTTCATTCAGGCCGCACTTTACGCCCTCGACGATGCGCTGCAGTTCGTCAGCCACTTCGGTCGGCGTGGTGGCGTCGGCGTAACGACCGGTGTGCAGTTCGATGGCCGGCGCACCGACACGGCGCGAGGCTTCGATCTGGCGCTCGTCGGCGTCGATGAACAGCGACACTTCGCTGCCGATCTTCGACAGGCGCTCCACGGCAGCCTTGATCCGCGCTTCCTGGCCGGCCACGTCGAGGCCGCCTTCGGTGGTCAGTTCCTGGCGGGTTTCCGGCACCAGGCAGATATGCGCCGGGCGGATGCGCTCGGCGAACGCCATCATTTCCTCGGTGACGCCCATCTCGAAGTTCATGCGGGTTTGCAGCACGTCCTTGAGCAGCAGCACATCGCGCTCCTGGATGTGCCGACGGTCTTCGCGCAGGTGCACGGTGATGCCGTCGGCGCCCGCTTCTTCGGCGTCCAGCGCGGCCTTGACCGGGTCAGGGTAACGGGTGCCCCGGGCCTGGCGCAGGGTGGCGACGTGGTCGATGTTGACGCCAAGAAGAATGCGATTGCTGGTGGTCACGAAAGCGCTCCTGAAAAGGGAAAGAATCGGTGCACAGCATACACGGGGATGTCAGGGCTTTCGAAACAACTCGCGACTGACCAATGGCCTTCCGCCCAAGTGCACGGCCAGCGCCTGGCGCATCAAACGCTTGGCGGCGGACAAGGCGCCGGGGGCGGTCCAATCCGCTTCACTCATGGCCAGCAGCTCGGTGCCCTGGAACAGACCCGGTTGCAGCAGGTACACCCGCTCCAGGCCGGCGTCGACTTGCAGGCGGTACATGCCGTCGGCGGCGATGGGCTCGCCGTGCAGGTCGTTGCTCAATTCGAAGCCGTAGCCCAGGTCGTCCAGCAGGCGCCATTCGAACGCGCGCAACAACGGCTCCAGAGGGCGACCTTCGGCCAGGGCCAACAGGGTCGCGGCATAGTGATCGAATACCGCTGGGTGCGGGTCTTCGGCGGGCAACAGGCGAATCAGCAGTTCATTGAGGTAAAGACCGCTGAACAGCGCCTCGCCATTGAGCCAGGCCGAAGTGCCGACGCTTTCCAGGCGGCCGACGTTTTTCAGCTCGCCCTTGCCCCGAAACTCCACGTCCAAGGCCACGAACGGCCGCGCCAACGTGCCCGCCTTGCCCCGCGCACTGCGCAACACCGCGCGCAGGCGGCCTTGGGGCGTGAGGAAGTCCACCAGCGCGCTGGTCTCGCGGTAGGCGCGGCTGTGCAGGACGTAGGCGAGTTGGCTGGGGGGTTGGGATTGGGACATGGGGTTCTCGCTGACGGAACACGGTCTTGAAAACTTCGACTATCCAATGTGGGAGCGGGCTTGCTCGCGAATGCGGTGTGTCAGCCAACACATCGGGTGACTGATCCACTGCATTCGCGAGCAAGCCCGCTCCCACATTTTGTCCTGTGGTGTTACTGAAAACCGATTACAGGTCGCCGTAACCGAGGGAGCGCAACGCACGCTCATCATCGGACCAGCCACCCTTCACCTTCACCCACAGGTTGAGCATGATCTTGGAGTCGAACAGCAACTCCATGTCCTTGCGCGCTTCGGTGCCGATGCGCTTGATGCGCTCGCCCTTGTCGCCAATGATGATTTTTTTCTGGCCGTCACGTTCGACGAGGATCAGCGCGTGAATATGCAGGGTCTTGCCCTGTTGCTTGAACTCTTCGATTTCGACGGTGATCTGGTACGGCAGCTCGGCGCCCATCTGGCGCATGATTTTCTCGCGCACCAGTTCGGCGGCAAGGAAACGGCTGCTGCGGTCGGTGATCTGGTCTTCCGGGAAGAAGTGCTCGTTCTCCGGCAGGTGCTCGGCGATCACGCGCTCCAGGGCATCGAGGTTGTGGCCGTGCTGCGCCGAGATCGGGATGATCTGGGCGTTCGGCAGTTGTTCCTGCAGCCAGCTCAGGTGCGGCATCAATTCGGCTTTGTCTTCGATGCGGTCGGTCTTGTTCAACGCGACGATCAGCGGGCCGGTGACGTACTGCACACGCTCCAGGACCATCTGGTCTTCGTCGGTCCACTTGGTGCGGTCGACCACGAAGATCACCACGTCGACGTCTTTCAACGCCGCCGAAGCGGTCTTGTTCATGTAGCGGTTAAGGGCTTTCTCGCCGCCTTTGTGCATGCCCGGGGTGTCAACGTAGACCGCTTGCACGCTGCCTTCGGTCTTGATACCCAGCATGTTGTGGCGGGTGGTCTGCGGCTTACGCGAGGTGATCGCGAGTTTCTGCCCGAGGATGTGGTTGAGCAGCGTGGACTTGCCCACGTTCGGGCGGCCAACGATGGCAACATAGCCACAGCGTGTTGCGGTTGAATCAGTCATGGCCATTCTCCACGCCCAGGGCAATCAGTGCTGCAGCGGCCGCTACCTGTTCGGCAATACGACGGCTCACACCCTGACCTCGGCTTTTTTCATTCAGTAAGGTGATTTCACATTCCACGAAGAATACGCGGCAATGCGGCTCACCCTGGATATCCACCACTTCGTAGCGTGGCAGTTCGCACCCGCGCGACTGCAGGTATTCCTGCAGGCGGGTCTTGGGATCTTTATTGGTGTCGACCAGCGTGAGGCTTTCGATCTCCGAAGCCAGCCAGGCGACCACGCGCTCCTTGGCCGTCTCCATACCCGCGTCGAGGTAGATCGCACCGATCAGCGCCTCAAGGGCATCGGCGAGGATCGACTCGCGACGGAAACCGCCGCTTTTCAATTCACCGGAACCCAGGCGCAGGTACTCGCCCAGGCCGAAACCACGGGCCAGCACAGCCAGGGTCTCGCCTTTCACCAGGCGTGCACGCAGGCGCGACAGCTGGCCTTCGCGCGCTTGCGGGAAGCGCTCGAACAACGCCTCACCGGCGGCGAAATTGAGAATGGCATCACCGAGGAATTCCAGGCGCTCGTTGTTACGCCCTGCAAAGCTGCGGTGTGTGAGGGCAAGGACCATCAATTCCTGATCCTTGAAGGTGTAGCCGAGCTGGCGCTCTAAACGACTTAGCGAAACGGTCACGGTTTATCCATACCTAGTTGCTGCATATCTAGTGGGTGGCACCGGCGGCCATCGACGATTGACGCAGTGTTCAAATTCAAATCCTGATGATTACAGCCTGGCGCCGG
This sequence comes from Pseudomonas sp. S09G 359, assembly GCF_002843605.1. Taxonomy (NCBI): domain Bacteria; kingdom Pseudomonadati; phylum Pseudomonadota; class Gammaproteobacteria; order Pseudomonadales; family Pseudomonadaceae; genus Pseudomonas; species Pseudomonas sp. S09G 359. Next base: position 1,225,363 of record NZ_CP025263.1, on the reverse strand, counting down.
AATTGTCCGAGCCCCAGAAAAGCATTCGGCGCTGTGTGAACAGCGCCGCTTGTATTACTTGATCAGCCCGACCCGCGAGAAGTTCGGCAGGTGGCTGAGTTTGGGTTCCGGCCAGCTCATCCAGACCGCAAAGGCCTTGCCGACGATATTCTGGTCGGGAACCATGCCCAGCAACTCCTTGGGAATAGTGGGGTCATCCCAGTAGCGGCTGTCATTGGAGTTGTCGCGGTTGTCGCCCATCATGAAGTAGTGCCCGGCCGGCACTTTCCATTCGCCGTCAGGCTGGGCACGGTAGCGGCTCATTTCCTTGCGGATTTCGTGCTCTACCGCGCCGAGTTTTTCCTGATACAGCTCAGCGCTGCCGAGGCTGTTCGGTTCGGAACCGATCAGTTTCTCGGCCACCGACTCACCGTTGATGAACAGGCGCTTGTCGCTGGTGTAGCGGATCACGTCGCCCGGCAGGCCAACCACACGCTTGATGTAGTTGACGTTCGGGTCGCTCGGGTAGCGGAACACCATCACGTCGCCACGCTGCGGGTCACCGACCTCGATAACCTTCTTGTCGATCACCGGCAGGCGGATCCCGTAGGAAAACTTGTTCACCAGGATGAAGTCGCCCACATCCAGGGTAGGCTTCATCGACCCGGAAGGAATCTGAAACGGTTCCACCAGGAACGAACGCAGCACCAGCACGATGAACAACACCGGGAAGAACGACTTGCCGTATTCAACCAGCAAAGGCTCTTTGTTCAGCTTCTCGATCACCACACCGTCGGGCTGGCTGACGCTGCCCTGATAGGACGCGATAGCCGCCCGCCGACGCGGGGCGAAGAACACCAGATCGAGCAACGCCAGGAGACCGCAAACGGCAACGGCGATGACCAGCAACAGCGGGAAATTTAGCGACATAGGACCTAACTATCCAACCTGAGCACCGCAAGGAAGGCTTCTTGTGGAATTTCCACGTTACCCACTTGCTTCATGCGTTTTTTACCGGCCTTTTGCTTCTCAAGCAGTTTGCGCTTACGGCTTACGTCGCCGCCGTAGCATTTGGCCAGTACGTTCTTTCTGAGAGCCTTGACGGAGGTCCGCGCAATGATCTGCCCGCCAATGGCGGCCTGGATCGCGACGTCGAACATCTGGCGCGGAATCAGTTCTTTCATCTTCTCGGTCAACTGGCGACCTTTGTAGTGCGCGTTGTCCTTGTGCACGATGAGTGCCAGGGCATCGACCTTGTCGCCGTTGATCAGCACATCCAGTTTCACCAGATTAGCCGATTGGTAACGATCGAAATGGTAATCCAGCGAAGCATAGCCGCGGCTGGTGGATTTGAGACGGTCGAAGAAGTCCAGGACCACTTCGTTCATCGGCAAATCGTAGGTCACTTGCACTTGGGTACCGAGGAACAGCATGTCGTGCTGGACGCCACGCTTTTCGATACACAGGGTAATGACATTGCCCAGGTGTTCCTGCGGTACCAGGATATTGGCCCGCACGATCGGCTCGCGCATGTCTTCGATGGAGGACAGGTCTGGAAGCTTGGACGGGTTGTCGACGTAAATCGTTTCACCGGTTTTCAGCGCCAGCTCAAAAATAACCGTCGGCGCGGTGGTGATCAGGTCCAGGTCGTATTCGCGCTCGAGGCGCTCCTGGATGATCTCCATGTGCAGCATGCCCAGGAACCCGCAACGGAAGCCGAAGCCCAGGGCGTCGGAGCTTTCCGGGGTGTACTGCAACGACGAGTCGTTGAGGGTCAGCTTCTGCAGCGCTTCGCGGAAGTCTTCGAAGTCGTCGGAGCTGACCGGGAACAGGCCGGCGTACACCTGCGGCTGGATGCGTTTGAAGCCGGGCAGCACGTCGACATCAGGGGTCGAACTCAAGGTCAGGGTGTCACCCACCGGCGCCCCGTGAATATCCTTGATGCCGGCGATGATGAAGCCCACTTCACCGGCCTTGAGGTCGGTGGTGGCGGTGTGTTTCGGGTTGAATACACCGACGCTGTCCACCAGGTGGATCTTGCCGGTGGATTTGACCAGGATCTTGTCGCCCTTCTTCACCCGGCCGTGGCGCACACGTACCAGGGACACAACGCCCAGGTAGTTGTCGAACCAGGAGTCGATGATCAACGCTTGCAGCGGATCTTCGTAGTTGCCGGTCGGCGCAGGAATGGTCTTGACCAGGCGCTCGAGCACTTCGTCGACGCCCAGGCCGGTCTTGGCGCTGCACTCGACGGCGTCGGTGGCGTCAATGCCGATGATTTTTTCGATTTCTTCTTTAACGCGGTCTGGGTCGGCCTGCGGCAGGTCGATCTTGTTCAATACCGGCATGACCTCAAGGCCCTGCTCGATCGCGGTGTAGCAGTTGGCCACGGATTGGGCTTCGACGCCCTGGCCCGCATCAACCACCAGCAAGGCGCCTTCACAGGCCGCCAACGACCGGCTGACTTCGTAGGTGAAGTCGACGTGCCCGGGGGTGTCAATGAAGTTCAGCTGGTACTTGATACCGTCTTTGGCGGTGTAATACAGAGTAACGCTGTGGGCCTTGATGGTGATCCCGCGCTCGCGTTCGAGGTCCATGGAATCCAGTACCTGGGCTTCCATTTCACGCTCGGCAAGGCCGCCGCACATCTGGATGAATCGATCGGCCAGCGTCGACTTACCATGGTCAATGTGGGCGATGATGGAGAAATTGCGGATATGACTCAAATCACTCACGGATCAACACTCAAAAAGGCTGCAGGCAGATTGCCCGCTGAAAAATAGCCGGGAATTGTACCTGATGCTCAGGCCAGACGTCATCTTTGCTGACCAGAACAAAAATGCCCCACTCATCTGAGCGGGGCATTTTTTGTGCATAAGCGCGGTATCAACCGGCTCGGCGCAACAGCCAGAACCCGGCCAGGGCGCAGATAGCGGTCGGCACCAGCACCGCAAACAGCGGCGAGAACCCGAACACCAGGCTCGACGGGCCGAGCAGGTCCTGGGCGATACGGAAGGTAAAGCCCACCAGCACGCCAGTAAACACACGCTGGCCAAGGGTAACGGAGCGCAACGGGCCGAAGATGAACGAAATTGCCATCAACACCAGCGCGGCGGTGACGACCGGCTGCAACACCTTGACCCAAAACGCCAGCCAGTAGCGGCCGTTATTCAGGCCCTGGTCCTTGAGGTAGTGGATATAGCCCCACAACCCGGAGATCGGCAGGCTTTCCGGGATCATCACCACCGTATTGAGCAATTGCGGCTTGAGGGCGATATCCCACTCTTCGCTCGGCACATTGATCACTTCGGTGCTGGCCTTGGTGCCTTGGCCGATGTTGCGGAAGTACGTCGTGGTGATGTCGCTCAGTTGCCATTTTTCGCCGCTGTACTGCGCGCGTTTGGCGAAACTGGACGACAGCAAGTGACGTTCCTTGTCGAACGTATAGCGCGTCACACCAATCAGCAGGCCGCCCGGTTGCACGGCGTTGATGTGGATGAATTCATCCCCCTGGCGGTGCCACAGGCCGTGCTTGGAGCTTTGCGCATCGCCCGAGCCCTGGGCCAGGGCGCGATTGGCCTGGGCCGTGGTTTCAGCCGGCGGGGCGACGTACTCGCCGATCAGCACGCTGCACAGCATCAGCAGCAACATCGGCTTCATCACCGCCCAGACGATACGACCGATGGACACGCCGGCGGCGCGCATGATGGTCAGCTCGCTGTTGCTGGCCAGGCTGCCCAGGCCGATCAGACAGCCGATCAATGCGGCCATCGGCATCATGTCGTAGAGGCGACGCGGCGCGGTGAGGGCCACGTAGCTGAGCACGTCCCACACGGTGTAGGTGTCGCTGACGTTGCCGACTTCATCGATGAAGGCGAACAACGACGCCAGGCCGAGGATGATGCCCAATACCGCCAGAATGGCGATCAGTACGCTGCTACCAATGTAGCGATCGAGCTTAGCCACGAGCCAACTCCTTCTGGCCACGACGGCTCATCATTTTCAAGCGTATAGGTTCCCAATACAGCAGCCCGAGGCCAATCACCAGGAAGATCCCGTGCACCCACCACAGGCCCAGGGTCGGCGACAGCTTGCCTTTCTCCAGCGAGCCACGGGCGGAAATCAGGATGGTCAGGTAAGCCATGTACAGCAGGATCGCCGGCAACAGCTTGAGGAAACGGCCCTGGCGCGGGTTGACGCGCGACAGTGGCACCGCCATCAAGGTCACGATGAACACCAGCAACGGCAGGGAAATACGCCATTGCAGCTCGGCAATCGAACGCAGCTCCTTGCTGCCGAACAAGTCGGTGGTCGGGATCGCATCGCGGTCGGTGACTTCGTCGCTGATGTCCGGGCGAGCCAGCATCACGCCATAGGTGTCGTACTTAATCGCACGGTAATCGGCCATGCCTGGGCTGCCGTCGTAGCGATAGCCGTTTTCCAGGATCAGGTAGCGGCTGCCGTCGGGGCGCACTTCCTGGCGACCCGAGTCGGCCACCAGCACCGAAATGCCACGGTCTTTCTTGTCCTGCCCCAAGCGTTTCTCGGAGATGAACACTCCGCCCAGGTTGGCGCGGTCGTCGGTCAGGGTTTCAGTGTAAGTCACCCGCGAACCGTCATTGAGCGCCTGGAAGCGGCCGGGTTCGAGGGTGTCGAACTCAGTCATGGCGTCCTGCTTGTTCAGCACCAGCTGGAACTGCATGGCGCCCTGCGGGGCCAGGCTCAAGCTCAGCCAGGCCACGATCAGCGCGATGCCGGCGGCCGGGATCATGGTCATGCCCAGCAGACGCTGCTGGCTCATGCCGGTGGCCGAGAGCACGGTCATTTCGCTTTCGAGGTACAGGCGGCCGTAGGCCAGCAGGATGCCGAGGAACAGGCCCAGCGGCAGGATCAGCTGCAGGAAGCCCGGCAGGCGAAAGCCCATGATCAGGAACAGCGAGCCTGGGTCGAGGGCGCCCGAGGCAGCCTGGGCCAGGTATTTGACGAAACGACCACTCATGATGATGACCAACAGCACCGCACTTACGGCACTCAGGGTCAACAGAACTTCGCGGGATAGATAACGGAAGACAATCAAACCAGACACTCCAGGGTTGTCAGGCTAAGGCGGCCAAACAAGCAAGCATACCGAGTCAGCCCGTTTGCAGCGGGCCGGCTAAAAAGATGGCGCATTATCCTGTGATTGACCGCGCCTGTCACGGAGCACGCTCATGCGCGTGCACAAAGCTGGCGGCAAGGGTTGTCAGGCTCCGCCGGCGAGGTTCAAACTGCGGGCTTTGTCGCGGGCGGTTTACACAGCTGCCCAGCTTTAAAGCCTGCGTACAGACGCCAGGCTCTCTGACCTTTATAAGGGACCCGAAAATGGAATTGGTTGTAAAAAGCGTTAGCCCCGAAACGTTGAAAACCGCCACCCTCGTGGTCGCCATCGGCGAAGGCCGCAAGCTCGGCGTCGCCGCCAAGCAGCTCGATGAACTCAGCGGCGGCGCCATCAGCGCCGTACTCAAGCGCGGCGACCTGGCCGGCAAAGTCGGCCAGAGCCTGCTGCTGCAAAGCCTGCCCAACCTCAAGGCCGACCGCGTATTGCTGGTGGGCGTGGGCAAGGACGCCGAGCTCGGCGACCGCCCATTCCGCAAAATCATCAGCGCCATCCTCACCACCCTCAAGGGCCTGGGCGGCAGCGATGCGGCACTGGCACTCGACGAAATCGTGGTTAAAGGCCGTGACAGCTACGGCAAGACCCGTCTGCTGGCTGAAACCCTGGTAGACGGCGGCTATATCTTCGACCAGTTCAAGAGCCAGAAAGCCGAACCGCGCGCCCTGAAGAAAATCACCCTGCTGACCATCAAGGCCGCCCAGGCTGAAGTCCAGCGCGCCGCGACCCACGCCCAGGCCATCGCCAACGGCATGTCGTTCACCCGCGACCTGGGCAACCTGCCGCCGAACATCTGCCACCCAACCTACCTGGGCGAACAGGCCAAGGCGCTGGGCAAAGAGTTCAAGGGTTTGAAAGTCGAAGTCCTCGACGAGAAGAAGATCAAGGAACTGGGCATGGGCTCGTTCTATGCCGTGGGCCAGGGCAGCGACCAGCCGCCACGCCTGATCGTGATGCAATACAACGGCGGCAAAAAAACCGAAAAACCTTACGCCCTGGTGGGCAAAGGCATCACCTTCGACACCGGCGGTATCAGCCTCAAGCCGGGCGCGGGCATGGATGAGATGAAGTACGACATGGGCGGCGCCGCCAGCGTATTCGGCACCCTGCGTGCCGTGCTGGAGCTGAAACTGCCAATCAACCTGGTGTGCATCCTGGCCTGCGCCGAGAACATGCCGAGCGGCGGCGCAACCCGTCCGGGCGATATCGTCACCACCCTGAGCGGCCAGACCGTCGAAATTCTCAACACCGACGCCGAAGGCCGCCTGGTGCTGTGCGACGCACTGACCTACGCCGAGCGCTTCAAGCCGCAAGCCGTGATCGACATCGCCACCCTCACCGGTGCCTGCATCGTGGCCCTGGGTTCCCACACGTCGGGCCTGCTGGGCAACAGCGACGAGCTGATCGAGCAACTGCTCAGCGCCGGCAAGGCGGCCGACGACCGCGCCTGGCAATTGCCGCTGTTCGATGAGTACCAAGAGCAGCTGGACAGCCCGTTCGCCGACATCGCCAACATCGGCGGGCCAAAAGCCGGCACCATTACCGCTGCCTGCTTCCTGTCGCGCTTCGCCAAGAACTTCAACTGGGCGCACCTGGACATCGCCGGCACGGCCTGGACCAGCGGCGGCAAGGACAAGGGCGCCACTGGCCGTCCGGTGCCTCTGCTGACCCAGTACCTGCTGGATCGCGCCAAAGCCTGAAACTGAAGATGCCGGGGCGGTGATGAACGCGCCGCCCCGGCCTCAGGAACCGCAATGACCCAAGTCGACTTCTATATATTGCCCAGCGCCGATCCTTCGGCACGCCTGGACTTTGCCTGCAAACTCAGCGAAAAAGCCTGGCGCATGGGCCACCGCATCTACCTGCATTGCAGCGACGCGGCCCAACGCGACGAGCTTGATGCACGCCTGTGGCGCTTCAAGGGCGAAAGCTTCGTGCCCCACGGCCCCGCCGAATCCGAACCCGACGGCCTGGTGGTGCTGGGTTTGGGCGACAGCTGCGGCGATCACCATGACCTGCTGGTCAACCTGGACCTGAAAGTACCGCCCTTCGCCAAGGCATTTGCCCGTGTGGCGGAGGTGGTGGTGGAAGACCCGGCTATTCGTCAGGCCGCGCGGGAGAGTTTCCGCTTCTACCGCGAACAGGGCTATCCTTTGCAAGATCACCGGCTACAACGACTTTGAGTACATGATGGACACTCCCAACCCTATAAAAAAAGACGACCACCTGCTGGATGACCTCGAGTCGATCCGTCAGCTGCTGGGTGATGATGACTTGCAACCGCCGCTGCTGACCGAATCCGTGGAGGATGACGTACAGATCCCCATGCTGTTCGACGCGGTGGACAACAAGCCTGCTGCCAAAGCGCCGGCCGCCCCGGCGCCCGTCGCCGAAAAAACCCAGGACGCCCTGCTGCTGCACCTGGACAACGAACTGCGCGCCGCTGCGCAATTGATCATGCAAGACGTGATCGACGACTTCGCCCCGCATATCGAAACCGAGATCAAGCGTCGGCTGGATGCGCGGATGGAGCGGTTGCTCAGCCAATACCAATCCTGAGCCACACACAGATCCCCTGTGGGAGCGGGCTTGCTCGCGAATGCGGTGGTTCAGTCAATCCATCCGGTGACTGTTACACTGCATTCGCGAGCAAGCCCGCTCCCACATTTGCTCAACGCCAACCTTAAGCCCGTCTTCAACTCGCCCTCCACGCCCTCCCCCGTTATACTTGCCGGCTTTCCTGAATAAATGCCAACTAGGGTCCCGCCGCGCATGGATAAGACCTACCAGCCGCACGCTATTGAAACTTCCTGGTACAACACCTGGGAGTCCGAGAACTATTTCGCTCCGCAAGGTGCGGGCGAGTCCTACACCATCATGATTCCGCCACCGAACGTCACTGGCAGCCTGCACATGGGCCATGGCTTCAACAATGCGATCATGGATGCGTTGATCCGTTTCCGCCGCATGCAGGGCCGTAACACCCTGTGGCAACCGGGTACCGACCACGCCGGTATCGCCACGCAGATGCTGGTGGAACGCCAGTTGGAAGCCACCGGCCAGAACCGTCACGACCTGGGCCGCGAAAAATTCCTGGAAAAGATCTGGGAATGGAAAGACCAGTCCGGCGGCAATATCAGCCGTCAGATCCGTCGCCTGGGCTCGTCCGTAGACTGGAGCCGCGAGCGCTTCACCATGGACGACGGCCTGTCGGAATCGGTGAAAGAAGCCTTCGTACGCCTGCACGAAGACGGCCTGATCTACCGCGGCAAGCGCCTGGTCAACTGGGACACCAAGTTGCACACGGCAATTTCCGACCTCGAAGTGGAAAACCACGACGAGAAAGGCTTCCTGTGGAACCTCAAGTACCCGCTGGCCGACGGCGCCAAGACCGCCGAAGGTAACGACTACCTGATCGTCGCCACCACTCGTCCGGAAACCATGCTCGGCGACGCCGCCGTGGCCGTTAACCCGAACGATGAACGCTACCAGGCGCTGATCGGCAAGTTTGTCGAGCTGCCACTGGTTGGCCGCCGCATCCCGATCATTGCGGACGACTACTGCGACCCTGAATTCGGCACCGGCTGCGTGAAGATCACCCCGGCCCACGATTTCAACGACTATGAAGTCGGCAAGCGCCACAACCTGCCGCTGCTGAACATCTTCGACAAAAACGCTGCCGTGCTGCCGGCCTGCCAGGTGTTCAACCTGGACGGCACGCTGAACGAGAGCATCGACGGCAAGATCCCGGCCGAATACGCCGGCCTCGACCGTTTCGAAGCACGCAAGCAGATCGTGGCTGCCTTCGACGCCGCCGGCCTGCTGGTGAGCGTCGACGACCACGGTCTCAAAGTACCGAAAGGCGACCGCTCCGGCACCATCATCGAGCCGTGGCTGACCGACCAGTGGTACGTCTCCACCAAGCCGCTGGCTGAACCGGCGATTGCTGCCGTAGAAGACGGCCGCATCCAGTTCGTGCCCAAGCAGTACGAAAACATGTACTTCTCGTGGATGCGCGACATCCAGGATTGGTGCATCAGCCGTCAACTGTGGTGGGGCCACCGCATTCCGGCCTGGTACGACGAGTCGGGCAAGGTCTACGTGGGCCGCGACGAAGCCGAAGTACGCGCCAAGCACAACCTGGGCGCGGACATCGCGCTGCAGCAAGACAACGACGTACTCGACACCTGGTTCAGTTCGGGCCTGTGGACCTTCTCTACCCTGGGGTGGCCGCAGCAGACCGAGTTCCTGAAGAAATTCCACTCCACCGACGTGCTGGTCACCGGCTTCGATATCATTTTCTTCTGGGTTGCCCGGATGATCATGCTCACCATGCACTTGGTGAAAAACGAAGACGGCACCCCGCAGGTACCGTTCAAGACCGTGTACGTGCATGGCCTGGTGCGTGATGGCCAGGGCCAGAAGATGTCCAAGTCCAAGGGCAACGTCCTCGACCCGCTGGACATCATCGACGGCATCGACCTGGAAACCCTGGTGCAGAAACGCACCTCGGGCCTGATGCAGCCGAAACTGGCGAAGAAGATCGAGAAGCAGACCCGCGACGAGTTCGCCGACGGTATCGCCAGCTATGGCACCGACGCCCTGCGTTTCACCTTCTGCTCGCTGGCGTCCACCGGTCGCGACATCAAGTTCGACATGGGCCGCGTCGAAGGCTATCGCAACTTCTGCAACAAGATCTGGAACGCCGCGCGCTACGTGCTGGATAAAGGCGAAGATTGTGGCCAGAACGGCGAAGCCGTCGAACTGAGCCTGGCGGATCGCTGGATCATCTCGCAGCTGCAACGTACCGAAGCCGAAGTGACCCGCCAACTCGACCAGTTCCGCTTCGACCTGGCCGCCCAGGCCTTGTACGAGTTCATCTGGAACCAGTATTGCGACTGGTACCTGGAACTCTCCAAGCCTGTGCTGTGGGACGAAAACTCGCCGATCGAACGCCAGCGCGGCACCCGTCGCACCCTGGTGCGCGTGCTCGAAGTGGCGCTGCGCCTGGCGCACCCGTTCATGCCGTTCATCACCGAAGAAATCTGGCAGCGCATCGCGCCGCTGGCCGGTATCGAAGGCAAGACCATCATGCTGCAGCCTTGGCCGGTGGCCAATGAAGCGCGCATCGATGAGGCCGCTGAAAGCGATATCGAATGGCTCAAGACCCTGATGATGGGCACACGTAACATCCGTGCCGAAATGAACATCGGGCCGGGCAAGCCACTGGCGGTGTTCGTGAAAAACGCCAGCGCCGAAGACCAGCGCCGTCTCACCGAGAATGATGCGCTGCTCAAGAAGCTGGCGAAGCTGGAGTCGATCACGGTATTGGCGGCTGACGCCGAAGCACCGCTGTCCGCCACCGCTCTGGTTGGCGAGATGGAAGTGCTGGTGCCCATGGCCGGCCTGATCGACAAGGGCGCGGAACTGGCCCGTCTCGACAAGGAAATCGCACGCCTGCAAGGCGAAGTGCAGCGGGTGGGCGGCAAGCTGTCCAACGCGGCGTTCGTCGACAAGGCGCCTGCGGAAGTGATCGAGAAAGAACGCGCCAAGTTGGCCGAGGCTGAACAGGCCTTGGGCAAGCTGGCGGAGCAACATGCGCGGATTTCCAGCCTGTAAGGTGGATTCCAGTGTAGGAAAGAGGCCTTAGGGCCTCTTTTTTTTGGACTTGAAAACCCAATCAATGTGGGAGCGGGCTTGCTCGCGAATACGGTGCATCAGAAACACATTCAGTGACTGACGCAGCGCATTCGCGAGCAAGCCCGCTCCCACATTTAACCGAGGTGAACTTCGGAATGTGTGACAATACCCGCCACTTTTGAAACAACCCCAGAATCGACGCAGCCTATGACAGCCCCCAGCACGCCAAAACCGCCACGCAAGAAGCCTAAAACCGCAACCACGGCCAAACCCGTGGTACCGCGCAAAGAGGCCACCCTGCATCCGCGCAACCGCCACACAGGCCGTTACGACTTCCCGGCGCTGATCAAGACCACGCCGGAACTGGCGCAATTCGTGATCATCAACCCGTACGGCAAGGAAAGCATCGACTTCGCCAGCCCGGATGCGGTGCGGGTGTTCAACCGGGCGTTGCTCAAATCCTTCTATGGCATACAGCACTGGGACATCCCGCAGGATTACCTGTGCCCGCCGGTGCCGGGGCGTGCCGACTACGTGCACTTCCTCGCCGACCTGCTGGCCAGCGTCAACGACGGCAAGATCCCGCGCGGGTCGATCGTCAAGGTGCTGGACATCGGCATGGGCGCCAACTGCGTCTACCCGCTGATTGGCTACATGGAGTATCGCTGGAACTTCCTCGGTTCCGAGGTCGACCCTATCGCCGTGGCCGCCGCCAAGGCCATCGTGCAGTCCAATGACCTGAGCAAGGTCATCCAGTTGCGCCAGCAGCCAAACCCCAAGCACATCCTGCTGGGCCTGCTGGAGCCGGGCGAGCGCTTTGACCTGACCATGTGCAACCCGCCGTTCCACGCGTCCATGGACGAAGCCACCAAGGGCAGCGAGCGCAAGTGGCGCGCCCTCGGCAAGGCCGACCCCAAGCGCAAGCTGCCGGTGCTGAACTTCGGTGGCCAATCGGCCGAGCTGTGGTGTGAAGGCGGTGAAGCGCGGTTTGTGACGCAGCTGATTGCAGAAAGCGCGAACTTTGCCCACAAGGTGTTGTGGTTCAGCACCCTGGTGTCAAAAGCGTCGAACTTGCCCGCGATCGAGACAGCCCTGAAAAAAGCCGGCGTGCTGGAAAGCCAGGTGGTGGAAATGTCCCAGGGCCAGAAGCAAAGCCGTTTCGTCGCCTGGACCTTCCAGACCAAGAACGAACAGCAGATCTGGCGCCAGCGCTGGGTGCGCGACTAACCCTGTGGCAAGGGAGCTTGCTCCCTTGCCACACAAAGCCCTGCACAAATCGCAGGCAACAAAAAACCGTGCCCGGATCGCTCCGGAGCACGGTTTTTTTTGCTGCGTCTTACTTGTTAACAGCGTCGGTCAGGCCTTTGGCCACAACCAGCTTGATAACTTTCTTGGCAGCGATTTCGATGGCAGCGCCAGTCGAAGGGTTACGGCCAGTACGGGCAGGACGCTCGGTCACTTTCAGTTTGCCAACGCCTGGCAGAGTGATTTCGCCGCCGTTTTCCAGCTGGTCAGCAACAACTTGGCTCAGTTGGTCCAGCAGAGCGCGCACGGTAGTTTTCGGTGCGTCTACTGCTTCAGCCAGGTCAGCGATCAGTTGGTCTTTAGTAATAGCCATTGTGGTGTTCCTTCCCTATCAAATTCATATGGATTGCAGAGTGCAGTGTCAGCCGTCGAGCCCGACCATCATGGCCTGGCACCCCCGGCTATAACCACGGAGATCGGGGTTATAGATGCTTGAAACGGGGATTGGTTCGACCTGACAGATGCTGAATGCACGCTTAACGCCGAGACTTGGCGTAAGACGGGGCAAAACTAGCACAGAGACGGGGAAATATCCGCTTCTACCTACCCATTTGGTCAGCTTTATCGCTCTAAACCGTGAAAAAAAGGAATATGCCCCGTCGGAGAGCGCCCAAAATGACCTTCGGCGCGTGTCTTGGCCAATGGGTGCGGTACACTGGGCGACTTTTTGGGGAGGCCAACCGCTCCCCTTCAACCAGCCGAGAAGCCTATGCCGATCCGTCATTGCATCGTCCACCTGATCGACAAAAAACCCGACGGCACACCCGCAGTTCTGCATGCGCGCGACACCGAGCTTGCCGAGTCGGCCGCCATCGAGAACATGCTTGCCGACCTCAACGAGAGCTACAACGCCAAACAAGGCAAGGCCTGGGGTTTCTTCCATGCCGAGTCCGGCGCGCACCCGTTCAGCGGCTGGTTGAAGGACTATTTCGACGGCGGCCAGGATTTCACCAGCTTCAGCCGCACGGCGGTCGAACACCTGCAGAAGCTGATGGAAGAGTCCAACCTCTCCACCGGCGGCCACGTGCTGTTCGCCCACTACCAGCAAGGCATGACCGACTACCTGGCCATCGCCCTGCTGCACCACAGTGAAGGCGTGGCGGTGACCGATGATCTGGACGTGACCCCCTCGCGTCACCTGGACCTGGGCCAACTGCACCTGGCGGCACGCATCAACGTGTCCGAGTGGCAGAACAACAAGCAGTCCAAGCAGTACATCTCGTTCATCAAGGGCAAGAACGGCAAGAAGGTTTCGGAGTACTTCCGCGACTTTATCGGCTGCCAGGAAGGCGTCGACGGCCCGGGCGAAACCCGCACCCTGCTCAAGGCCTTCAGTGACTTCGTTGAAAGCGAAGACCTGCCGGACGAATCCGCGCGCGAAAAAACCAAGACCCTGGTCGACTACGCCAGCAGCCAGGCCAAGCTCGGCGAGCCCATGGGCCTGGAAGAACTGTCGGGGCTGATCGATGAAGAGCGGCCAAAAGCTTTCTACGACCACATCCGCAACAAGGACTACGGCCTGTCGCCGGAAATCCCGGCGGATAAGCGCACCCTCAACCAGTTCCGCCGCTTCACCGGGCGCGCCGAGGGCCTGTCCATCAGCTTTGAAGCGCACCTGCTGGGCGACAAGATCGAGTACGACGAAGCCGCCGGCACGTTGATCATCAAGGGCCTGCCCACCCAATTGACCGACCAGCTCAAGCGCCGTAACTGATGCTCGGCGGGGTCCTCAAGAAAGTCCTGCTGGTACTGCTGGTGGTGGTGGTCATCCAGAACTGGGGCAAGATCGAGCGAGTGTTCAACCCGTCCCAGGTGGCGCCGATAGAAGTGCGCGCGGCGGCGCGGGTGGTGCTGTATTCCACCGAATGGTGCGGCTACTGCAAGCAGATCCGGCGTTTTCTTGATCAGAAAGCCATCCCCTACCAGGCGTTTGATATCGAGAAGGACGCCCAGGCGCGCAAGGCGTACGAAGCGTTGGGTGGCGGCGGGATTCCGTTTGTGGACGTGAATGGCACGTTGATTCGCGACTACAACCCCGAGCAGATCATGGCAGCGCTGACGAAGTAATCAGCGCACCACGATCACCCGCCCCAGCACGCTGTGCTGTTCAAACCCCAGCACCGCCTGCAAGGCATTCAGCACGGCCTGCGGGTCTTTGCTCGGAAAGCTGCCGCTGACACGCCGGGCACCCATCGTTTCATTGAGCAACAGGATGCGGCCCGGGTAGTAACGGCGCAGGTCCTCGACCACCTCCGCCAGCGGCGCCTTGTAGTAGTTGAGCCAGCCGTCGCGCCAGGCCAGGCGCGATTCGCTGTCGACGGCGTGCATCGGGTCAGCCACACCGTCGGCGTAGGCCACTTCCTGGCCCGCTGTAAGAATTTGCTGTGTGCCCTGCCTGGACGGCGTAACGCCGACCCGCCCCGACAACACCGTCACCTGGGCCCCTGCCGGTTGCAGGCGTACTTCAAACTGGGTGCCCAGCACCCGTGCTTCGCCACTGCCCGCTTCCACCACGAAGGACTCGCCGGTGTGGGTCACGCTGAAAAAGCCTGCACCACGGCGCAGCTGGATGTGCCGCTCGCCATGACTGAAATCCACCGCGATGGCGCTGTCGGCATCCAGAGTGACCCGAGACTGATCGGCCAGCGTCACGGTTTTCACCTCGCCCGGCGCGGTCACGTAGTCTGCACCGAGGTCGTCGACCCAGCGCGAGGGCTGCCAGCCGGCGCCCATGGAGACCATCAACAGCAGGCACGCGGCCATGGCCAAGGCGCCGGACCAGCGCAAGGTCCTCGAGCGCTTCGTGGTGTTCATCGCATTCATGTAACCCTGCAAGGCCAGGGCGTCTTCGTCGGCCAGCGTGCGCGCCGGAACCTCGCTCAACTCCCACAGCACCTGGGCCTGGGCATAGGCCTCGACGTGCGCAGGGTCGGCGCGCAGCCAGTGGCTGAAGGTCGCTTGGTCGCCGCTGCTGGGCTGGTCGTGCAGCAGGCTCAGCCAGGCCAGTGCTGCTTGTTCCTGGTCGGGCGTGGGGGTGAGGTTCACGGTGCTTTCCCTGGCGTGCGTGGGGGCGATGGTTCACGAAGGCTGGCTTTGCAGGCTTCGAGGGCACGCATCATATGTTTTTCCACGGCACTTTGGGACAGCCCCATGGCCTTGGCGATTTGCGCGTACTTGCGCCCGTGGATGCGGTTGAGCAGGAAAATCTGCCGGGTACGCTCGGGCAAGCTGCGCAGAGCCGCCTCGACATGGCGCAGGTCATTGCCCGCTTCGAGCGCCGCCTGGGGTTCGGAGCCCTGGTGATCGTGCTGCTCGGGCAACCAGCCTTCACTGCTGCGCACCCGTGCGCCTTCGCTGCGCAGGTGGTCGATGGCGATATTGCCGGCGCAGCGCAACAGGTAGGTACTGAGTTCTTCGACCTGCACCAGCGGCCGGCGCCAAAAGCGCAGGAACAGGTCCTGCACCAGGTCGGCCGCTGTGGCCCGGCAGCCTACGCGTCGGCTGACCAGGGCTTCCATCTGCGAACGCTGGGACAAAAACACTTGCAGAAAATGCGCGCGCCCGCCCGCTGCTTCAGCCTGCGGGCTGTCGTCGGTGTCTGGCGGGGTGCTGATCATCATGTCAGGGGCTCAGAGAGTGGCGAAGGCCGCAACGGGGCTGGCCAGCAGGCCGACGCCCGCCAGGATCAAGGCCAGCCTTGGCCGATACGGCAACAACAGCACCAACAGCAGTGCACTGAGCATCAACACCGCGCACCATTCGACCAAGCCCTGGGCCCAACCGGCAATGCTCACGGCGGGCCAGATCGACACGCTCAGCAGTAACCAACCCAGCACGCGCAGCCCCAAGCGCCGACGCGGCGAGGGTTTGCTGTGCAGCAGTTCGCCGTGGTGGCGGTCGGTGGACAGGCACAAGGCAGTGAACCCGGCGTAACACATCAGCAGCGCGAGGAGCATTCAGTGCGCCTCCGACTTGAGCGTCAGGCTACGCGCGCGCTCGGCCTTGGGTTGCGGCGCAGCGCGGTGGTGCATCTTCCAGGCCGCCCAGCCGAGGAACACGCCACTGGCCAGGCAAGTCAGGTCGAAACCGGCCATGGCCCAGTCGCCGGTGACCAGTGAGACGCCCAAGTGGCTGGAGGTGGTCAGCGCGTTGAGCAGTGGGATCGCAGCAAACAACAGCGCGCCAACGCTCAGTTGCTCGACCCAACCCTGGCGACCACGCCGCAACATCGCGTGCAGCAGGCTGAGGCCCCAGGCAATAAAGAAGGTTTGCACTTCCCAATCGGAGCGCTCGGCGAAGCTCACCGGCAATAAGCGATTGGCCCAGAAGAACCCTGCAATCGCGATCATCAGCCCGGACATGCTGGCGACGTTGAGCACTTCCACCAGTCGCAGCTCAAACGGCATCACCCCTGTTTTCGCGTGCTTGAGCTGACGCTTGCCGAGCCAGATCACCAGCCCGGTGCCGATCATCGCGGTGCCCGCCAGGCCACAGATAAAGTACAGCCAGCGCAGCACCGGGCCAGCAAAATGGCCCATGTGCAAACCATAGAAACTGCCGCCGATAACCGCTGGCAGCGACTGCTCGGCACTCACGCGCAGCAATTCACCAGTGCTGCCGTTGAACGACACGGTGCTGCCGAAATCATGCACAACCCTGTCGGAACCGGCGCGGAACACATTCACCGACGCGTTCACATCGCTCGGATTATTCACCGCCACCCGCCCCACATGCCCCCCCGCCCAGTGCGCGCGAGCCTGCTCGTACATCGGCACCAGCGGCAGCAGCTTGCCTGGCTGCCCCACTGCCGGCGCGTTGTTGGTCGCCGGGAACACATCATTGAAGAACGCGCGGGTGTCGTTGCCATAGGAGGCCAGGATCGGCGCCGGCATGACCATTGTCATGAAAATCACCAGGCTGCTGTAGGTGATCATCAAGTGGAAAGGCAGTACCAGCACGCCGACCGCGTTATGCCCATCGAGCCAGGAACGCTGGCCCTTGCGCGGGCGGAAGGTGAAGAAGTCTTTGAAGATTTTCTTGTGGGTGATGATGCCGGTGATCAACGCCACGAACATCACCATGGCGGCGAGGGTGCTCAGCCAGCGTCCCCACGGGTAAGGCATTTGCAACTGGTAGTGGAAGCGATAGAAAAATTCGCCGCCCATGCTTTCGCGGGCCTGCACCGCCTGGCCGCTGACCGGGTCGACGGTTTTCTGGATGAAGTTGCCGCGCTTGCCCGGGTCGAGCTTGTCTTGCCACATCACCGACAAGCCTGGGTCACGGCTGTCTGGCAGGGTGATGAACCAGCGCGCGGCCGTCGGCGCCACTTGCTGCAGGTAGGTTTGCGCAATCGTCAGGCTGCGCGCGTCGTCCAAGGGCCGGGCCTGCACCTCAGGCTGCATCCAGTGGCTGATTTCATCCTTGAAATACGCCAAGGTGCCCGTCAGGAAAATCGCAAACAGCAGCCAGCCAAAGATCAACCCCGCCCAGGTATGCAACCAGGCCATGGCCTGACGAAAGCCCTCTTTCATGTGCGTACCATCCAGAAACCCACACCCGCCAGGGTGGCAAACGCGGCACTGGGCAACATCACACCAAACCAGGCGCGCCATGCCGTTCGGCAGGCAAAGCACCAGATCACGGCCAGCAGGTAGAACACAAATGAACTCATCATGCCGGTGATCACCGCATCGGCGCGGGACGTGGGCATCCATAGGGCCAGGCACACGGCGGCGAGGGACGCCATCAGATAACCACCGACCACAGCCGCCAATACGCGCGAAGTCACGGCGAGGCGATAGGAGGCAGGCAGTGAGGTTTTGCTTTTCATGCGGGAAGCGCCAGGGTCGTCAGCGCGCAATATTAATGATAAATATTCTCATAAGCAAAACAGAACGGATGAATCACCTGCCCTGCCTCATTGCCGAAGCCCTTCACGCGCCCTACAATGCGAACAATTCTTGTTCTCTAAAGCGCATCGAAGCTTGCGGAGTGTCTGCGTTGAGCCCGTCCAACACCGTCGAAGTTCTGTACAACGACCATCACCTCTGGCTCACCGGCTGGTTGCGACGCAAGCTCGGCTGCCCGGACAGCGCCGCCGACCTGGCACAGGACACCTTTATCCGCGTGCTCACCGCGCGGGAAGCACCGACGCTGATCGAACCTCGCGCCTTCCTCACCACCGTGGCCAAGCGCGTGCTGTTCAACTTCTACCGCCGCCAGGACCTGGAGCGCGCCTACCTCGACGCGTTGGCGCAAATGCCCGAACACGTGGCGCCCTCGGAAGAAGACCGCGCAATCATCCTGCAAACCCTGACGGAGCTGGACCAACTGCTCGACGGCCTGCCCGTGCAGGTCAAGCGCGCCTTCCTGCTGGCCCAGCTCGACGGCCTGACCTACGCACAAATCGGCGCCGAACTGGGCATCTCCATCGCCACCGTCAAACGCCACCTGAATAAAGCCGCCCTGCGCTGCTACTTTGCCCTATGAATTTCTCCACCCAAGTCGCCGAACAAGCCGTGCATTGGCTGATGGAAATGCAGCAAGGCGCGCTCAACCCGCGCCAACAGGCGGCCTGGCAGCACTGGCTGAATGCCCACAGTGAGCATCAGCGCGCGTGGGACCATATCCAGCGCGTCAACCAGCGCCTGCGTGGCATGCCCTCGCCCCTGGCACACGCGGCATTGAATGCGCCGACCTCCAGCAGCCGGCGCCAGGCGCTCAAGCTGCTGTTGATCCTCGGCGCCGGTTCGGCCGCTGCGTGGAGCCTGCGCCAGCAACATATCCTGCCGCCATTGAGCGCCGACTACCGCAGCCCGGTCGGCCAGCGGCGCAAGGTGCAATTGGCCGACGGCAGCCAGTTGCACCTCAATACCGGCAGCGCGGTGGATGTGCATTTCGACGGGCAGCAACGCCTGATCCGCCTGCTCGAAGGCGAAATCCTGCTGACCGGCATCGCCAGCACTACGCCGCTGCGGGTGCTGACCAGCCAAGGCCTGCTCACCAGCCAGGCCGCGCGTATGAATGTGCGCCAGTTCAACGACCACACCCAACTGGCGGTGTTCGACGGGCACGTCGACGTGATGCCCAACACCTACAGCGGCCTGCCGTTGACGGTTGAAGCCGCACGCCAGGTGAATGTCACCCGTAAGGGTTGGGACACCCCGCGCCCTACCGACGCCAACAGCGGCGCCTGGGCCGACGGCATGCTGGTGGCCGCGCATATGCGCCTGGAGGACTTCCTTGCCGAGGTCGGCCGCTATCGTCGTGGCCAGGTCAACTGCGACCCGCAAGTGGCCAACCTGCTGATTTCCGGCAGCTACCCGCTGGACGACAGCGAGCGCATTCTCGACCTGCTGGAAGTCAGTTTGCCGGTCAAGGTGCGGCGCTTCACGCGCTACTGGGTGACGGTCCAGGCCCGCGTCTGAATTTTTTCAAAATAATGTGAGCCGTTTTCCACACCTCGCGTGACAGAGAAGGAAAGCCACCTTGATCCTTCCTTCTCAGGACCGCTCTTCATGCCCCAGCAACCGACCCTAATCGCTCGCACCTTGCGCCAACTGCTCCTGGGCGCCAGCCTCAGTTTCACGCTGTTGCCTGCGGTGATGGCGGCCGACGCCAAGCCGTACCACATCGCCCCAAGTTCACTGGAAGCGGCCCTGAACCAGTTCGGCCGTGAAGCCGGCGTGCTGATCTCCTTCGGCTCCGAAGTAACGGCGGGCATGCAGAGCCGTGGTTTGTCGGGCAATTACAGCGCCGCCGAAGGCCTGCAAAAGCTGCTGGAAGGCACCGGCCTGCAAGCCCGCGCCGAAGGTGACAACGCCTTCAGCCTGCAACCGGCGAATGCACCGGCGAGCGTCGAGCTGGCGACGTCCAGCGTGGTCGGCGACTGGCTCGGCGATGCGGCCCAGGCCAATGTGTTCGAACACCCCGGCGCGCGTGACGTGATCCGCCGCGAAGAGTTCGAACGCCAGGGCGCGACCCAGGCCAAGGACGTGCTCAACCGCATCCCCGGCGTCAACGCCCCGGACAACAACGGTACCGGCAGCCACGACATGGCGCTGAACTTCGGCATCCGCGGCCTCAACCCGCGCCTGGCGTCGCGCTCCACCGTATTGATGGACGGCATCCCGGTGCCCTTCGCCCCCTATGGCCAGCCGCAACTGTCTTTCGCGCCGATCAGCATGGGCAACATGGACGCGGTAGACGTGGTGCGCGGCGGCGGCGCCGTGCGCTATGGCCCGCAAAACGTCGGCGGCGTGGTCAACTTCGTGACCCGCGCGATCCCGGATGCGCCCACCGTCAAAGGCGGCTTGCAGACCGAAACCAGCCCGTCCTCCAGCCATGACGGGTTCAAGACCACCGGCAACCTGCTGGCCGGCGGCACCGCCGACAACGGCCTGGGCGGCGCGATTTTGTACTCCGGCACCCGTGGCGGCGACTGGCGCGAAAACAGCAACACGCGCATCGACGACCTGATTCTCAAAGGCAAATACCAGCTCGACGACGCCAACAGCTTCAACGCCATGGCGCAGTACTACGAAGGCCAGGCGGATATGCCCGGCGGCCTGAACGTCAAGGACTACAAGGCCGACCCGTACCAGTCCACCCGCCCCTACGACAAGTTCTGGGGCCGCCGCACCATGTTCAACGTCGGCTATCGCTACGAGCAGGACCGCCGCGAATTCACCGTCAACAGCTTCTTCACCAAGACCCTGCGCAGCGGCTACCTGGACCAGGGCACCTTCCTCTCGCTGTCGCCGCGCGAGTATTGGGTGCGCGGCCTCGAAACCCGTTTCGCCCAAGGCTTTGACCTTGGCCCGACCAGCCATGAAGTGGGCGTTGGCTACCGCTATATCAACGAAGCCGGGCATGAGCTGCGCTACCGCACGCCGATTTCGGCCAACAACCAGCAGATCCCCAACACCGACAGCCGCAACGACCGCGACACCCGCGGTGGCACCGAAGCCAATGCGTTCTTCATCGATGACCGGATTGATATCGGCAAGTGGACCATTACCCCCGGCGTGCGCTACGAGATGGTCAAGTCGCAGCAGACCGACCACGTCAACAATCTCAACTACAAAGGCGACTACAACACCGCCCTGCCGGCGCTGAACGTGCTGTATCACCTCACCGACAGCTGGAACCTCTACGCCAACACCGAAGGTTCGTTCGGCAGCGTGCAGTACAGCCAGATGGCCAAGCGCGTGCCCAAGGGCGAAGTGCAACCGGAAAAGGCCCGTACCTGGGAACTGGGCACCCGCTACGACGACGGCACCTTGCGTGCAGAGATCGGCGCGTTCCTGATCAACTTCGACAACCAGTATGAAAGCAACCAGACCGACGACTCGGTGATCGCCCGCGGCGAAACCCGCCACCAGGGGATCGAGACCAGCGTCAACTATGCCCTCGACGGCTTGAGCCCGGCATTGGCCGGCTTCGATGTTTACGCCACCTACGCCTATGTGGACGCCACCATCCGCGAGGACGGCCCGAACAAAGGCAACCGTGTGCCCTTCTCGTCCAAGCACAAAGGCACCCTGGGCGTTGGTTACACCGAAGGCCGCTGGAAACTCAACCTGGACAGCAGCTTCCAGAGCAGCCAGTTCGCCGACAACGCCAACACCGAGGCCGAGACTGCCAACGGTGCCAACGGGCGCATCCCCGGCTACATGTTATTCAGCAGCCGCGCAGGCTACGACTTCGGCCCGCAGCTGTCGGACCTGAATGTGGCGGTGGGCGTGAAGAACATTTTCAACACCCAGTACTTCACCCGCTCGTTCGATGACAACAACAAAGGCAAATATGTCGGCGAGCCGCGCACGGTCTACGTGCAAACCTCCATCGCGTTCTAACTGCCCGCCAGGCAACTGGGGGTAGCCGCCACCAGCGCGTCGATGGCGCAGCGGGTCTTGGCCGGCATGTGCGGCGCCGTCGGCCAGATCACATGGATCGGCGCAGGTTGCTCGCGATACCCGGGCAACACCGCCTCCAGTTGGCCGCGCAGCACATAGTGGGCAATCAACCAACTCGGCAACCAGGCCAGGCCGACGCCCGCGATAGCGGCGTCGGCCACGGCCTGGAGGTCGTCCATCCACAACGGTGAGGCCACGCGGGCACGGTGCGGGGTGTTGCTGCGGTAGGCAATGCCACGCTGACCGGCGAGGTCTTCGATGGACTCAATCCGGCCCACACGTTGCAAATACGCCGGAGCTGCCGCCAACCCCACAGACTGCTCGCCCAGGCGTCGTGCGCTCAGGCGGTCAGTGTCGGGCAGCGGGCCGATCCGTACGGCCACATCGAAACCTTCCTGGGCCAGGTCGACCAGGCGATCGCAGAACGAAATCTCGATCTCCAGTTCTGCATATCGATCCATCAGCCCCCACAGCGCGGGCGCCGCATAGTGGTGACCAAACGCCAGTGGCAGGCTGACCTTCAACCGCCCGCGCGGCTGCTGCCGGCCGCTTTCCAATACCGATTCGGCGGCCTCCAGTTCTGCCAGCGCACGCAGGCAATGCTCGTAATACGCCTGCCCGTCTGCGGTCAGCCGCTGGCGCCGCGTGGAGCGTTGCAACAGGCAGGTGCCGAGCCGCGCCTCCAACCGCGCCAGGCCCTTGCCCACGGCGGAACGCGTGAGGTTCAGGCGTTCAGCGGCCTCGGTCAGGCTGCCGCTTTCCACGATTTGTAAAAACAGTTCAACGCCATCAAAACGCGGAGTGGCCATGGCTCGATTGTCGCCCTTGATTCCCGGATAGGCAGAAAACTTATCACGAATAAAGAACCAGATTCCCCTGAAAATACACCGATACCCATCGACAGGAGAATCCCATGCCACCCGCCGCCACCTTATCGGCCGCCAACCCTGCACGCCCCGCCAGAAATGGCCTGGCCCTCACCGCCGTGTGCCTCGTGGCGCTGATGTTCGGCCTGGAAATTTCCAGCGTACCGATCATCCTGCCCACCCTTGAACAGCAACTGGGCACAGGCTTTTCGGACGCCCAATGGATCATGAACGCCTACACCCTGGCCTGCACCAGTGTGCTGATGGCAGCGGGCACCTTGGCGGACCGCTTTGGTCGCCGGCGCATGCTGGTGGTGTGCTTGTGGGTATTTGGCCTGGCCTCGCTGGCCTGTGGCTTGGCCGACTCGGCCTGGGCGCTGATCGCGGCGCGGTTTGTCCAGGGCATCGGCGGCGGGGCGATGATGATTTGCCAGTTCGCGATTCTGTCGCACCTGTTCCGCGAACCGGCCGCACGGGCGCGGGCATTTGCCATATGGGGCGTGATTGCGGGCGTGGGCCTGGGTTTCGGACCGATGGTTGGCGCGCTGATCCTGGCCGTTGCCGACTGGCGCTGGGTGTTTCTTGTGCATGTACCGCTGACCCTGTTCACCCTGGTGCTGCTGCGCGTCAGCGTGCAGGAATCCCGCGACCCGGCGGCGCATCGTCTGGATATCGCCGGCATGCTGACGTTGACGCTGTCGGTGTTTGCGCTGGTCTACTTCATCACCCAGGGCACCGAGAACGGCTTTGCGCCGGGCTGGGCGGGCCTGGCGCTGGCCGCGTTGCTGGTGTTCATCTTTATTGAGCGGCGCAGTGCCCAGCCGATGTTCGATTTTTCGGTGTTTCGCATCAGGCGCTTCAACGGCGCGCTGATGGGCTCGATCGGCATGAACTTCAGCTTCTGGCCGTTCATGATCTACCTGCCACTGTATTTCCAGGCTGGCCTGGGCTACGACACCCTCACTACCGGCAGCGCCCTGCTCGCCTATACCTTGCCGACGTTGTTGGTGCCGCCACTGGCCGAACGCCTGGCCCTGCGTTATGGCGCCGAGCGCATCATCCCCCTCGGGCTGGGGCTGATGGGCGCGGGCTTTTTGCTGATGGCCGTCGCCAATCAGGCCACGCAGCCGATGATTGCGCTGGTACTGGCCAGTTGCGTGATCGCCGGCACAGGCCTGGCGCTGACCAATTCGCCCACCACCAACACCACCACGGGTGCCGTGTCAGCCGACCGCGCGGGCATGGCCTCGGGTATTGACCTGAGTGCACGGCTGATCACCCTGGCCGTCAACATTGCCCTGATGGGCCTGGTGCTGTTGCTGGGCATCAACCATCAACTGGCCGCCATGTTACCCGCGAGCACGGCGCTGGATTGGCCGGCCATCAGCCAGGACATTGCCGCCGGCAAGCTGGATTCGCCGGTGCTGGCCTTCAACGATGCCCAGGCGGCACTGCGTCATGGCGCCGGTTGGGCGATGCTCTTTGCAGGGTTGGGAGCGGGTGGGCTGGCGGTGTTGAGCGGGTATTTTTTCCGACGCCGCTAAACGAAAACGGGCCTGCATATGCAGGCCCGTTTGTAGGGGGTTAAAAAACGCTTAGCCGTTGATGACAGCGTTTTCGTTTTCCAGGAATTCCTCTTCCAGCGCGTCTTCATTCACTTTGTTGATTGGCTGGTTTTTCGCGGCAGCGCGGGGCTTGCCTTGCAGTCGGCCAAACAGATGTTCCAGCGCATGGTCCAGCTTGGTGGCTGCACCGTCGATCGCCTGTTCCAGGGTATCGCCCTTGGCGGATACCGACAGCGGTTGATGGCCTTTTGGCCGCGCTTCCAGGCGGCAACTCAAATCATGCGGGCCGGGCTTGTCGCCGTTCTCGTCCCGCAGGTAGACCTCAACACGGGTCAGGTCTTCTTCATAACGTTCGAGCGTGCTCTCAATGGTAGTACGTACCCACTCCTCCAGTCGGATGCTGCTTTCAATATGGTTATCGCTATTGACTTGGATTTGCATAGTTCTTCCCTTATTTCAGCTAGCTCGCGAGAGGTCACAACTGCGACACCAGGGTGGTGAAACCATGACCTCTTGATTACACAATTGAGCAGCTGGAGGAACATTTCAACCCCTTTGCAAAGATAAATCCCACATTACAAATTAACCCTGACTACAAGCAAAAACGCTGGTAGGGTGGGGAGTTAGTTACATCTTCTTAAGCCCAGCAAACCTCACAATTGCCCCTCTCCCAACGGGTGCAATCCGCGAAAAATCTCTGCTTCCTCCACCAGCCAGTCATGCACCGCCCGCACGCCCGGATGGCTCAGCGCGCCTGGCGCATACAGCAGCACGTAGCGTTTGTGGTTGGGCACAGCGAGGCCGAACGGCACGATCAAGGTGCCGCGCTCGAGCTCATCGTTAAGCAAGGTGCGCCGCGCAATGGCCACGCCCATACCGGCGATGGCGGCTTCGATGGTCAGGTGGTTGCGATTGAAGGTATGGCCGCGCCGCACGTCGGCGTCGTGGTAGCCGATGGCATTCAGGTAAAACTCCCACTCCGCGTACTCATAACTCCCACGCCACGCGGTGATGTCGTGCAGCAGCGGAAAGTGCACCAGGTCGGCCGGGCCATGCAACGGCGGCCGGCCACGCAACAGGCTAGGGGCGCACACCGGGAAAATCTGCTCGTCCAACAAGGCTGTGGATAACAGGCCAGGGTAGCTGCCGTCGTTCAAGTCGATGGCCAAATCGAAATCCCCCTCGTGCAGGGCGATGCTGCTGTCCTCCGCCACCATGCGCAGTTGGATATCCGGAAAGCGTTGCTGCAACCGCGGTAAACGTGGGGTCAGCCACTTGCCGAGGAAGGACGGAATCGAGCGCAGGCGCAAGGTGCCGCTGATCATTCCCGCATCCAGGCGCTGCAACTCCGCATCGATACTGCCGTAGGCCTCCCCCACCGTGGTCGCCAGCCGTTGGCCCTCAGCGCTGAGTTCAACGCCGCGCGCCCGGCGATGGAACAGCCGGAAGCCCAGGCGCTCCTCCAATTGGCGAATCTGCTGGCTCACCGCCCCCGGCGTGATGTGCAGTTCTTCGGCGCAACGGGTAAACGACAAATGCCGCGCCGCGCAGAAGAAAACGTGCAACCAGACGTAGGTCTGGCCATGGAGGTGCCGGCTCATAGGGTTTAGTCCTGCTAAAGGGTGTCTTAGGATAATTCGTTGGTCAGTGCCGATCCAGAGGCTCAGTATCGCGCCAATTGCGCTCGTCCTACAAAACATGGCAGCGATTTATCTTCCATTGCTTGTAAGGCTTTAGCATGGCTATCAGTGTTTTCGATCTATTCAAGGTGGGCATCGGCCCGTCCAGCTCCCATACCGTCGGCCCCATGCGGGCAGCGGCGACCTTTGCCCAGGCCCTGACCGAGCAACAATTGCTCAGCGACACCCGCCGCGTCGAAGTGCGCTTGTACGGCTCGCTGTCCGCTACCGGCGTGGGCCACGCCACCGACCGTGCCACCGTCATGGGCCTGATGGGCGAATGGCCGGACACGGTTGACCCCACCTCGATCAACCCCCGCATCCAGCAACTGCGCGAGAGCGGCCGGCTGTTACTGGCCGGCAAACAGGAGATTGCTTTCAACTGGCACACCGACCTCCTGCTGCTTGACGAGAGCCTGCCCTACCACCCCAACGCCATGTCCCTGCATGCCTATGGCGACAACGGCCTGCTCAGCGAACAGACGTACTACTCGGTGGGCGGCGGTTTCATCATCGAAGCGGCTGAGGCCGCCTCGGGTGTTGCGCCTGCCAGCGATGTTGAATTGCCCTACGACTTTTCCAGCGCCGTCGAACTGCTGGCCCTGTGCAAAAAGCACGGCCTGCGGGTTTCGGAACTGATGATGGCCAACGAACGCGCATGGCGCAGCGACGAGCAGATCCGCAGCGGCCTGCTGCATATCTGGTCGGTGATGCGCGAATGCGTCGAGCAAGGCCTGCGCGATGAAGGCATCTTGCCTGGCGGCCTGGATGTGCCGCGCCGCGCAGCGAAACTGCACCGCAGCCTGCTGGAAATCGGCAAACCGAATGTCATCACCTCAACCTTGTCGGCGATGGAATGGGTCAACCTGTTCGCCCTCGCCGTCAACGAAGAAAACGCCGCCGGCGGGCGCATGGTCACCGCGCCCACCAACGGCGCGGCAGGAATCATCCCGGCGGTGCTGCATTACTACATGAAGTTCAACGCCGACGCGTCCGACGACGATGTAGTCAATTTCTTCTTGGCCGCCGCTGCCGTCGGCATTCTGTGTAAGAAAAACGCCTCGATCTCCGGTGCCGAGGTCGGCTGCCAGGGCGAAGTCGGTTCGGCCTGCGCCATGGCCGCCGCCGGCCTGGCCGATATCCTCGGCGCCACGCCCGAACAACTGGAAAACGCCGCCGAAATCGGCCTGGAGCACAACCTCGGCCTGACCTGCGACCCCGTCGGCGGCCTGGTGCAGGTGCCATGTATCGAGCGCAACGCCATCGCGGCGGTCAAGGCAATCAACGCCACGCAAATGGCCCTGCGCGGTGACGGCAAACACTTCATCTCCCTCGACCGGGTGATCCGCACCATGCGCGATACCGGCGCCGACATGCATGACAAATACAAAGAAACTTCACGGGGCGGCCTGGCCGTGAGCTGGGTGGAGTGCTGAGGAGCATTCCCTGACCGTCCCAACGTGAGCCCGCGCAAAAATAATAACGAGGCAATAACGATGACCGATGTACGTACACCTGCTGCCGACAATCCTGCTGTAGCAACAACCGTGACCACCGGCTGGACCAAACACGACACCACCTGGATGTTGGGCCTTTACGGCACCGCCATCGGTGCCGGCACCCTGTTCCTGCCGATCAATGCCGGCGTCGGCGGCTTCTGGCCGCTGATCGTGCTGGCACTGCTGGCCTTGCCGATGACCTTCTTTGCACACCGTGGGCTGACGCGTTTTGTGCTGTCAGGCAAATCCGGCGATATCACTGAAGTGGTCGAAGAGCACTTCGGTATCGGCGCGGGCAAGCTGATCACCCTGCTGTATTTTTTCGCGATCTTCCCGATCCTGCTGGTGTACAGCGTCGCGCTGACCAACACCCTGGGCAGCTTCATGGAACACCAACTGCACATCGCGCCACCGCCCCGGGCGATTCTGTCGCTGGTGCTGATCCTCGGCCTGATGGCCATCGTGCGTTGCGGCCAGGGCGTTATCGTCAAGGCCATGAGCATGCTGGTGTACCCGTTCGTCGCCGCCCTGTTGTTGCTGGCCTTGAGCCTGATCCCCAACTGGAACGGCGCGTTCTTCGCCTCGGCCAGTGAGGGCATGCCGTTGCCGGTGTTCTTCAAGACCTTGTGGCTGGCGATCCCGGTGATGGTGTTCTCGTTCAACCATTCGCCGATCATCTCCGCGTTTGCCGTCGACCAGAAACGCGTGTACGGCCCGCTGGCCGAGCGCAAAAGCAGCGGCATCCTCGCCACTGCCCACGCCATGATGGTGCTGACGGTGATGTTCTTCTGCTTCAGCTGCGTACTGGCCTTGTCGCCCGCTGACCTGGCAGCCGCCAAGGCACAGAACATTTCGATCCTGTCGTACCTGGCCAACCACTTCCAGACCCCGGTAATAGCCTACGCGGCACCGTTGATCGCACTGGTGGCGATTACCAAATCCTTCCTCGGCCACTACATCGGTGCCAGCGAAGGTTTCCAGGGCCTGATCGTCAAATCCCTGCGCGGGCGCAACCGCTCTATGTCAGCCAAATGGCTGGAGCGCAGCACCGCAGTGTTCATGATCCTCACCTGCTGGGCGGTGGCCACGTTCAATCCGAGCATCCTGGGCATGATCGAAACCATGGGCGGGCCGATCATCGCGTGCCTGCTGTTCCTGATGCCGATGTACGCGATCCGTCGCGTGCCATCTTTGCGCCAGTATTCGGGCCAGGTGTCGAACGTGTTTGTGGTGGTGATCGGCTTGATTGCGCTGTCTGCGATCGTTTTCTCGGTATTGCCCTGAAATAGCTCACCGCCCCAAGCACACCCTGGAACAAATGTGGGAGGGGGCTTGCCCCCGATGGCGGTGTATCAGCTGAACATTCATTGGCTGATACACCGCTATCGGGGGCAAGCCCCCTCCCACATTGGATAGTCACTGCCAGAGGGATGGCTGTACGGCACGGCCCTTGCTGTACAGCCCTTGAGGAGAACGGATTTTGTGAAACCTCAGCGACGGAGTGGCCGGTGGTCAGGCAACGCGAACTAATCCCGATACCGGTCGTCAATGACTGCATGTTCTTATCAGGCGGTAACGCACCATGGACAATCCTTTTCAGATCATCACCGACACTTTCACCCCCAAATATCGGGTCAACCTGAGTATCCAACGGCTGGACGGCAGCATCATGCTCACCCTCTCCGATGAGGCGGGCGTGGTGGCCAAACGTATGATCAGCGCCGAACAACGCAATGACCCGCAGCGCCTGAAACGCCTGGTGCAAAGCATCCAGTTTGGCATTGCCATCGAGCAGGGCCACAGCGCCATGGAGATCCTGGCGGTGATGACGGACGGGGACAGTCACAAACTATTGCAGCGACCGCCCACCCGCACCCTGCCCTTCAGCGTCGGGCTTTAAAGCTCGCCCTTCTCGGTTTCCAGGCTCGCCTCGCCTTTGCGACGCGGGCCTTCGACCTTCACCGACGGGAACGCCGACGACGCGTAGCGCACCACCAGAATCGCAAAGGCCAACAGCAGAATCCCACCGCACAGGTAGATGATTCCCACGTCTGGCGGGTTATGGTGTGACACGTTGGAGATCAACAGGCGCGTCAGCGCGGTGATCGCCACGTAGATCAGGAAGCGCACCGGCATGTGGTTGGTCTTGAAATAAATCCCGACCATGGCACCCAATTCCAGGTAGATGAACAGCAGCAAGATGTCATCGATCTTGATATGCCCGTTCTCCAGCATCCCCAGAAATTCCATCACCGCAGCCCACGCGGTTACCGCACCAATGGCGAACAGCGCCAGGTAGTGAAACGACTCGACAAACAGATTGCCCAGCGACTCGGCCAGCCCGTGGACTTGCTGGCGCAGCTTTTCGGCCCAGTTGATTTTCATGCGGGTATTTCCTTAGGTCGACTCGACCGGATAATGCGGGTTGGACGTGACGGTTGTTCTGCATGCAGAAAAAAGGCCAGAGGCTGGGGAGTGAGATGGTGGCCGGGTGACATGAGACACAGATTGGCTGTTGTGGCGAGCGAGCTTGGATGATTTGTGTTGTAGCAACCCCCCATTTTCCAACTACATTAAAAACCTGCTATCCAAACCCTCGCGTTTGGCATATGCTTTTAGCTGTATATCGATACAGTAGTAGCAAAAGACAACTATCGTGAAGGCATGTGAGGTGGTGAATGGCCGTCGAAGTGGTATACCGCAGCAGCCGAGATCTGGAGCGTTTGTTCATGGATAAAGCCGAAGCTGACCGTCATGACAAGATGCTTGAACTCGCTGAGTTGCTGGCAGAAGTGTTGCAAAAAGCCGTGCCGTCCCTGAGCGAGCAGCAGGTGGAGGAAGCCGGGATCTACATGGCGAAGAACCGCGATGTGTTTGCCAAGGCGTTCAAGAGCCAGCCGGACGCGTTGTCCGAGTTGCTCAACGCAGCGGCGGAATAAAGCCCGAATTGAACAGGCCCTGAATCATTGGTTCAGGGCCTTTTTAATGCCTGGGTCATTTGTACAGCAGGCGCTCGGCCAGCTCGTCTGCCACCCGTGCAGGGGAGCGTTTTTCGGCTTGGGCGTGGGCAAAGATTTCGGTGAGGCGCGTGCCGATGTTCGACAGGTGCGCGGTGATGGTCGGCAGCTCGGCACCGGCGTGCTTGAGGGCCACGTAGATCAGGCCACCGGAGTTGATCACGTAGTCCGGGGCGTAGAGGATGCCGCGCCCTTCCAGTTGGTCGGCCACTTGCAGGTTGGTCAATTGCGCGCTGGCGGAACCGGCGACGGCGGCGCAGCGCAGTTGGCCGACGCTCTGGCGATTGAATACGGAGCCGACCCCGCACGGCGCGAGGATATCGCACGGGGTGCTGAGCAGGGCGTCGTTGGCGATGGGGTGCGCGCCGAGTTGCTCCATGGCCAGTTGCACCTTGCCGTGGTCGATATCGCTCACCAACAGTTCGGCGCCGGCGGCGTGCAGTTGTTCGGCCAGGGCGTAGCCGACGTTGCCCAGGCCCTGCACGGCCACACGCAAGCCTTCGAGATTGTCACTGCCCAGCCGCGCCATCGCGGTGGTGCGGATGCCGGCGAATACACCCATGGCCGCGTGCGGCGAGGGGTCGCCAGCGGCCGTGGTACTGGTGACGAAACGGGTGTGCTGGGCGATGCAATCCATGTCGGCCACCGAGGTGCCGCTGTCGGTGGCGGTGATGTAGCGGCCATCCAATTGCTCGATGCAGCGGCCGAAGGCTTCAAACAACGCCGCACGGTTTTCCACATGGGCGGGGCGCAGGATCACCGCCGTGCCGCCGCCCACCGGCAGCCCGGCCAGCGCCGCCTTGTAGCTCATGCCTTGGGCCAGGCGCGCGGCATCAGCCACGGCACTTTCGTCGTCGGGGTAGGCGAGGTAGCGACAACCACCCAAGGCGGGGCCAAGGCGGCTGTTGTGGATGGCTATGACCGCCTTCAACCCGGTCACCGGGTCGATGCTCAGGTGCAGGGATTCAAGGCGGTGGCTGTGCATGAGAGCAAACATCGTCGAGCTCCCGGATCACTTCTTGTAGTCGCCAAGTATAGGCGTGCGGCAGAAAACTGCCGGACTGCGCTGGAATAAGCCGTACGGTTTGCCAGGCTCTACGACATAAGCGGATGGGATATTTCTAATGCCACTGGACGAAAATTCCCAGCAAGGCTAAAACGGGGGCATATGCCGGAGAACGCAATGAACCCCCGCAAAGCCTTTTTCGCCTGCCTGGAACGTTCCCCCCCTGCGCTGTTTGAAGCCGCGCTATGGATTGCTGCCGAGCATGACCCGGCGGTGCAGCCGCAGTTGATCCTGCAGGAGCTGACGTTACTGCAACAGCAAGTGAGCCTGGGCATGCCCATGCTCCCGGCGGATGAGCTGGGCCAGCCGCTGCTGCGGCGCATGAACGACTTGGGCTTTGCCCAGGATGACTTCACCCCCCTGCGCCCCGCCGCCGCCTTGCTCGACAAGGTCTTGCAACGCAAGCGCGGGCAACCCCTGGCCATGGGGCTGATTGCCATGGAGCTGGCGCGACGCCTGAATATCCCGATGGTCGGCGTCAACTTCCCGGGCCACTTCCTGCTGCGGGTGCCCGGCGCCGATCACCTGTTGGACCCCTGCGGCGGTCGACGCCTGTACCCCAACGACTGCCGCGAACTGCTGCAACGCCAATACGGCCCCAACCTCAAGTTGCAGGCCGAACACCTGCACAGCGCCGAACCCCGCGCGATCTTGCAGCGCCTGTCGCGCAACCTGCGCCAGTTGCACCTGGCCAATGACAACCCGCTGGCCGCCCTGATCGACGCCGAGCGCGTGCTAGAACTGGGCAATGCGAATGCCGCCGACTACCTCGCCCGCGCCAGCCTGTACCAACGCCTCGACTGCCCGAACGCCGAGCGCTTCGACCTCGAACACGCGCTGCTGCTCAGCGAAGACCCGATCCAGCGCCTGCGCCTGACCGAACGGCTGGGGCACCTGCCGCCCAATTCAGTGGTGCACTGAAGCCTGCTCCCCCCTGAAGCGAGCAGGCTTATTGTGGCGAGCGGGCTTGTTGTGGCGAGCGGGCTTGCCCGCGTTGGGCTGCGCAGCAGCCCCCATAAAAGCACCGCGTTTTTTCCTGCAAGAACGCAATGTCAGGTTTTAGGGCCGCTTCGCAGCCCAACGCGGGCAAGCCCGCTCGCCACGGGAAGCCTTCGCTGCACAAAGACGTAATGTGGGAGGGGCGGTGATCTAGGGTGTGTCAGGGGTATCCGGTTGGTTGGCGGGGTGCGCCTGGATGAACGCCGGGTGCTGCGCGGCCAACGCCGCTACCCGTCCGATGCGCGGGTAGGTCGCCAATGGCACTTTGAACCGCTCGGCCGCATACAGCTGTGGAATCAGAAACGCATCCGCCAACCCCGGCTGTTCGCCAAAGCAAAACCCCGTATCGCCAATCAACTGCTCCACAGCGCCCAGCCCCTGGGTGACCCAATGCCCGATCCACTCCAGCAACTGCGCCTCGTCATGCCCCCATTGGCGCAGCAGGTTCTGGGTACTGGAGTTGTGCAGCGGGTGAATATCGCAGCCGATGATCGACGCCACTGCACGCTCATGGGCGCGGGTCGCCAGGTCTTTGGAGAGCAGCGGCGCCTGTGGATAACATTCCTCCAGGTACTCGATGATCGCCGGCGACTGAATCAACAGCTCGCCGTCATCGGTGCGCAAGGCCGGCACGCGGCCTTGGGGGTTGATCGCCAGGTACGCCGGCTGGCGGTTGGCACCGCCCGTCGGCACCAGCAGGTTCACCGGCACCGCCGTAAAATCCAGGCCCTTGAGGGCCAGGGCGATACGCACCCGGTACGACGAAGTGGAACGGTAGTAGGTATAGAGCTCCATCACCCTGCCCTCTTAACGTGCCGCGACCACAGTACCGCGGCATTCGCCGAAGCCGATGGAGGCAAAACCTTCACGGTTGCAACGGGCGCGCAGGATGATTTCGTCGCCGTCTTCAAGGAATCTACGCACCTCGCCGGAAGGCAGTTCGACCACCTTTTTACCGCCTTCAGTCATCTCCAGCAGGCTGCCCAATTGCCCGGCTTCAGGCCCGGACAAGGTGCCGGAACCAAACAGATCGCCGGCCTGCAGCTGGCAACCGTTGACGCTGTGATGCGCCACCAACTGCGCGACGGTCCAGTACATATGCAGGCTGTTGCTCAGGGCCAGGCGATGGGCCGGCAGGTTCTGTTCACGCATGGCGGCAGTGGTCAGCAGCACTTCGAGTTCAATATCCAGGGCACCGGCGGCCTGGTCACGTTTATCCAGCAGGTACGGCAGCGGTTGCGGGTCGCCTTCAGGGCGTGCCGGCTGCGCCTTGCGGAAGGGTTCCAGGGCTTCGGCCGTGACCACCCAAGGGGAAATGGTAGTGATGAAACTCTTCGACAAAAACGGCCCCAATGGCTGGTATTCCCAGGCCTGGATATCCCGCGCCGACCAGTCGTTGAGCAGGCAGAAACCGGCGATATGCTCGGCCGCATCGCCAATCGCGATCGAGTCGCCCATGGCGTTGCCCTGGCCGATCCAGATGCCCAGCTCCAGCTCGTAGTCCAGTCGCGCGCACGGGCCGAAGCTTGGCTCGGCCTGGCCGGCCGGCAGGGTCTGGCCTTTGGGGCGACGCACATCGGTACCGGAGGGGCGAATGGTCGACGCGCGGCCGTGATAGCCGATGGGTACGTATTTGTAGTTGGGCAGCAACGGCGCATCGGGGCGGAACAGTTTGCCGACGTTCTGCGCGTGTTCGATGCCGACGTAGAAGTCGGTGTAGTCATTGATTCTGGCCGGCACGTGCATCTGGCAATCGGCGGCGTGGTGCAGCACTTCGGCCTCACGGGCCTGCAGTGGGCTGCCTTCGCCGAGCAATTCCAGCAGGCGTTCACGCAGGGCCACGCGCGGGCCACGGCCCAGTTCGAAGAAGGCGTTCAACTGGCCGCCAGCGGTGGCATCGACAGCACGGCGCGCCTCGCCGTCAAAGGCATCCAGGGCGGCGTGCAGATCAAGGATGCAGTCGCCAATCGCCACGCCACTGCGCGGGGCCGAGCCATTGATGCTGAACACCCCCAACGGCAGGTTTTGCAGCGGGAAATCCGCGTGACCGTTGGCGGAGGCCACCCAGCTGCGAGTAGAAGTTGGCTGCGTCATGGGTTATCTCCGGTTCGGGTTGAAGGTGTTGGGCAGCGAGGCCCAGCACGCGTCGTAAGTGGGTTGCAGTTGCGGGCAGTCCAGGGCGAACTGGGTCGGGCGCAGCACTTGGCTGGTCTCGAACATGAAGGCCATGGTGTTATCGATCTTGTGCGGCGCCAGTTCCGCATTGATGGCCTTGGTGCAGGTTTCACCGTCCGGGCCGTGGGCACTCATGCAGCTGTGCAGCGACGCGCCGCCGGGCAGGAAGCCCTCGGCCTTGGCGTCGTAGGCGCCCTGGATCAGGCCCATGTATTCGTTCATCAGGTTGCGGTGGAACCACGGCGGACGGAAGGTGTTCTCGGCCACCATCCAGCGTGGCGGAAAGATCACGAAGTCGAGGTTGGCCAGGCCGTGCACGCTGGTGGGCGAGGTCAATACGGTGAAGATCGACGGGTCGGGGTGATCGAAACTCACCGTGCCGATGGTGTTGAAGCGGCGCAGGTCGTATTTGTACGGCACGTTATTGCCGTGCCAGGCCACTACGTTCAGCGGCGAGTGGTCCAGCTCGCAGGCCCAGAGTTCGCCAAGGAACTTCTGCACCAGGGTTGTAGGCGTTTTCAAGTCTTCGTAGTGGGCAACCGGAGTGAGGAAGTCACGCGGGTTGGCCAGGCCATTGCTGCCGATAGGCCCCAGATCCGGCAGGCGCAGCGGCGCGCCGTGGTTTTCGGCGATGTAGCCACGCGCTTGGCCATCCAAGAGTTCGACGCGGAATTTAAGGCCACGCGGCAGTACGGCGATTTCCAGCGGTTCGACCTCCAGCACGCCCAATTCAGTGGCGATGCGCAGCCGGCCCTGTTCGGGGACGATCAACAGTTCGCCGTCAGCATTGAAGAACACTCGCTCCATGGAGCGGTTGGCGCGGTAGGTATGGATGCTGATGCCCGAGGGCTTTTCCGAGCCAGAGTTGGCGACCATTCCTACAAGCCCGTCGACAAAATCGGTCGGCTCGCTGGGAATATCCAACGGGTTCCAGCGCAGGCGATTCGGCGTCACCGCGCCCAGGGGCCCACCGGCCAGTTGCCGTTCCAACTTGACGAACGCAGGGTGGTTGGCCGACGGCTGAATCCGGTACAGCCAGGTGCGGCGGGCTTCGCTGCGCGCCATGGTAAAGGCCGTGCCGGAGAACAGTTCGGTGTACAGCCCATAGGGCGCTTTTTGCGGGGCGTTCTGGCCGACGGGCAGTGCGCCGGGCAAAGCTTCGCTGGCGAATTCATTGCCGAAGCCCGACAGGTATTCGAGGTTCATGGATCATCCTCTACGCGGAAGTTGTTTTTATCGTAATCCAGTTACGCATAACGTAATTTGATCACCAGCCACCGTCAAGCTATAAAGACGCCCATTCATCTCTCGGATTCTCGCCCCTCCATGGAAAAGCCCCGCGACACCGGTAAACAGAAAGTCCGCTCGGCCGAAGTGGGCACCGACATCCTCAAGGCCCTGGCCGAACTGTCGCCGGCCACCTCGCTCTCGCGTCTGGCCGAGCATGTGCAGATGCCGGCAAGCAAGGTGCACCGCTACCTGCAAGCATTGATCGCCTCGGGGTTTGCCGAACAGAACACCGCCACCAACCATTACGGCCTGGGCCGCGAGGCTTTGCGCGTGGGCTTGGCCGCGCTGGGCAGCATCGACGTGCTGAAAGTCGGCGCCCTGCCCCTGGCGGAACTGCGCGACGAGTTGAATGAAACCTGCTTCCTGGCGGTATGGGGCAACCAGGGCGCGACGGTGGTGCAGATCGAGCCGGCAGTGCGCGCCGTCACTGTGGTGACGCAACTGGGCTCGGTCCTGCCGCTGCTCAGCTCGTCCACCGGGCTGGTGTTCAGCGCGTTCCTGCCGTCACGGGAAACCGTGGAACTGCGCGAGCGCGAAATCCAGGCGGGTACTGCCCACGCCCTGGCCGACGACCAGGCCTACGCCAGCACCTGCGCGCAGATCCGCCAGCGCGGCCTGCACTTTGTGCATGGCCTGCTGATGCCGGGAGTGGATGCGTTGTCGGCGCCGGTGTTCAATGCGGTCGGGCAAGTAGCAGCGGTGATGACCGTGGTCGGCCCTACCTCATTATTCCACGCCGACGAAGATGGCCCGGCGGCCCAGCGCTTGCTGGCGGCGACCCGGGCCGTTAGCTGGCGCATGGGCTATCAGCCCTGAGCTAGTCGCGCCATTGGCTCAGGGCCAGCGCCACGCGGTTTTCCAACGCGCGGATCGGCGTAGCATCGCTGACGTAGTTATTGCTGATCATCGAGAACACCAGGCGCCGTCCCTCGGCGTCGGTGATGTAGCCGCTCAATGACGACACGCCGGCCATGGAGCCGGTCTTGGCATGCAGGTTATTTTCCGCAGCAGTCCCACGCAGACGATAGCGCAGGCTGCCCCCGGTCATGCGGTCCGGGTTGCCGGCAATCGGCAAGGCGCTGTACCAGGCATCGAACCAGGGTTGTTTCGCGGTCGCCAGCAGCAGGTCGGTGAGGTTCTGCGACGACACCAGGTTACGCCGCGACAACCCCGAACCGTCCACCTGGCTGAGCGTCGTCGGGTCCAGCCCCTGGCGTTGCATAAAGCCCGCCACCGCCGCCACACCCGCTGCCGCCGTACCGGCATTCGCCGTCTTGCGTCCCATGGCCTTGAGCAAGGCTTCGGACATGTTGTTGTTCGAGAGCTTGAGCAGCGGCGTGATCAACTCCTGCAACGGCGCCGATTGATGTTGCGCCACGACCGTGGCACCGGCCGGGCTTGCAGCGCCGATCACCCGCCGCCCCAGCACCCGGATGCCCTGCTGCGCCAGCGCCTGCTCGAACAGATTGGCGACCAGTTGCGTCGGCTCCCAAACACTCACCCATTGCCGGCTTTGCTTGCCCGGTGCCAGCGCGCCGGTAAGTAGCAGCAGGTTGGTGCCGTGCTGGCGGGTGATCGCGTAGCTGTTGCCGGGGCCGCTGACCGCGCGGTTGCTCAGTTGCACGTAGTCGGTGGGCGGGCTCACCAGCACCGTCACCGGCTGGCCGACTGCGGTGGGGGCCTTGGCGGTGACCAGTAAAGTGCCGGCATCAAAATCGGTATTGGGTGACACCGTCAG
The DNA here is from genome assembly GCF_002843605.1 of Pseudomonas sp. S09G 359. Classification (NCBI taxonomy): domain Bacteria; kingdom Pseudomonadati; phylum Pseudomonadota; class Gammaproteobacteria; order Pseudomonadales; family Pseudomonadaceae; genus Pseudomonas; species Pseudomonas sp. S09G 359. The sequence goes on along the minus strand of NZ_CP025263.1, from coordinate 1,187,476 downwards.
CGCCGAAATCTGCGCGCCGTAGTAGGTACTTTCGTCGTCCTGTGCCCAGTCCACGCCCAGCCGCTCGGCGTCGAACCAGCTGTCGTCGAATACCAGATCGCCCTGCACCTGGCGCACGCCCTGGCTCGCCAGCTGAGCGGCCAAGGCCTGATAATCGGCGAACTGCGTGGTCGGGTCGCCCAGGCCGCGCAGGTACAGGTTGCCGGTTAGACGCTCGCCCTGACGGGTGCCATTGCTCAGCAGCTGGGTAGAAAACCGGTACTGCGGCCCTAGCACATCCATGGCTGCCGCCGTGGTCAGCAGCTTGAGGTTGGAGGCCGGAATCAGCCGGGTGCGGGGGTTATGTTGGTACAGAGTGCTGCCACTGCGGGCGTCGCGCACCATCAGGGAGACGGTGGCGCCGTTGAGGGCCGGGTCGGCCAGGAGGTGGTCCAGGGTGGCCGGGGTGGACGTCGACGAAACACTCGCGCATCCCCCCAGCAAAAAGCTCCAGCACAGCAGGTGTAACCATCGTCCAAAGTGCATCAGCATCGTGATCCGCAAAGCCATCAATGCCGGCAACTCTAACCGCTCACTCTAATTGTGGCGAGCGGGCTTGCTGTGGCGAGCGGGCTTGCCCGCGTTGGAGTGCGAAGCACTCCCAATCCAGGCACCTCGGTGTACCTGCAAAAATCTGGCTGGCAGGTTTTGGGGCCGCTTCGCAGCCCAACGCGGGCAAGCCCGCTCGCCACAAGAGCCGTGTTCGCCAGGGATTCTTTAAGTGATATTAGAACTCCAGGGTGCTCGACACCGACACCTGCCGTGCATTGCCGATGGATACGAACAACCGGCTGGCCGCTGAGGTGTGCATCGTGACCTGCAATGCCATCAATACCGGCAACGCTAATAGCTCACTCTACATGTGGCGAGCGGGCTTGCCCGCGTTGGAGTGCGAAGCACTCCCAATCCAGGCACCTCGGTGTACCTGAAAAATCTGGCTGGCAGGTTTTGGGGCCGCTTCGCAGCCCAACGCGGGCAAGCCCGCTCGCCACAAGAGCCGTGTTCGCCAGGGGTTCTTGCAGTGATATTAGAACTCCAGGGTGCCCGACACCGACACCTGCCGTGCATCGCCGATGGACACAAACAACCGGCTGGCCGCTGAGGTGTGCATCGTGATCCGCAATGCCATCAATACCGGCAACGCTAATAGCTCACTCTACATGTGGCGAGCGGGCTTGCTGTGGCGAGCGGGCTTGCCCGCGCTGGAGTGCGAAGCACTCCCAATCCAGGCACCTCGGTGCACCTGAAAAATCTGGCTGGCAGGTTTTGGGGCCGCTTCGCAGCCCAACGCGGGCAAGCCCGCTCGCCACAAGAGCCGTGTTCACCAGGGGTTCTTGCAGTGATATTAGAACTCCAGGGTGCTCGATACCGACACCTGACGTGCATCGCCGATGGATACGAACAACCGGCTGGCCGCTGAGGTGTAGTAGGTGCGGTCGAACATGTTCTTCACATTGACCTGGAACTTGACCTTCTGCCCGTCGATCTTGGTGTCGTAGGTAGCGAACGCGTCCGCCACGGTGTAGCCCGGCAAGGTGAAATCGTTGGCAGCGTCGCCGGCACGTTCGCCGACATAGCGCGCGCCGGTGCCCACGCGCAGTTGGTCACCACCGAAAATGCTGCCGAAGTCGTAGGCCACCGACAGCGAGCCGGTGTGCTTGGCCACGTTCTGCAAGCGGTTGCCTTCCAGCGTCGGGTCTTGGTCTTTCACGTCTTCGGCGTCGGTGTAGGCGTAGCTGCCGATCAGGCTCCATTGGTCGGTCAACTGGCCAGTAGCGTCCAATTCCAGGCCACGGGAGCGGACTTGGCCGGCCAGACTATAGATGGTGCTTCCAGCCACTTCCGACGACACCAATACATTGCGCTTGTCGATATTGAACAGCGCCGCACTAGCAGTAATGCGCCCAGGAATATCGAGTTTGGCACCCAGTTCCCAGGACTTGGACCTCTCGGGCGTGAGGTCGCCGGTCAAGGTGCTGCCATCGGCCAGGGCGGCGATGGTGGAGTTGGGTTTGAACGACTCGGTGTAGCTGCCGTAGAACGACAGCTCATCGGTGTAGCGATACACCAGGCCGGCACGCGGCACCCAGGCCTGGCCATTGCCGTCGGTATTGGCCTTGAACGGCACGCCCTTGCCGGCGTATTGGTCGTACATCTGGTAGCGCGCGCCCGCCACGAAAATCCACTGGTCGGTCAGGTGGATCGCGTCCTGGAAGAACAGCGAGTCGCTGCGCAGCAGGTCGGTCTGGGCACTGTCGGCGGCGCTGACGGTAGTGCCTGCCACTTCGTTGCCGTAGACCGGGTTGTTGTAGTTGAAAGTGCTGCGTGAATTCTGGCGAATCAGGTCGGCGCGGTAGATCTTGCGGTATTCGTCATCCACGCCAAACACCAGATCGTTCTGCAGGCCGAACACGTTGACCTTGCCTTCAAGGCTCGCAGTGGTGAAACGGTCGGTGGTGATCGCGCCTTTGGTGCCGTCCATGCGCCGGGTCAGGGTGCCATTGGCGTTTACGGCGCTGACGCGCACCTGGCTGGCGTCGTAGGTTTCGCGGTTCCAGCTGTAGCCGAAATGGACTTTCCAGTCGTCGTTCAAATCATGGTCGGCTTCAAAGCGATACAGGTCCGAGCGACCTTCCATATTGTTGAACGGCTCATCCAGCCGTCGCGTCGCCGGGATATCCAAGGGGTGGTTAGTCTTGGGGTCGATGGCGGTGCCACGGTCGAACGGCGAGAGAAATTCGCGGTGTTCGTAGGCAAACAGCAACTTGGTGGTGTCGCCATACCAGGCCAGGGACGGCGCCACCAGCGTCTCGCGGTGGGTACCGAAGTTGCGCCAGTAGTCTTCATCTTCATGGTCGACGATCAGGCGATAGGCCAAGCCCGAGTCACCAATCGGGCCGGTGGTGTCGAGGCTGCCGCCGCTGCCGTTCTTGCCGTCGCCAAAGGTGGAGCCGCGTACCGTCAGGGCGGTGGATTGCACCAGTTCAGGCTTTTTGCTGACGATATTGACCACACCGCCCGGGTCCTGGATGCCGTAGAGCAGCGACGACGGGCCCTTGAGCACTTCGACCCGCTCGGCCGTGGCGTTCAACGCCCGGCCCTGCACCACCGGCATGCCGTCGCGCATGATCGAACCGTTACGGTTGTCGCCAAAACCGCGCAGCATCACCGCGTCCTGGGTACTGGCCAGGGTGTTGGCCTGGGTGATGCCGCTGATATTGCCGAGGGCATCATCCAGGTTGCGCGGGAGCTGGTCGCGCAGCACTTGGGCGGGCACCACATTGACGGTTTGCGGGGTTTCCAGCAGCAGGCCGTGGGAACGCATCACCGAACTGGTGGGCGGTGGCTGGTAGCTGGTGGTGTCCTGGGTCTGGCCCACGCCGCTGATGGTGGTGGCGCCGAGGTTGACCGCGCCGTCGGTGGGCACGGGCTCCAGGGCCAGGGTGCGGGCATCGATCTGGCGGAAGGTGAAGCCCGACTTGCTCAGCAGGCGTTGCAGGGCCTGGGTCGCGCTCATTTGCCCGCTGACCGCCGGGGCACTCAGGCCGTAGGGCGCTTCATCGGTGTAGATCACGCTGATACCGGTGACCCGGCTGAAATCGCTCAAGGCCTGGGGCAGCGGTTTGGCTGCCAGGGCAAAGGTGAACTGGGCGCTTTGCTGCTCCTGCGCCTGCGCCACGGCCAGGGGCAGCAATGCCAGCCCTGAAACCGCCAATACCGAGGCTCCCAACCACTGTTTAACCAAACCGCCCGCCGTCGACTTCATGCTGTGAGAACCCGTGTAGAAAACGCTGTTAATGCGAATAGATCGCAGTTTCAAGCACTACACGGATGGGCGGGGGATTTACCTCACATTTGTTTGCAAATATTTTTATTTATTGCGCCTGAATGCGAAAACCCATGCGTGGGAAATGCACGTGCACGGTGCCAGCACGTTCGTCGGTACGGCGTAGGATCAGTTCTTCGCGGCCAGCGAACAGCAGTTCGCCGGCTACTGGGTCAGTACCGTAGTCCGTCGCCGAAATCGTCACCTGCTGGCCTGCCTTGAAGCCATTCAAGTCCTCGAATACTTCCTCCGGCAACGCCGCCGGCGCCGCGTTACGCGCCACCTCCAGGGCCTGCTCGGCGCTCATTTGGGTGGAGGTGCCGTGGCCGAAACTCAATACCCGGTCCAGCCAAGCGGCGACGGCAGGGTAGCCATCCACCAATGGCGACGTCACGCTGGAGCCTTTGAGGAACCACAGCGGATGGGCCAGGGCAAAGTCGGCAATCGAAGGCTCGCCGAACAGAAAATCCCCCGCCTGGTGGCGTAATTGCTGATCGATGCGGCTGACGATCGCCGGCCATTGGTGCTTGGCCTGGTCCAACTGCACCCGGGCCGCCGTGCCGCCGCTGAACAATTTGCTGCGGTCGGCCACCAGCACCTCAAGCATTTGCGGCGGCACCTTGGCAAATTTCACGGCCAGGGATTCGGGCTGAAACACCAGCGCCACGGCATGGGAAAACACCAGCGAATCCGCCCAGGCGGCAAAACCCTGGGTCACCAGTTCCAGGCCTTGGGGGAACAGCGCCGGTGCGGATTTTTCCTGCTCCAGGCGCCGCGCGATCAACGCGGTGTCGCAGTAGATATCCGCGCCCACTTGCAGCACTGGGGTTTTGCGATAGCCGCCGGTCAGGGCCGTCAGATCGGGCTTGGGCATCACTGGCGAGATATGCACCGAGTGCCAGGACAAGCCCTTGAAGCCCAGTAACAGGCGGGCTTTTTCAGCGAATGGGGACTGCGGGTAGTGGTGCAGGATCAACTCGGACATGCCAGGCTCCGCTGGAGAAGTGAGCCGCCAGCTTAGCCTGCAATAACGCAAATGGGGTCGATGGGAACCCATCAGTCAAATCAATGAGCCACTCGCCGCCAGACATTCCTTGGCGCTTTTTTTCAGCTTTTTGATCAAGCGCTCCTGGCGCAGCGCCTCGCCTTTGCTCGCGCACTGCTCGGTGTACACCAGCGCCACGGCCGGGCTGGACAGGAAAAACCGCGCGCCCTTGCCGCTCTGGTGCGAGGCAAAACGGCGCACCGGGTCATTGCTGATGCCGCAATACAGCGCGCCGTTGGCGGCACGCACCAGGTAGACGAACCAGGGTTTGGGTTCAGTGGGAGTCGTCACGGATCAATTCGGCAAACCAGAAGAACGCCAAGTTTATCAACGACTGGCCTGGAATGCCTTCAAGCCTTTGAGTGCCTGGGCACGCACGGCGTTTTTCAAGGCCGGCGACCAGCCCAGCAGCAGGCCCTTGAGGCCCAGGGCCTGGCGCGACCAGCGCCACAGGTCGAAATGATCGTGGTGCTCGCAGATCTTGCCGTCGCGAAACACAAACCGCGCGCCGATATCGTTGACCACGGTGTTGCCGGTCGCGCTGAACAGGTACGTGGCCACCCAATGTGCGCTGCCGGTGGTGTCATCACTGCGCACATGGTCGAAGGTCAGCGAGAAGTCCTTGGCCCGGGTAGTCAGCATGCGCCACATGTCCCCGGCATCGCGCCCACGCAATTCACCGAACGCCGGGTCGCTGAACAGCACATCCTCGGTGTAGCAGGCCGCCATGGCTTCGGCATCCAGGCGCTGGAAAGCACTGTAGAACTCGGTGATCAAGGCGTTATGGGCGTCGCTCATGGGCAGTTTCCGCAAAAGAGTGGAGAGGCTGGATACGATAATCCTCAAGTGCCGAGAAGACTATCGGCATTAATGACAGGAATATCCATGCAAGCCTGCGGCTATGGCACCATCCCACAACTTCGCGCATAGGCGAACAGATCCACATCCGTGGAAATGCACAGGCGGTTCATCGCGGTGCTTTTCTGCTTGCTGATGGTGGAAACACTGCGATTGACCTGGGCGGCGATCTCGCTGACGGTCATACCGCTGGCGAGCAGGCGCACCACCTCACGCTCGCGGCTGGACAACTGGGGTTGTTGGGATTGATCACGGGTCCCGGCCTCGACCATCTGCGCACGCAGCCCCTCGCTGACGAACGTCTTGCCTTGGGTGACAGCCCTGATCGCCAACGGCAACTCCTTGGATGAGGCGCTCTTGGCGATGATCGCCCGCGCGCCTTGGGCAAAGGAGGCGCGTAAGGTGACGATATTGGCGAACATCGTCACCAGAATCACCGGTAAATCCGGGTATTGGCGTCGCAGCAACCCCAACAGCACATAACCGTCGGCCTGCTGCCCGCCCGGCATGGTGAAGTCGGTCACCAGTAGATCGCACGGCGTGTTACCCAACAGCACGAGCAACTCATCGGGCCCCTCGGCCTCACCCACCACCTTGCACGTACCGCCCGCCTCGATCACCACCCGCTGGCCAATGCGCACAATGGGGTGATCGTCAGCAATAATTACGCGAAACATAAAAAACCACGAATGATGGCAAATTGATCAAGAAAAATAGCGCTGTCCACCGTCGCCAACAACCGCCCAAACAAGAGCGTTTTTCACTTGGCCCCGCACCCGTTAGCGCTTGAGTTTTCGCCTACAAAATAAAAGGACATGACCTACATATTAAAGCTACGCACAGCGTGGACATGACCTACAAAACCGGCCAAATCCTTCATAAATCTGTCAAATACCGCAGATACACCGTCAGCCCTTGCTCGAATTTCTGCAGTGCCCGCTCGTTGCGCACAATGCCGTGCTGACGCACGTCCTCGATCAAAAGCGCCGCGCTCGGGTCCGGCTCGGTGCCGGCAAGAAACGCCAGGCTGCCCAGCAAGCGATGCAAACACTCAACGGTGGCTTGTTGATCCAGGGTGTTACAGGCATGCAGCAGGCCGGCATAGTCCACATTGGCCTCATGCAAGAGGCTGCGCAGCAGGCGGTTTACCACCTGCTCATCGCCAAAGGTTTCGATCAGTTCGGCACGGGTTGGCCAGCGTGCCGGCACCACGGCCACAAACGGGCTGGCGGCGTAGCCTGACGGCCCCGGTAGCCAGTGCTCCAGGACTTCACGCAGGCGCTGGGCCGACAACGGTTTGAGCAGCCAGGCGTCCATGCCGGCCTCAAGGCCGCGCTGCAGATCGTCGGGCGTCAGGTGGGCGGTCAAGGCAATGATCGGGACTCGCTGGCGGCCTTCGACGCGCTCGCGAAGGCGCATCTGCCGAGCCATGTCGTAGCCATCCAGCACCGGCATCCGACAATCGCTGATCACCAGGTCGAAACGTCGGAGCCCACTGGCCAATAAGGCTTTATGCCCGTCAGCGACCACTTCGTGGCCAAGCCCGAACTTTTGCAGGAACCAGCCCATCAATGCGCCGTAGGTGGCGTGGTCGTCAGCGACCAGTACGCTCAGGTTGCACCAGTGCGCAGGAGGGCTGCCCCAGGGTGATGGTTGAGCAGGACCCCTTGGCCTCATGGCCACCTCGATATCTATTCAGGCGATGAAGTTCTTTTTGGTGGCCATTTCGACACACTCAAAAACAACGCAATATCGACATTAGATATCCACATAAGTGGTGTTGTTACGATACAACAACTACGAAAACGCAGGTTTTCCTACACTGTAAAAAACCAATTCCGACACCAGCGGAATGTCGTATTTGTTGTATTTCCCCTCCCCTGCCCCGGCGCTAAATTGCGCCCCAGCCCAAAAGGGCAACCCGCCAATTCAGCTGGCGGCCAACTATCCGAACTGACCCTATGCCCAACCGCACCTGTTAACGCGCTGCGGCGACGCGCACCCGTCAGTTGACCCAACACCGAGACTACACATCATGAACAAGCACCTTATCGCCGTTGCCAGCGCCCTGCTGATCACGGGCACCGCGCCGGCGTTCGCCGCCAGCACCGTGGACCTGACCGTCAAGGGCATCATCACCCCGAATGCCTGCACCCCTGGCCTGTCCAGCGGCGGGGTCATCGACCACGGCAAGATGTCGGCCAAGGACCTCAACACCGACAGGGTTACGCCATTGCCGGCCGTCAGCCTGCAAATGACCGTGACCTGCGATGCGCCCGTGCTGTTCGCCATCAAGGCAACGGATAACCGTCTGGGCTCGGGGTCAGGCAGCCGCTTCGGCCTGGGGTTGATCAATGGCACGCAGAAATTGGGTTTCTACAGTTTGAGCATGGGCTCATCTGCCAACCCTCCGTTGGCCGACGGCGAAGTCGTGCAGTCCGTCGCCTCATTCGACAACGGCACCACCTGGGAGAAATACGACTCCTTCGAGCACGGCCTCATGCTCTCCGTGGCCACCCTGGCAGACGTCAGCACACCTCGCCCCACCCAAGAGCTGGTCACCGAGGTCAATTACAACGGCTACATCAACCGCACCGACGGCCTCGACCTGAGCAACGAAGTCAATATCGACGGCTCGGCCACCCTTGAAGTGCTGTACCTGTAACCCTCTCATACGCCATCGACTCTGCAACCAAAGGTGCCGCTTGCCTATGAATTTTTCACCCGCTGTTTTTCTCGCCGCTGTACTGCTGGCCCCCACCGCGCTGGCCGCCAGCAACACCGACTTCGCCGTCATCGGCATCATCACGCCCAATGCCTGTGATCCCAAGCTCTCCGGCGGTGGTGTAGTGGATTACGGAAAGATGACGGCCAAGGAGCTCAGTGCAGACCTGCCGACCTCTCTGACGCCGCAAACCATGCAATTGGAAATCCTCTGTGACGCGCCGACGTTCCTCGCGATGAGCACCTTCGATAACCGCGCGGGTACTTCGGCGATCAACCAGAACTGGCATGGCCTGGGCATGACAGCCAATAACGAAAAACTCGGCAGCGCAGGTTTCGGGCTGTTCAACCCGGTCGCCGACGGCGTCGCCGCGAAGATCATCGTATCGAGCGATGGCGGCGCCACTTGGAGGCCGTCGGTTTCCCTCGGCCCGCACCTGCAAACCGCCATCGCCGTCGGTACCGGCCTCACGCCGATTGCCGTGACGCGCTTCACCGCCGAGTTGCGCCTGTTCACCATGATTGATGGCACCGACCGCCTGACCGTGCTGGACGAAGTGCCACTGGACGGCAACGCCACCGTACAACTCAAGTACCTGTAACCCCTTTTTCATCAGCCCCACTCGAAAGGAAACGTGTGCCCCATGAAACTCACGCTCAATGCCCTGGCCACCGCGCTACTGATCAGCACCAGCGCCTCTGCCCTGGCGGCGTCAACCGTCGACCTGACCGTCAAAGGCATCATCACCCCGAATGCCTGCACCCCTAGCCTGTCCGGCGCCGGGATGGTCGACTACGGCAAGATTTCTGCCAAGGATTTGAACCTCACCACTGTTACGCCTCTGCCGACCGCGACGCTGCAATTAAGCATCAGTTGCGAGGGGAGCACGCTGTTCGCGCTCAAAGGCAGTGATAACCGCGCGGGGTCTAACACTTCAGGCTCCTACGGTCTGGGGCTGATCAACGGCACGCAAAAACTCGGCAGCTATGACGTGGTCCTGATGAACGCAGTCGCCGACTCCGTAGCTGTCACCGTGTTGGAGTCGATGGACAACGGCACGACCTGGTTCGAGTCGGGCGATGCGGTACTGACGCCCAGCTCGCTGGGGGCATTCGGCAATCAATCTGCCGGTATCTGGTCGCCGGTACCCATCCAGCAAATGACCACCGACATGCTGGTCTACGGGCGTATCGCCCGCGCCGACAGCCTCGACCTGAGCGATGAACACCCCATCGACGGCTCGGCCACGTTCGAAGTGAAGTACCTGTAAACCCGTCGCCTCGCCGTGCGCGGCGAGGCGCCTTATTTGTACCGAACACATTGAAGACCGAATGATGAACAGAACCCTACGCCTGTGCGCGGCGCTGTTATTGCTCAACACCGGCTCTAGCGTGTTTGCCCGCAGCGCGACTGAAATGACCCTTTCTGGCCTGGTCACCCCCAGCTCCTGCACCATCGCGCTGTCCGGCAGCGGGGTGATCGACCACGGCACCATCCCCGTTCATACATTGAACCAGGAAGCGCCCACCCCCTTGCCCAGCCAGTGGCTGGAGGTGGAGATCATCTGCAGCGGCCCCATGCTGTTTGCCCTGATCGGCCTGGACAGCCGCGAGGATTCGTCCACCGCACCGGAGACCACCTACGGCCTGGGCACAAACCCCAACGTGCCCACCGAACATTTGGGCTCCGTGGGCCTGGCGTTCGAAACCGCGCAAGGGGACGGCCAAATCATGCAGTCCCTTGCGTCCAAACCCCAAAGCGGCGGCTGGTCTCCTCAACCGGCCATCCACCCCAGGACCCTGATGGGCTTCGCCCGCCCCGGCCGGCCGTTTCCCGAGCCCATCGTCATGTTGAACACCCGTATCCGTGCGCAAACCACCATCAACCCGGCGAACCGCCTGACCCTCAGGCAAGACGTTCCCCTCGACGGTTCATTGGTGCTGGACCTGCGTTACCTCTAAGCCCGTGATCATTTCAGGAAGTGCATCATGAAGACCTTTCCAACCTTGCTGGCCCTGGGCTGGCTACTGAGCAGCCACGTGTTCGCCGACGGCATGGTGCCCGACACCTCGGTGGTGATCGTCAACGAGGCCGATGGCGAAGCCTCGGTGTCGGTCACCAACACTGACGGCAAGCTGGCGCTGCTGCACGTCACCCTCGAAAACATCCCGGAAGACACCGAGTCACTGCTGTTTGTCACTCCGCCCCTGTCCCGGGTGGAAGCGGACAAAAGCCAGCTGGTGCGCTTCATTCTGCAGAACCGCACGCCGCTGCAAACCCAGCGCCTGAAACGCGTGATCTTCGAAGGCATGCCCAAGGACCGCGACGCCCAGCAGGCCGGGCATGCGCGCGTCGGCGTGACCGTGCGGCAAAACCTGCCAGTGATCATTCACCCCAAGGGCCTGGCGCCAAACCGCACGCCCTGGACCGGGCTCACCTGGGCGCTCAAAGACGGCCACCTGAACATCGCCAACCCCACGCCTTACGTGGTGCGTCTGGCGCAAGAGCTGCAACTGCTGCCCGGCAAACAAGGCCTGGTGCTACCACGAACCTACGTACTACCCGGTGAAACCTTGCGGCTCAGCGCGCCCCACGCCGCCACGGCCGTACGCCTGCAACCGGCCACCGTGTACGGCTTTGCCGTCGCCGCCTATGAAGCACCGATAACCGCAGCTAACGCTGAATAACGAAGTGACAGCCCTGTGACTGTCACCGGGAAGCCCGCCAACCGTTGCGGTCTTCCATAACTTGAGTGCCTTACGTGAACACAGTAACCACTGACCCGGCCGGCGAAGCCGTGCCCGACTGTCCTTTGCGCCCCGCCCTGTTCAGGGCCGCGCTGCCACTGACCATGGCCCTGCTGTCGGCCGAGGCATTGGCCGACACCTTTGACTCGAAAACCCTGCACCAGCGCGGCATCGACCCGGAGCTGGCCTACCTGCTGCTGGACGCACCGCGCTATACCAGCGGGCACCACGCCGTGAGCCTGACGGTGAACGGCCAGCGCCGTGGCCGCCTCGATGCACGCTTCGACGGCCAGGGCGCGCTGTGCTTTGACCGGCCGCTACTGGACGCCGCCGACCTGGTGGTACCCGCGCCACTGGGCGACAGCGGCTGCCATGACTTCCTCGGCGAGTACCCGCAAACCGTGGTGGAGCAAGACCCCGCCAGCCTGAGCGTGAGCCTGATCGTGCCCACCGAAGCCCTGCGCCCACGTCAACGCGAGCTGTCCGGTTATGAAACCGGTGGCTTCGCCGGCCTGCTCAACTACGACCTCACCGGTTTGTACAACCGCTATGGCGACGACGCCAGCCGCTTCGGCTCGGCCAATACCGAGGTGGGCTTCAACGCCGGCGACTGGATCGTGCGCAGCCGCCAGGTGCAGACCTGGCAGGATTCCCGCTCGCGCACCACACACCTGGAAGCCTATGCCCAGCGTACGTTCGCCGAGCAGCAAGCGGTGTTGCAGGCCGGGCAGATCAGCCTCTACAACCCGGTGCTGTCCTCGGCACAGATCACCGGTATGCAGGTGTTCACCGAACAGGCGCTGCAGGACCAGGAACAAGGCTCGACCATCAACGGCATCGCCAACAGCCCGGCCCAGGTTGAAGTGCGCCAGAACGGCGCGCTGATTCACTCCACGGTGGTGCCGGCCGGGCCGTTCTCGCTGACCGATGTACGGCGCCTGAACACGCGTGCCGACGTTGAAGTCACCGTCAAGGAAAGCAGCGGCGAAGAACGGCGTTTCACCGTGCCGGCGGCCATGCTCGGCATTGGCCTGCCGGCCGCGGGTTACTCGGTGGGGGCCGGGCGGGTGCGCAATATCGGCAATACCCAGGGCGACGATCCGTGGGTTGTAAGTGCCGGTTGGAGTGGTGCGCTGAACCCGCGACTGAGCGTGGGCGCCGGCGGGCTGGTCGCTGAGGATTACCGCGCGACCGGCGCCAGCCTGGGCCTGTTGCCATGGCCCGACGGGCAGGTGCAGCTGTCGACCCAAATTGCCGATGCCCAACGCCAACACGAGCGCGGGGTGCAAACCGACCTCACGCTGTCGCAACGCCTGGGCCAGCAGTGGTCGATCACCGCCGGCGCGTCCCACCGCACCATGGGCTACCGGGAACTGGAGGACACCACCTACTACGATTCGCGCGACGACGAAGGCCGGCGTACCCGCTATCGCGACCAGCAGAGCCTGTCACTGGGCTGGGCCCATCCATGGCTGGGCGCGGTCAACGCCGGGGTGTCGCGCACCACTACTTTCAACGGCGAAAACAGCAGCCGCGCCCTCGCGTCATGGGGCACCAGCGTGCGTGGCGTCTCGCTCTCGGCCAGCGCCGAGTGGCAGGTCAGCGGCCGCCAGAATGACGAGAACGCGGTGTACCTGAACCTCAGCGTGCCCCTCGGCGAAAACCGCCGTGGCCGCGCCTGGGTGCGTAATTCCGGTGGCGAGCACCGTATCGGCCTGGGGGTGAACGAGCAGATCAACGATCAACTCAGTTACCGGGTCAGCGCCGAGCATGACAGCCGCGACCAGCAAGTGGAGTCCACCCTGGGCGTGTCCTACTTGCCGCGTTACGCGCAACTGGACCTCAACTACAGCCGCTCCGACGCCGAACGCTCCAGCTACCAGGGCGGCGCGCGCGGCGCGGTGGTGGCCCACAGCGGTGGGGTGACGTTCTCGCCGTACCCGGTGCGCGACACCTTCGCGCTGGTGTCGGTGGGCGATATGGCCGGGGTCAAGCTCACCACGCCAAGCGGCCCGGTGTGGACCGACGCCCTCGGCCAGGCGGTGGTGCCGCAGGTGTCTGCCTACGGGCGCAGTGCCGTGGAAGTGCAAACCCAGTCGCTGCCACGCAATGCCGATATCAGCAACGGCCTCGCCGTGATCACCGCCGGGCGCGGCGCGGTGGACCGCGTGGAATTCGGCGTGGCCCTGACCCGTCGCGCCTTGCTCACCGTCACCACCGACCATGGCGCGCCGCTGCCCCGCGGCGCCACTGTTAGCACCGCCGACGGCGAGTTCGTGACCCTGGTGCAGGAAGGCAGCCAGGTGTTCCTGCCGAACGTGATGGACCCGCGCCGCTTGTGGGTCAAGGCCGAGGGCATGCGCCGTTGTGAACTGCAGGTCGACCTTGCGCAGGACGCCGACCCGCAAGTGTATTTCGAAACCGCCCCGGCGCGCTGTGTGACGCCATGAGGAACACTCTGATGAAGCGATTTTTACTGCTGGGCGTGGCCCTGGCCGCCGTCGTCCAGGGCCAGGCGCACGCCGATGACTGCCAGCTCAACCTGAGCCAGGCGCGCCTGGATTTCGGCGTGATGAACCGCGCAGTGCAGCGCAACCCCAGCGCTGAAATCCTGCTGGGCGAGCGCCGCCTGAGCCTCAACCTCAACTGCCCGACGCCCACCGACCTGCACGTGTTTTACCGGGCCTTGGCGGCCACCGCCGAACGTTACCGCTTTAACGAGCGCGGCAGCTACCGGGTGCAGATCAGCGATGCGGTGCTCGACGGCCAGGCCGTGGAATTGGGCCTGGTCACCGGGCAAGGCCAGGCGCCCACTGCCCGCGGCCAGGCACTCGACTGGCGGCCCGAGCATGCCATCGTGCCGTTGCGCGATGGCCTGCCCACCACTGGCAGCAGCTTTTCCGCACAGTTGCAGGTGAGCGCCTGGGCCCAGGCCGACGCCACGCAAGTGCGCGACGCCGTGACCTGGGAAGCCACCGGGTTGATCGACGCCGTGAACACGGGCCGCGCCCGGGAGTTGTCACTGCAAGCCGGCTTCGCTCCGGCGGCCTGCGAGGCCAGCCTGTCCAACGGCGGCATCGTCGATTTTGGTCGGATGTGGGCCAAGAGCCTGAGCGCCGACAAGGAAACCGGGCTGGCCTCGCGCAACCTGATGCTGAGCATCGGCTGCGACGGCCCCACCCGTTTTGCCTTGCGCATGCAAGACAACCGCAAAGGCTCGGCCACCGGCGGCACCGACGAAACCGCCTACGGCCTGGGGGTGGACGACGGCCGCAATAAAATCGGTCGCTATTACCTTTATTTCGACCCCTTCGACCTGCGCGCCGATGCCCTGCCCCATGTGTATCGCACCGACTCCACCACCGGCGGCGTGGCCTGGAGCAGTTCCAGCGGCTACCCGATTCCCATCGGCAGTAACAGCTTGTTGGGCTTCACCGAAACACCCGGCAGCCATGCCGGCCCCATCGCAATCCAGAACCTCAGCGGGCAGATCAGCGTGCGCGCCATTCTGTCGCCCATGAACAGCCTGGATCTGCGCACAGACGTCGTGCTCGATGGGTCGGGCACGATTGAAATTATCTACCTCTGAACAAGGAGTATGGTCATGAACCTGCGCCAGCTTTCCCTCGCAACGCTTGCCCTATTGGGCCTCAGCGCCGGCGCCATGGCGGCGTCCAGCACCGACCTCGCTATCACCGGACTGCTCACCCCCACAGCCTGCACGCCTGCGCTGTCGAGCAGCGGGTTGGTCGACTACGGCAAGATTTCCCAACAGGACTTGAACGCCGATCGCGGCACACGCCTGCCGGTGCGCAACCTCAGCATAACCATCAACTGCGAGGCCCCGAGCCGTTACGCGCTGCGCATGGCCGATAACCGCGACGGCACCGCGCACGTCAACAGCGAGATCTATTACGGGCTAGGGCTGGACCGCGCAGGCAACAAGCTCGGTGTGTATTCGCTGAGCTTTGACCCCAAACAGACCGTGGCCGATGCCTTGCCGGTGACCTATGGCACCGAGTCAACCACCGGCGGCGTCGCCTGGCGCATCTCCAACACCAACGCCATCGACATCGGTTCCAGGAGTTTTCTGGGCTTCACCGACGTAGCGGGCAGCACTGCCGGGCCTTCGGCCATCCAGAACTTGACCAGCACCCTCACGCTGCAAACCGTGATCAACGCCAAGCAGAACCTGGACCTGACGGTGGACACCCCCATCGACGGCTCGGCCACGCTTGAAGTGCTTTACCTATAACCCTTCAACAAATGAGCCAGCCATGAGTAAGTTTACAACCCCCCTGTTCGCCGCCCTGATACTGGTCGGCGCGAGCCAGGCTATCGCGGCGTCCAGCGTCGACCTGAACATCACCGGCGTGATTACTCCCAGTGCCTGCGAGCCCAACCTGTCCAATGGCGGCGTGTACGACCTGGGCAAGATTGCCGCCAAGGACCTGAACGTCGACCAGCCAACCCGGTTGCCGACACATCGCCTGCAACTGACGATCACCTGTGCTGCCCCGACCTTGCTGGCCCTTGCGCCCAGTGATAACCGTGCAGGTTCCGCCTACACCGGGAATTCAGTTCGCTTCGGTCTGGGGCTTATCGACGGTGGCACACAGCTCGGTTATATGAGCCTGAGACTTGAGTCGATTCTGGACAATGGCACACGCGTGTATCCCATCGGTTCAGACACCTCAGCGACCTGGGCCCCGACGGATTTGCTGTCGCATATGTTCCTCACGTCGTTCGCCGCCACCCCAAAAATACTGACCCCGACACCGATCCAACAGGTGATCGCAGACCTGAGCATCACCCCCAACATCGCCCCGGCCAATACGTTGCCATTGACCCAAGAGGTGCCTATCGATGGCTCCATGACCCTGACAATGAGGTACTTGTAGCGCTAGACCTTTTCACTGCTGACGTCCACATACAGCGCGCGCCCTGCGCCCAACCCCGCGATGATCGCGCCCAGGCCGATCACCGCGAAGATCCAGCCCACCGCGCCCCAGCCGCCGGTCCAGTCATGCACCAGGCCCACCGCGAACGGGCCCATGGACGCCAGGGTGTAGCCGATGCCTTGGGCCATGCTCGACAGGTTGGCCGCCACATGGGAATCGCGCGAGCGCAGCACGATCAAGGTCAGTGCCAGGCTGAACGTACCGCCCTGGCCCAGGCCGAGCAGGATCGCCCACCCCCACAGCCCGTCCAACGGTGCGTAAAGGCAACCGAACAGGCCGCCGAGGGTCAGCAGCATCACCACCACAATCGCCAGGCGCTGGTCCTTGCCCCGAGTGGCCAGCCAGGGCGCGGCCAGGGAACTGGCCAACTGCACGATGATCGAGCCAGACAGCGCCAACCCGGCTTCGGTGGCGCTCAGGCCACGGCCGATCAGGATCGACGGCAGCCAGCCAAACACGATGTACGCCAAGGACGATTGCAGGCCCATGTACAAGGTCACTTGCCAGGCCAGCGGGTCACGCAGCAGGCCCTTAACCCGGTAAGCGACCTGGTGGGCCCCGTGTTTCTGGCCGACCTGCGGCAGCCAGAACAACGCCGCGACCAGTGCCGGCAGCACCCAGAAGCCCAGGCCGACGGGCCAACTGTCAGCAAAGTAATGACTCAACGGCACCGAGGCCCCCGCCGCCAACGCCGCGCCCAGGCACAGGGCCATGGTGTACACGCCGGTCATGGTGCCGGCCTGTTTGGCGAAATCACGCTTGACGATACCCGGCAGCAACACGCCGATGATGCCGATACTCGCACCGGCGATCAGGCTGCCGGCGAACAATCCCACTTCACCAAAAGAGCTGCGCAGAATGATGCCGGCGGCCAGCGTCAGCAAAATCCCCAACACCACCCGCTCGGCGCCAAAACGCCGGGCCAGGATGGGCGCCATGGGCGCAAACAGGCCCAGGCACAGCACCGGTAAGGTGGTCAGCAGGCCGGCCTTGGCCGCCGACAACCCGAGGCTGCTGGAGACGTCTGCCAGCAACGGCGCCATGCTCGACAGCGCCGGGCGCAGGTTCAACGCCACCAGGATCAGGCCCAGCAGCAACAGCCACGGGCGCTTCACCGCCGGGTGGCTATGTTGCACCACGTCGTCGTCGGCTTCGGCGTCGATCAGCAGTTCTTCGAGTTCGGGTGTGCGCTTGGCTTCAAGGTTCATTGATCAACTGCCGGCAGAGGGATTTGGCGCGTTCCGGGTCCTGGTGTTCCACGGCTTCGAGCAGGGCGACATGCAGGTCGAATACGGCCTGGCGACGCGGTGAGATGCTCAGGGTCTGGCGCAACTGGGCGGCGACGATGGCGGAGAAATAGTGGTACAGCTCGCTCAACGCCGGATTGCGTGCGGCATCCACCAGCCGTTTGTGGAACACCAGGTCGGCGCTGATATAGGCCTCCAGGTCACCGTGGTAGAGCTCGGCGCTGGCCTTGAGGGCTTGGCGCAGCCCGTTGAGGTCTTCCTCGGTACGACGCAGCGCGGCCAGGCCGATGGCCTCCACTTCCAGAATCTGCCGGGTTTCCTGCGCCTGCTCCAGTGAGCAATGCGACAACGCCCGCATCGCGCCCAGCGGGTCGGTCATTGAGCGCAGGTAACTGCCGTCACCCTGGCGGATTTCGATCAACCCCGAGAATGCCAACACCCGCATGGCCTCGCGCACGGTATTGCGGCTGATGCCCAGCTCGGCGCACAACTCGGGCTCGGTGGGCAGGCGTTCGCCAACCGCCCATTTGCCTTCGGTAATACGCCAGCGCAACTGCTCCAGGGCCTGGTCGACCAGCGAGCGTTTGATCAGGGGGGCGATGTCTGTCATGGATTTTTCACTTTCGTCCAATCATAGGATGAATTTTCCCACAGCCTATTCGGAGTTGCCTACAAGGGCAAGGCACTAGGGTTCTTAGGCAGGGAAAGGAGCAGTATTTTCGATTGGTAAAATTACCCTTAGAGGGTAATTATTGGACTCAGGTGTCTTATGGAAAAGTACACACCTCATTACGATTTGGCGGTGATAAAGGCGGATGTGAGACGGCTTGGTGCCAAGGCTTTCACACGTGCGGCAAAGAAAACCGCAGAGGCTCTCGACCTTGATCTCGCTGAGATGCAAGCGGTCGTTTTCGAATTGCAAAACAGGATGTTGTACAAGTCGATGACCACCTATGCCGATCACCGGGTCTGGCATGACGTCTACCACACCCATTCACACGGTCTGGAGATTTACATCAAGGTCACTTACTGCTCAGGTAGTAACCCACCGGTGATCTCCTTCAAAGGGATGAACCCATGAAAACGCAACAGTGCTGTATCTGTGGCGCCCCCGACGCCATGACACGCTTTGAAGGCCGCAGCGAAACCATGTGCATAAAAGGCATGGAGCGGCGCATTGATGATCTATCGGGCTGGGAATGCCAGGTCTGTGAAGACGGCATGTATGACCCCGACAGCTGCGACCGCCATGCCAAGGCAAGTGATGATCTGCTCCACGCCGCCCGAGGGATGATGGGCGCCGAACTCAAGCGTATCCGCCGCATGCTGCACCTCACGCAAAAAGAAACCGTGCAATTGCTCTCCGGTGGCGGGCACAACGCATTCTCACGCTACGAACGCGGCGAAATAACACCGCCCAAACCGGTGATGGTGTTGCTGCGTCTGCTGGATCGTTACCCCCACTTGCTCACCGACGTCAAAGAACTGGCCGAAGGTGCAGACCTGCGGAACGCCTTCAGCTACACCACCAACAACGAAACGCAAAAAGCCCTGAAAGCCTCCTAGACAGGCAAAAATAAACCCGGCACCAGGCCGGGTTTATTGTTTCAAACATCGATCAGTGCAGAATCTGGCTCAAGAACAACTTGGTCCGATCATTTTGCGGGTTGTCGAAGAAGTCATTCGGCGCCGCCTGCTCAACGATCTCGCCCTTGTCCATGAAGATCACACGGTTGGCCACGGTGCGCGCAAAGCCCATTTCGTGGGTCACGCACAACATGGTCATGCCGTCTTCGGCCAGGCCGATCATGGTGTCGAGTACTTCCTTGACCATTTCCGGGTCCAGCGCCGAGGTCGGTTCGTCGAACAGCATGATTTTCGGCTTCATGCACAGCGCGCGGGCAATCGCCACACGCTGTTGCTGGCCGCCGGACAGTTGCCCCGGAAACTTGTGGGCCTGTTCCGGAATACGCACGCGCTCCAGGTAGTGCATGGCGATTTCTTCGGCCTTGCGCTTGGGCATCTTGCGTACCCACATCGGCGCCAACGTGCAGTTCTGCAGGATGGTCAGGTGCGGGAACAGGTTGAAGTGCTGGAACACCATGCCGACTTCACGGCGGATCGCTTCGATCTGCTTGAGGTCGTTGGTCAGTTCCACGCCATCGACCACGATGCGGCCTTGCTGGTGCTCTTCCAGACGGTTGAGGCAGCGGATGGTGGTGGACTTGCCTGAACCCGACGGGCCGCACAGCACGATACGCTCGCCCTGCTTGACGTTGAGGTTGATGTCTTTCAACACGTGGAACTGGCCGTACCACTTGTTGACGCCCTGCATCTGGATAATGCCTTCAGGGCTCACAGGCTGTTTGATCGCTTCGCTCATAACATCAACTCCTAACGCTTGTGGCCTGTGTCGAGCTTGTGTTCCAAATGAATGGAATAGCGCGACATACCAAAACAGAAAATCCAGAACACCAGGGCCGCGAATACATAGCCTTCAGTGGCCATGCCCAGCCATTTGGGGTCGGCGGCAGCTTGCTTGACGCTGTTGAGCAGGTCGAACAGGCCGATGATGATCACCAGGCTGGTGTCCTTGAACAGCGCAATAAACGTATTGACGATGCCCGGGATCACCAGCTTCAGGGCTTGCGGCAGAATCACCAGGCCCATGCTGCGCCAGTAACCCAGGCCCATCGCTGCGGCCGCTTCGTACTGGCCCTTGGGAATTGCCTGCAAGCCACCGCGCACCACTTCCGCCACATAGGCCGACTGGAACAGGATCACGCCGATCAACGCCCGCAGCAACTTGTCGATGCCCATGCCTTCCGGCAGGAACAACGGCAGCATCACCGAAGACATGAACAGCACGGTGATCAACGGCACGCCGCGCCAGAATTCGATGAAGGTCACGCAGACCACACGAATCGCCGGCATGTTCGAACGCCGCCCCAGCGCCAGCAGGATGCCCAGCGGCAAGGCGCCGGCGATGCCGACGGTGGCGATCACCAGGGTCAGCATCAGGCCGCCCCATTGGCTGGTGGCCACGTTGGCCAGGCCGAACACCCCGCCATGCAGCAGGCAGAAGGCGATGATCGGGTACAGCACCAGGAAGCTCAGGCCGTAGATCGCCTTGCGCTTGAAGCGCGAGATGAACAACGGCGCCACGCCAACGATGGCCAGCCATACGGTCAGGTCCACGCGCCAGCGCAAGTCGGCGGGGTAGTAGCCGTACATGAACTGCCCGAAGCGCTGTTGGATAAACACCCAGCAGGCGCCCTCTTTGGTGCAATCGGCGCGGGTGGTCCCGACCCAGTTGGCGTCGAGGATGGCCCAGTGCAGGATCGGCGGCACCACCAGATAAACCAGGTAGAACGCCAGCAACGTCAACAGGGTATTGAGCCAACTGGAAAACAGGTTGGCGCGCATCCATGCCACCGGGCCGAAGACTTTGCTCGGCGGCGGCATATCAGGTTTGAAAGTATGCGAACTCATGTGCGTTTCCTCACCGCTCGATCAGCGCAATGCGCTTGTTGTACCAGTTCATCAGCAGGGAAATGCTGATGCTGATCGCCAGGTACACGCTCATGGTGATGGC
This sequence comes from Pseudomonas sp. S09G 359, assembly GCF_002843605.1. Lineage (NCBI taxonomy): Bacteria > Pseudomonadati > Pseudomonadota > Gammaproteobacteria > Pseudomonadales > Pseudomonadaceae > Pseudomonas > Pseudomonas sp. S09G 359. The sequence continues at coordinate 1,166,433 of NZ_CP025263.1, read as the reverse complement.
AATGACTTCGATGGCCTGGCCGGTCTGGTTGAGCACCGTGCCGGCAAACAGCGAAACCATTTCCGGGTAACCGATACCGGCGGCCAACGACGAGTTCTTCGCCAGGTTCAGGTATTGGCTGGTCAGCGGCGGAATGATCACTCGCAGGGCCTGCGGGATGATGACCTTGCGCAGCGTCGGCCCAGGGCGCAGGCCCAGGGAGCGTGCAGCTTCGGTCTGGCCGTGGCTGACGGACTTGATGCCCGAACGCACGATCTCGGCGATAAACGCTGCCGTGTACACGGTAAGCGCCAGCGTCAACGCCAGCAGTTCAGGGATCAATACCCAGCCGCCGACAAAGTTGAAGCCTTGCAGCTTGGGCATTTCCCAGTGCAGCGGCGCGCCGAAAACCAGGGCACACAGCGTCGGGATCACGATGAACAGCGCCAGGCCCGCCCAGAACTTATGGAACGGTACGCCGGTGGCTTCAAAGCGCTTGTTGGCCCAACGTGCCATCAGCACGATGGCCACGATGGCGACGACGATGCTGACCACAAACGGCCAGAACCCATCAGCCGCCAGCGCGGCCGGCATGTTCAGGCCCCGGCTGCTGACAAAGAAGGTATCGCCGAAGTTATGGCTGTTACGCGGCCCCGGCATGGTCAGGAACACCGCGAAATACCAGAACAGGATCTGCAACAGCGGCGGAATGTTGCGGAACACTTCCACATACACGGTCGCCAGCTTGTTGATCATCCAGTTCGGCGACAGCCGCGCCACGCCGATGACAAACCCGAGCAGCGTCGCGAGGATCACGCCGATAAAGGTCACCAGCAAGGTGTTGAGCAAACCGATGACAAAGACCCGGGCATAGCTGTCCGATTCGGTGTAGTCGATCAAATGCTGCGCGATGCCGAAGCCGGCACTGCGTTCAAGAAAGTCGAAACCCGAGGTAATGCCCCGGTGTTGAAGGTTGGTCTGGGTATTGTTGAAGAGGTACCAGCCCAGCGAGACCACCGCCACAATCGTGATGATCTGGAAGAGCCACGCACGCACTTTGGGATCGCTGAAGCTGAGCTTCTGCTTTGGTGCGCCGATTTGATTTTGCATGAAGTGCCCCGGTAGTAATGGAACAGAACATCACCCGGCGGTTGGCCCACCGGGTGATTGAACCATCAGCGATCAGCGCACAGGTGGTGCGTATTGAATGCCGCCGGCGTTCCACAGCGCGTTCAGGCCACGGTCGATTTCCAGTGGGGTGCTCTTGCCCAGGTTGCGCTCGAACACTTCACCGTAGTTACCGACTTGCTTGACGATCTGTACAACCCAGTCTTTCTTAACTTTCAGGTCTTTGCCGTATTCGCCATCAGCACCCAACAGACGGGCTACGTCAGGGTTCTTGGTGGACTTGGCTTCAGCTTCCACGTTTTTGGAGGTGATGCCGGCTTCTTCAGCGTTGAGCATGGCGTAGCCAACCCAGCGCACGATGGCCAGCCACTCGTCGTCGCCGTTACGCACGACCGGGCCCAGCGGCTCCTTGGAAATGGTTTCCGGCAGAACCACGTAGTCTTTCGGCGCGGCCAACTTGCTGCGCTGGGCGAACAGTTGGGACTTGTCGGAAGTCAGCACGTCGCAACGACCGGATTCCAGCGACTTGGCGCTTTCATCGGAGGTGTCGAAGGTGATCGGGGTGTATTTCAGGCCGTTGCCGCGGAAGTAGTCGGAAACGTTCAGCTCGGTGGTGGTACCGGCCTGGATGCAGATGGTTGCACCGTCCAGTTCCTTGGCACTTTTAACGCCCAGCTTGTTGTTTACCAGGAAGCCGATGCCGTCGTAGTAAGTGATGAAGCCCGGGAATTTCAGGCCCATGCCGGCGTCGCGGGAGCTGGTCATGGTGGTGTTACGGGACAGGATGTCGACTTCGCCCGATTGCAGCGCGGTGAAACGCTCCTTGGCGTTCAACTGGCTGAATTTGACCTTGGTTGCATCACCGAACACAGCAGCAGCTACAGCGCGGCAAACGTCAGCGTCGATCCCCAGGATCTTGCCGCTGGCATCCGGTACCGAGAAACCCGGCAGACCGTCACTCACGCCGCATTGCACAAAGCCTTTCTTCTGTACAGCGTCCAGGGTGGCGCCGGCTTGGGCGAAACCGCTGACACCCAGTACAGCCGCCGCGCAAACGATGGCCAGGGTGGATTTCAATACCTTCATTCAAACCTCCAGTTTTGCTCTTGTTGTGTCGGAGCTCGAACCCCACCGCACCCTTTTGAGGCGACCTTGACCCGTGTTGGCTTTTTTTGGGGTCAAACGGTTCGGGGCTGTCGCTATAAGTCCAGTTGCTATCCCACAAGCGGCAGTCACTGATAGTGTTACCGCCGTAAGAGAGACCTGACATCGCTGAATGCATAGCAAGCGCCGTACCAGAGTCACGGCTGAGTCGTTTCAGCCCATGGTCAAGCGCAAAAGATTCAACCTTGCGACATCTACTTAACAGATCCACTCGTTACGCACCGTTCCGACGCACCCATTCGGAGCGCACGCACATATATGGAGCAGACATGACCGAACCCTTGATTCTTCAGCCCGCCAAGCCCGCAGACGCCTGCGTAATCTGGTTGCATGGCCTGGGTGCCGATCGCTACGACTTCCTGCCCGTGGCCGAAGCCCTGCAGGAAAACTTGTTGACCACCCGTTTCGTTTTGCCCCAGGCGCCGACCCGCCCGGTGACCATCAACGGTGGTTACGAGATGCCAAGCTGGTACGACATCAAGGCCATGAGCCCGGCCCGCTCGATCAGCCTGCAAGAGCTGGAAGAATCGTCAGCAATGGTCACCGATCTGATCGAAACGCAAAAAAGGACCGGAATAGACGCCTCGCGGATTTTCCTTGCAGGCTTTTCCCAGGGCGGCGCCGTGGTCTTCCACACCGCGTTCCTGAACTGGCAGGGCCCATTGGGTGGCGTGATTGCCCTCTCGACCTACGCGCCGACCTTCAGTGACGAGCTGGAACTGTCGGCCAGCCAGCAACGCATTCCCACCCTCTGCCTGCATGGCCAGTACGACGATGTGGTGCAAAACGCCATGGGCCGTAGCGCCTACGAGCATTTGAAGAGCCGTGGTGTCACCGTGACATGGCAGGAATACCCAATGGGCCACGAAGTGTTACCCGAGGAGATACGTGATATCGGCGCCTGGTTGACCGCTCGCCTGGGCTGAAAACCAGCGTTTATGTAGCCGTATGACAGACGCACTACGCCGCGCCCGATTCTTGCATTACACTGGCCGGCGTATATTCCTTAACCAATTAATGAGATCACCGTGCTCAAAGCACTTAAGAAGATGTTCGGCAAAAGCGAGGCTGAGCCGCTCGCGCCTGTTCCCAGTGCTCCTGTCCCCACGCCCGGCAGCCGCAACGACGGTAAACAGCCCGGCCGGACCGCACCTGTCACCCCGGCGCAGACGCCAACGGTGACCCGCCCCGAGCCGGTGAACGCCGAAGAGGCTGCACCCGCACCGGCCCCCAAGCCTCGCCGCGAACGCGCACCAAAGCCGCCGGTGATCCCATGGAAACTCGAAGACTTCGTCGTCGAGCCCCAGGAAGGCAAAACCCGCTTCCACGATTTCAAACTGGCCCCGGAACTGATGCACGCCATCCAGGACCTGGGTTTCCCGTATTGCACGCCGATCCAGGCGCAGGTGCTGGGTTTCACCCTTGCCGGCAAAGACGCCATCGGCCGCGCCCAGACCGGCACCGGCAAGACCGCCGCGTTCCTGATCTCGATCATTACCCAGCTGCTGCAGACGCCGCCGCCCAAAGAGCGCTACATGGGTGAACCACGCGCACTGATCATCGCCCCGACCCGGGAGCTGGTGGTACAGATCGCCAAGGACGCCGCCGACCTGACCAAGTACACCGGCCTCAACGTCATGACGTTCGTGGGCGGCATGGACTTCGACAAGCAGCTCAAGCACCTCGAAGCCCGTCATTGCGACATCCTGGTGGCCACCCCTGGCCGCCTGCTGGACTTCAACCAGCGCGGCGACGTGCACCTGGACATGGTCGAAGTGATGGTGCTGGACGAAGCCGACCGCATGCTCGACATGGGTTTCATCCCACAAGTGCGTCAGATCATTCGCCAGACCCCGCCGAAAGCCGAGCGCCAGACCCTGCTGTTCTCCGCGACCTTCACCGAAGACGTGATGAACCTCGCCAAGCAGTGGACCACTGACCCGTCCATCGTCGAGATCGAAGCGCTCAACGTCGCCAGCGAAAACGTCGAGCAACACATCTACGCCGTGGCCGGTGCCGACAAGTACAAGCTGCTCTACAACCTGGTCAACGACAACGGTTGGGAGCGCGTGATGGTGTTCGCCAACCGCAAGGACGAAGTGCGCCGGATCGAGGAGCGCCTGGTGCGCGATGGCGTGAATGCCGCGCAACTGTCGGGCGATGTGCCACAGCACAAACGCATCAAGACCCTGGAAGGCTTCCGCGAAGGCAAGATCCGCGTGCTGGTGGCCACCGACGTGGCCGGGCGTGGGATTCACATCGACGGTATCAGCCACGTGATCAACTTCACCTTGCCGGAAGTGCCGGACGACTACGTGCACCGCATTGGCCGTACTGGCCGTGCAGGGGCCGCCGGTGTGTCGATCAGTTTTGCGGGCGAGGATGACTCGTATCAGTTGCCGTCGATCGAGACGCTGCTGGGGCGCAAGATCAGTTGCGAAACCCCGCCGACGCATCTATTGCGGGCTGTAGAACGCAAACGCCCTCAAGCCTGAAACGCGGTTAAAAATGTGGGAGGGGGCTTGCCCCCGATGGCGGTGGCACATTCAACATCTCTGTTGACTGATCCACAGCTATCAGGGGCAAGCCCCCTCCCACATTTGCTTCTGTGTTTAGCGTGCTACTTCCAGCGATCCGCAGCGGCGTGGTCGCTATCCCGCCCCTCCACCCAGCGCGCGCCTTGCGATGTGTTTTCCTTCTTCCAGAACGGCGCGCGGGTTTTCAGGTAGTCCATCACAAACGCACAGGCATCGAACGCGGCCTGGCGATGGGCGCTGGCTACCGCAACGAAGACGATCGGCTCGCCCGGCTCCAGCGCGCCGACACGGTGCAGCACTTCCAGCTTGAGCAATGGCCAGCGTTGCTCGGCCTCGACGGCGATCTTGCCGAGGGCCTTTTCAGTCATGCCGGGGTAGTGTTCCAGGAACATCCCCGACACGTCGCGGCCGTCATTGAAGTCGCGCACGTAGCCGACAAAACTCACCACCGCGCCCACGCCCACATTGGCCGCGTGCATGGCGTTCAGCTCCGCGCCCGGATCAAACGCCTCGGCCTGCACCCGAATGGCCATGCTCAGCCTCCGGTCACAGGCGGGAAAAACGCCACTTCATCACCGGCCTGCACAGGCTCGTCCAGCGAGCACAGCTCTTCGTTGCGCGCACACATCAGGCTGGCTTCGTTGAGCACTGCAAACTCCGGGTCACCGGCCAGCGCCAGGCGCACCGCATCGACGGTAGCGAAATCGCCTTCCATCTCCAGCGAATCGAAACCCACCGCTTCGGCGTAGCGTGCAAAAAACAGTACGTTGATGCTCATTGTTCATCCGCCTTGAAATGCCCGCTTTTGCCGCCGAGCTTTTCCAGCAGGCGAATACGTTCGATGGTCATGCCGCGATCCACGGCCTTGCACATATCGTAAAGGGTCAGCGCAGCGACACTGGCCGCGGTCAGCGCTTCCATCTCCACGCCGGTCTGGCCGCTGAGTTTGCAGCGCGCCACGATGTGCACGGCGTCCACGCCGTCGGCGCTCAGTTCAACCTTGACGCCAGTGAGCATCAGCGGGTGGCACAGCGGAATCAAATCACTGGTTTTCTTGGCCGCCTGGATCCCGGCAATGCGGGCCACGGCAAACACGTCGCCCTTGGGGTGGGCGCCGTCGACAATCATTTGCAGGGTCTCGGGCAGCATGCGCACGCGCGCTTCGGCCACCGCCTCACGGAACGTCACGGACTTGTCGGTGACGTCGACCATATGGGCGCGACCTTGGGAATCGAGATGAGTCAGCACAGGGATACTCCTGATCAGGAGCCCCGATTGTAAACCATGTGGGAGGGGGCGAGCCCCTCCCACATCAACCGCGTTTACAGGTGGGATTCGGCGTATTCGGCCAGAATCGAACGAGGTACCCCTTGCAGCGCAATGTGCACGCCGTTCGGGAAGTCTTTGAAGCGTTCCGTCAGGTACGTCAGCCCGGAGCTGGTCGCGGACAGGTAAGGGGTGTCGATCTGTGCCAGGTTGCCCAGGCACACCACTTTGGAGCCGGCGCCGGCACGCGTGATGATGGTTTTCATCTGGTGCGGCGTAAGGTTCTGGCACTCATCGATCAAAATCAGGCTCTGCTGGAAGCTGCGACCTCGGATGTAGTTGAGGGATTTGAACTGCAACGGCACTTTGCTGAGGATGTAGTCGACGCTGCCATGGGTGTTTTCGTCATCCATGTGCAAGGCTTCGAGGTTGTCGGTGATCGCCCCCAGCCACGGCTCCATTTTTTCCGCCTCGGTGCCGGGCAGGAAACCGATTTCCTGGTCCAGGCCCTGCACGCTGCGGGTGGCGATGATGCGGCGATAGCGTTTGGTCACCATGGTCTGCTCGATGGCGGCAGCCAGGGCGAGAATGGTTTTACCCGAACCTGCGGCGCCGGTCAGGTTGACCAGGTGGATGTCCGGGTCGAGCAGCGCATACAGCGCCAGGCTCTGGTAGATATCACGCGGTTTCAGGCCCCAGGCTTCCTGGTGCAACAGGGGTTCCTGATGCAGGTCGAGGATCAGCAGCTTGTCGACCTGGATCTCTTTGATCCAGCCCACAAAACCCTGTTCGTCGACGATGAATTCATTGATATGCACGGCCGGCAGGTTGTCGATCAGCTGTACCTGGTGCCAGGTGCGGCCGTGGTCCTGACGGGTTTCGACCTTGCTGACGCGGTCCCAGAACGAGCCGGTCATCATGTGATAACCACGGGACAGCATCGACACGTCGTCGACCAGTTGGTCGGTACTGTAGTCCTCGGCAGCGATCCCACACGCTCGGGCCTTGAGGCGCATATTGATGTCTTTGGTCACCAGCACCACACGCAGGTCCTTGTCGCGGGCGTGCAGGTCGATCAGTTGGTTGATGATTTTGTTGTCGTTGAGGTTTTCCGGCAGCAGGCTGTTGGGCTCCCTGCGCTTGCTCATCAGAATCGACAGCAAGCCCTTGGGCCCGCTTTTGCCACGCTGGATCGGTACGCCGACTTCGACATCCTCGGGCGAGGCTTCACCCAGGGTCTTGTCGATCAGGCGGATGGCCTGGCGGCATTCGGCGGCAACGCTGTGGTGGCCGCTTTTGAGTTTGTCGAGCTCCTCAAGCACGATCATCGGGATGGCGACGTGGTGTTCTTCGAAGTTAAGCAGCGCGTTTGGATCGTGGATCAGTACGTTGGTATCAAGCACATAAAGGATTGGCTGGTCGGAAGAAGGGTTACGTCCATGATCATCCATACTCGGTCACCTTTGTGGGAGCCAGTCGACGCAATACCTGGGCGGTGCTGCGCCTCGATTCGACCACCGACTGCACCTGAGTGACGTCAAGCGCAGTGCCCACATGAGGAGTCTTGGAAGACGCCACCTGTGTTGCAGGTTTCGGCGATCTGACTTCGTAATACCGCAAAACCCATGACAGGAAAAAGCACTTTGACGCTTTTTTGAAGTTTATTTTTCAGGATGACGAATAGCACTAGCCGAGTGCCAGGTACCCCGTTAAAGTCGGAAGTCCGCCTGCATCGAAATGTCGCAAAAAATCACCCCGATTTTGCCTTGAACCCAACAGGGCCGGGCACTTCAGCGAAACGCCTCGCGGCAGTCCTGCCAACCCAAGCCACTCTGCGCCGTTGCCTGCAATAACATCGGCAGTGCTACCCGCGCTTTGTCCTGGGTGTCGTGAAACACAATCACCCCTTTGCGCCACAACAGCATCAGCGTCAGCACCCGTTGCGCCGACTCATCGGCCTTGAGCTTGCCCGGTTCGTCCTGGGAGTCGATGTCCCACAACGCCACCTGCAAGCCTTGCGCTTGGAAAAAGCCTTGGCTGTCGGCACGACGTTGGCCGTAAGGGGGACGAAACAGCGGCACATAGTTTTCCGGCATCAGGTTCTGCGCCAGCGATGCGCTGCGGGTGATGGAGCTTTGCCAATCCACCCAATGGCTGTGGGAGCGGTACTGCCAGCCCTGGGTGCCCACGCACTGATCCTGGTACAGCGCCTGCACATCGGCGACCGAGCTGCGCTCCACGCGGGTTTGCAGGCTGCTGCCGAGGGCAAAGAACGTCGCGTTCATCTTCTGCTTGCGCAGGTAGTCGGTGAGCCAGTCGGTGTTGCCGCTGACCGGCGCCGGGCCGCCGTCGAAGGTCAACAGGAACAGCCGGTCGTTGAATTCATCGCCATTGCGCTCGTGGTCGCCAAAGCGTGCGACTTCGCTGCTGATCTGCGGGAACAACGCGGCCTTGCGCAGCAACTCATCCAGGTAGCGTTCATGGAATTGATGGCTGGGGGCGGCCCAGCCTATATAGAAGGAGTCTTCGCTGACCTGGAACTTGCCGGCCTGCTCGCGCAAATCGTCCATGTTTTCCACCAGGTAGCAGAATGAGGCATCGACCTCACAGCTCTGCTGGGCGAAGGTGTAGTTTTCCAGCAGGCGCTGCCAGAGCTGGCGGCGCAAGTCGTCGATGGCGGCCAGGTTGATGATTTTCAAGCCCAGGCGCTGCTTGAGCGCGGCCTCGTCCTGACTCTCAGTGGCCAGGAGGCTGTGGGCGAACATCAGGATTTCGGCGCGGGAGGCCACGTCGAACAGCGCCGGGCTGCCGAGCTTTTCGGGCCAGGTGGTGCGGTCCAGGCTGGCGACGTCCACCGGGGCGGCCTGGGTGGTCAGGCATAGCAGGCAGGCTGATAATAAAAGCGCTATACGCACGCAGGGGCTTCCTTTGCAGAGTTGGCGGGCACTATAGCCGATGATCGGGTGTATATCCGTTGCTGCGGTAACGGCGGCTTATGGTTCCGCCCTTACGGCGGGTCACTTTTGGAAAAGAGCCCCAAAAGTAACCAAAAGGGCTCTTGCCCCAACACTCGGCACCTCGCTTAGGCTCGGTGTGCCCTCACTCCGGCTTGAATCCGTGGGCCGCCGCCATGGGCCATCCTTGGCCCATCGCGGCTAACCCGGCGTCCTGCCGGGTTACCCACGGATTCAAGCCTGCGTTCGGCCAGCGTGTTTAACGGGGCGCCTAAGATCAAGATCAAGATCACGATCAAAAGCGCAGATCAAAAGACCGCTGACTTCGTCAGCGCAAAGGATGTAAGGGCCACAGCAAAAACAAAGCAAAGCAAAAACGCTTTTGATCTAACCACTCAGGTCGGCTACTAGGCCGCCGTGCCCTGCTTTTGATCTGCTTTGGCTTTTGATTTTGATCTGAAATCGCCCCGTCAACCACGCTGGCCGGAATTCGACAGTGATTTGGGGGGTAAACCGGCAGGGATGCCGGTTTAGCCGCCCCGCGCCATGGATGGCGCGTGGCGGCGGCCCCCCAAATCACTGTCGGATTACGGGCACACCGAGCCTAAGCGAGGTGCCGAGTGGTGGGGCGAGGACCTTTTGGTTACTTTTGGGTCCTTCCAAAAGTGACCCGCTGTAAGAGCGGAACCATAAGCAGCCGTTACCGCAGAAACGGATATGTACTCCACCCCCTATCACCACCATAGGTGGAGTCAAACGCCCCAACCCCCTAGAATCCCCCCCACGATTCCAGGAGCCAACCTCATGCTGATGGTGATTTCCCCCGCCAAAACCCTCGATTTCGAGTCAAAACCGGCAACCCCGCGCTTCACCCAGCCGCAATACCTCGACCACTCCCAGGAGCTGATCGAACAATTACGCGAACTGACCCCAGCGCAAATCAGCGAGTTGATGCACGTCTCCGATAAAATCGGCGGCCTTAACGCCGCGCGCTTCGGCAGCTGGACCCCCGACTTCACCCCCGCCAACGCCAAGCCGGCACTGCTGGCGTTCAAGGGTGACGTCTACACCGGCCTCAACGCCGAAACCTTCAGCGACGCCGACTTCAGCTACGCCCAGGACCACCTGCGCATGCTCTCAGGCCTGTACGGCCTGCTGCGCCCCCTGGACCTGATGATGCCGTATCGCCTGGAGATGGGCACCAAACTGGCCAACGCCCGTGGCAAGGACCTGTACGCGTTCTGGGGCACCCGCATCAGCGAGTGGCTCAACGAGGCCCTGGCCGAGCAAGGCGACGACGTGCTGCTCAACCTCGCCTCCAACGAATATTTCTCGGCGGTCAAACGCCCAGCCCTGAACGCACGGATCATCAACACCGAGTTCAAGGACCTGAAGAACGGCCAGTACAAAATCATCAGCTTCTACGCGAAAAAGGCCCGAGGCATGATGAGCCGCTTCGTGATCGAAGAACGCATCAACGACCCGGCCAAGCTCAAGCAGTTCGATGTGCAGGGTTATCGCTTCAATGCAGAGCAGTCCAAACCCGACAACCTGGTGTTTCTGCGCGATCACGCACCGGAATAAGGCCCTGCTCCGCTCTCACAGACACTAGAGATCAAATGCGGGAGGGGGCAAGCCCCTCCCACATTTTCATCTGCATTTCACACCAACAATCGTCATTATTTTGGCGTCAAAAAACATCCTTACACCTATCTAACATTTCTTTCACTCGACATTCGTCGTTTTTTTTCGTAGTGGCACCACTTTTTTTAATCAGTAGTGGCACAAAACTATCCCTGCGCGCCAACTCCCTGCAACTACTGGCCCAAATAGCAAGTGCTATCAATATAGTACTAGTGCCATCTTGCCTAATATTTCAAGAAATTTCCAAGAACAGGATGAGCGGCCAGGAACTTCACCTGAAAGCGCCGCTCATACCACCGGTAACGAAATTCTCTGTTCCTGTAAGAGATGACTTACATAACGACCCAAGGAAGTAGCGAAGTTGCCCCATCAACTTTGACTCATGGGTCACATCATCAACTGATATGAGTTGAGGGCGGCGATAAGGACTAATTGCTATCCCCTATAGGCCAAGGCAGCGCTTACCCAAATGTGTCGGTGCTAACGCTCAAGATATTGATAAATAAGGGCTCACAGCCTTTATCAAGACTCTACGGCGCCGGCGTCAGGCCCTTCCCCCAGGAAGGCTGGCTGCATTTGAGGGCAAGCCCCAATAACAAGGCCACGTTGCGCACAACTTGAGTGCAATAGTTAGTCACTCACTATTTAACATGCCAATACGCGGTAAGTCGGCGTCTATTCGCCTAACTTCCGTGGCATTTGTGACGCTTGCAAACATGAACTCCAGCCATCTAATGGCGTGATTTTAATATCGTCTTCAGTGACAAAGAGGTAAATGCGATGCGCATCAGCATATTTGGTTTGGGTTACGTTGGCGCAGTCTGTGCCGGTTGCCTGTCTGCCCGTGGCCACGAAGTGGTCGGCGTAGACATTTCCAAGGATAAGATCGACCTGATCAATGCAGGCAAATCGCCAATCGTTGAACCGGGTCTGGGCGAGCTGTTGAGCCAGGGTATCGAAACCGGCCGGCTGCGTGGCACCACCAACTTCGCCGACGCCATCCGCGATACCGACCTGTCGATGATCTGCGTCGGCACGCCGAGCAAGAAAAACGGCGACCTGGAACTCGATTACATTGAAGCCGTGTGCCGCGAGATCGGTTTTGTGCTGCGTGACAAAACCACCCGCCACACCGTCGTCGTTCGCAGCACCGTGTTGCCGGGTACCGTGGCCAACGTGGTGATCCCGATCCTCGAAGACTGCTCCGGCAAGAAAGCCGGCGTCGACTTCGGCGTCGCGGTCAACCCGGAATTCCTGCGTGAATCCACCGCCATCGCTGACTACGACCTGCCACCGATGACCGTCATCGGCGAGTTCGACAAAGCCTCCGGCGACGTCCTGCAATCCCTGTACGAAGAACTCGACGCACCGATCATCCGCAAGGACATCGCCGTTGCCGAAATGATCAAGTACACCTGCAACGTGTGGCACGCCACCAAGGTCACTTTCGCCAATGAGATCGGCAACATCGCCAAGGCCGTCGGCGTCGATGGTCGTGAAGTGATGGAAGTGGTCTGCCAGGACAAGACCCTCAACCTGTCCCAGTACTACATGCGCCCAGGCTTCGCGTTCGGCGGCTCGTGCCTGCCTAAAGACGTGCGCGCCCTGACCTACCGCGCCAGTTCCCTGGACGTGGAAGCGCCGCTGCTCAACTCGCTGATGCGCAGCAACGAATCCCAAGTGCAAAACGCCTTCGACATCGTTTCCAGCCACGACAAACGCAAAGTCGCCCTGCTGGGCCTGAGCTTCAAGGCCGGTACCGACGACCTGCGCGAAAGCCCGCTGGTGGAGCTGGCGGAAATGCTGATCGGCAAGGGCTTCGACCTGAGCATCTACGACAGCAACGTCGAGTACGCCCGTGTCCACGGCGCGAACAAGGACTACATCGAGGGGAAAATCCCGCACGTGTCGTCCCTGCTCAACTCCGATTTCGACGCAGTGATCAACAACTCCGACGTGATCATCCTGGGCAACCGCGATGAGAAATTCCGTGCCCTGGCGCAGAACGCACCGCACGGCAAGCAAGTCATCGACCTGGTGGGCTTCATGTCCAAGGCCACCTGTGCGACTGGCCGTACCGAAGGCATTTGCTGGTAACAGCAACGGCAAGTTTCGCGCTGCACGTGTCCTGATCCCCAGCACGTGCAGCGCGGAGCCTTCTTCACCTTCGGATGACGCTTATGTCCAAGTTAAAACACGTACTACTGCAATCCGCCGGTTGGCTGTTCTTCCTCAGCCTGCTGATGGGTCTCGCCCTGCTGTTGCCGGCGAGTACGTTCGACTCCGAGTCGAAGAATTTTATTTTCCTGATTGGCGCCGTCGGTATCTGGCGCTACTCGATGGGTGCTACGCATTTCTTTCGCGGCATGCTGTTCCTGTACGTGGTCTACCCGCACCTGCGCCGCAAAGTGCGCAAGCTGGGCAAGGCCGCCGACCCGTCCCATGTGTTCCTGATGGTCACCAGTTTTCGTATCGACGCGCTGACCACCGCGCAGGTCTACAGCTCGGTGATCCGTGAAGCGATCGAATGTGGTTTCCCGACCACGGTGGTCTGCTCGCTGGTGGAAATGTCCGATGAGCTGCTGGTGAAGAGCCTGTGGGAACGCATGAACCCGCCGGAGCACGTGAAGCTCGACTTCGTGCGCATCGCCGGTACCGGCAAACGTGACGGCCTGGCCTTTGGCTTTCGCGCCATCTCCCGCCACCTGCCGGATGACCGTGCGGTAGTGGCGGTGATCGACGGCGACACCGTGCTCGCCGAAGGCGTCGTGCGCAAGACCGTGCCGTGGTTCCAACTGTTCGGCAATGTCGGCGGCCTGACCACCAACGAGTTCTGCGAAGTGCGCGGCGGCTACATCATGAGCGAATGGCACAAGCTGCGCTTCGCCCAACGCCACATCAACATGTGCTCCATGGCCCTGTCCAAGCGCGTGCTGACCATGACCGGTCGCATGTCGGTGTTCCGTGCCAGCGTCGTCACCGACCCGGGCTTTATCGCCGACGTGGAAAGCGACTCGCTGCAACACTGGCGCCTGGGCCGCTTCAAGTTCCTGACCGGCGATGACAAGTCCAGCTGGTTCAGCCTGATGCGCCTGGGCTACGACACCTTCTACGTGCCGGACGCCGCGATCAACACCGTGGAACACCCGCCGGAAAAGAGCTTTATCAAGGCCAGCCGCAAGCTGATGTTCCGCTGGTACGGCAACAACCTGCGCCAGAACTCCCGCGCCCTCGGGCTGGGCGTACGCCGCCTGGGCCTGTTCACCAGCGTGGTGCTGTTCGACCAGCGTGTGTCGATGTGGACCTCCCTGCTCGGCCTGACCGTGGCGATCATCGCCACCTTCAAGTACGGCGGCGCATTCATCCTCGCGTACCTGCTGTGGATCGGCATCACCCGCCTGATTCTCACCCTGCTGCTGTCGTGCTCCGGCCACAAGATCGGCCCGGCGTACCCGGTGATTCTCTATTACAACCAGATCATGGGCGCACTGGTGAAGATCTACGTGTTCTTCCGCCTTGATCAACAGTCCTGGACCCGCCAGGACACCAAACTGACCCGCGATTTGGCCAGCTTTCAACGTTGGTTCAACACCTGGTCGTCTCGGACCATGACCTTCTCCGCCGGCAGCATCTTCGTTGCCGTGTTGCTGATGATGGTCTGACCCTGCCAAGCCTGAATTAACTTAAGGAATTGCCCTGATGAACAGCCAAGTAAACGCCAATGTTGTCCACGAATCCGAAGCCCAGCGCCAACATGCCCGGGTCAAAATCCCGGCCAAGCTGCGCTTCTTCAACACCGACCGCACCCAGACCGAAGCACGGGTGATCGACCTGTCCGCCGGCGGCCTGGCGTTCACCGCCACCCAGCCGCTGACCGTGGGTGAAGTGCACAAGGGCCGCCTGCAATTCGTCATCGATAACCTCGGCCTGGCGATGGACGTTGAGCTGCAGATCCGCTCCTACGACCGCCAGAGCGGCCGCACCGGTTGCCAGTTCCAGAACCTGGAACAACAGGATATTTCCACCCTGCGCCACCTGATCACCTCGCACTTGTCCGGTGACATCGTGACCATGGGCGACGTACTCGCCACCCTGCAACGCGACAACTTCACCAAGGCGCGCAAGGTCAAGGACGGCGGCAGCGGCATGACCGCGTTCGGTCGCATGCGCGCCGTGGTGTTCAGCGCAGGGATCTTCATCGTCGGCCTCGCCGCGTTCGGTTTTGTCTTCAAGTCGGTGTATGGCATGTACTTCGTCAGCCACGCCCAGGCGGGCCTGGTCAGCGTACCCGGCATGAACGTGACCATGCCGCGCGACGGCACCGTGCAAAGCCTGCTCAAAGGTGATGCGGTGGCCGCCAAAGGCGCGCCATTGGCCACCTTCAGCACCAGCATGCTGGATGTACTCAAGGGCCACCTGGACGAAGACCAGTTGCAACCGGCCAAGGTTGAAGAACTGTTCGGCAAGCAAATGACCGGCACCCTGACTTCCCCATGCGATTGCGTGGTGGCGCAACAGATGGTTGCCGACGGCCAATACGCCAGCAAAGGCGATGTGATTTTCCAACTGGTGCCACGTGGCAGCCAGGCCAATGTGGAAGCACGCTTCACCTATCGCCAGTTCGCCGACGTGCGCCCAGGTACCCCGGTGAGCTTCCAGGTGGCCGACGAAGAACAACTGCGCACCGGCACCATCGTCAGCAGCACCAGCCTGAACAGCGCCGACCTGTCTTCCGACATCCGCGTCCAGATCAAGCCGGATGCACCGCTGGACAGCGCCTTCGCCGGCCGCCCGGTGGAAGTCACCAGCGACCGTGGCCCGTCCCTGAACTGGCTGATCGATAAAGCCATGGCTCACGGTCTGTAAGCGAGGACATGCCTGTGATGACTCCTACTCCAAATACACCGCTATCCCTGTGGGAGCGGGCTTGCTCGCGAAAGCAGTGTGTCAGCCAACACATGCAGCAACTGGTACGCCCTCTTCGCGAGCAAGCCCGCTCCCACATGGGTCCTGTAGCGCTGCTGGCTGTTGCTGTCAGCCTCGCCGGTTGCGCTGGCCTGCCCGACCAGCGCCTGGCCAACGAAGCCCTCAAGCGCGGCGACACCGTGACCGCCCAGCAGAATTACCAGCAGCTGGCAGACCTGGGCTACAGCGAGGCCCAAGTGGGCCTGGCCGATATCCAGGTGGGTACCCGTGACCCCGAGCAAATCAAGCAGGCCGAAGCCACTTACCGCGCGGCCGCCGACACCTCGCCGCGCGCCCAGGCGCGCCTGGGTCGCCTGCTGGTGGCCAAGCCAGGCAGCACCGAAGCCGAGCACCATGAAGCCGAAGGCCTGCTGAAAAAAGCCTTTGCCAATGGCGAAGGCAACACCCTGATCCCGCTGGCAATGCTGTACCTGCAATACCCGCACAGCTTCCCGAACGTGAACGCCCAGCAGCAGATCAGCAAATGGCAGGCCGCCGGTTACCCGGAAGCCGGCCTGGCCCAGGTGCTGCTGTATCGCACCCAGGACACCTACGACCAACATCTGGATGACGTGGAGCGCATCTGCAAGGCCGCGCTGAATACCACCGACATCTGCTACGTCGAATTGGCCACGGTCTACCAGAAACAAGCCGCGCCGGAAAAACAGGCCGAGCTGCTCAAGCAGATGGAAGCCGGCTACAGCCGTGGCACCGTCACCGCCCAGCGCGTCGACAGTGTGGCGCGTGTGCTCGGCGATGCCAGCCTCGGTACGCCGGACGAAAAAACCGCCCAGGCCCTGCTGGAAAAAATCGCCCCGGCCTACCCTGCTTCCTGGGTCAGCCTGGCGCAACTGCTCTACGACTTCCCGGAACTGGGCGACGTCGACCAGATGATGAAGTACCTGGACAACGGCCGCGCTGCCGACCAGCCGCGCGCTGAATTGCTGCTGGGCAAGCTCTACTACGAAGGCAAGTGGGTGCCGGCGGATGCCAAGGCGGCCGAAGCGCACTTCGAAAAAGCCGTGGGCAAGGAAGTCGCCGCCGATTACTACCTCGGCCAGATCTACCGCCGTGGCTACCTGGGCAAGGTCTACCCGCAAAAGGCCCTTGACCACCTGCTGACCGCTGCGCGCAACGGCCAGAACAGCGCCGACTTCGCCATCGCCCAATTGTTTTCCCAAGGCAAGGGCACCAAGCCCGACCCATTGAACGCTTACGTCTTCAGCCAGTTGGCCAAAGCCCAGGACACGCCGGAGGCCACTGACCTGGCCACCCAGCTCGAAGCGCCCTTGACGCCAGAGCAACGCGCCCAAGGCCAACGCCTGGTGCAACAGGAACTGGCCGCACGCGGCACCCTGGCCCAGAGCACGTTGCAACTGCACGCCCTGGATGAAGAAGACGAAGGTGAGGAATCCCTATGAAGCTCAACCCATTCGTCAAGGCCGGTATCGGCCTGACCTTCGCCCTGCTGTGGTCGTGCCCGACCCTGGCCGCGCTGACCGAAGCCAAGAACTTCGGCCTGGAAGTCAAAGCCACCGCCCAGTCCGAAGATGACCGCGACCTCGGCACGCAAAAAGGCGGCGACGTCAACGGTATCGGCCTCGACCTGCGCCCGTGGATCTACGGCGAAAGCGGCGCGTGGAGCGCCTACGCCATGGGCCAGGCGGTGGTGTCCAGCGACATTATCGAGACCGACACCCTGCAACAGTCGGCCGATGACGAAAACCAGCAGACCACCAACAATGATCGCAAGGCCAAGAAAAACTACCTGGCCATGCGTGAGTTCTGGGTCGGCTACAGCGGCTTTACGCCCTACCCTGGCGAGATCCTCAAGCTCGGCCGCCAACGCCTGCGCAATTACGACGGCCAATGGCGCGACACCAATATCGAAGCGCTGAACTGGACCTTCGACACCACCCTGCTCAAGGCCAATGTCGGCGTTGCCGAGCGTTTCAGCGAATACCGCACCGACCTCAAGGAACTGTCGCCCAAGGATAAGGACCGCCAGCACCTCTACGCCGACGCCGCCTACCAGTGGACGCCCGGCCAGTGGATCGGCCTGCGTGCGCACCACACCCATGACGACGGCAAGCTCGACTACCCTGAACCGGGCGTCGCCACCGATTCGCTGGACAAGCGTGAGAACGGCGACCTGACCTGGCTCGGCATCGAAGCCAACAGCGACGCCTACAACTGGCGCAACACCAACACCGTCAACTATTGGGCAAGCATCACCGGCATGCAGGGCGACCGTGACACGGTCAACGCCCTGACCGCCGACGGCAGCCGCCCTGCCCAGGCCAAACGCAGCGATGACGTGAATGGCTGGGCCACCGACCTGGGTATCCGCCTGCGCCTTGACCCGCAGTGGCAAGTGGGCGCGGCCTACTCCCGCGCCAGCGCCGAGTACGAACAGAACGGCCTGCAAAGCAACCGTTCGAACTGGACCGGCACCCAATCCCGCGTGCACCGCTTCGGCGAAGCCTTTCGTGGCGAGATGAACAATATGCAGTCCATGAGCCTGTTCGGTTCCTGGCAGCTGCGCGAGGACTACGACGCTAGCCTCGTGTACCACAAGTTCTGGCGCGTCGACGGCAACAAGCCGGTGGGCAGCAACGGTATCGATGCCGTGCAGAACAACACCGACGACGTGACCGGCGCAATCCTGTCGAGCACCTCCCTGCCCCTTGAAGACGGTAAGAAGGACCTCGGTCAGGAGATGGACCTGGTGGTCACCAAGTACTTCAAGAAAGGCCTGCTGCCGGCCGCGCTGAGCCAGTCGATCGACGAACCGTCGGCCCTGGTGCGCTTCCGTGCCGGCGTATTCAAGCCGGGTGATGCCTATGGCAGCCAGGTCGACTCATACATGCATCGCGCCTTTGTCGACGTGATCTGGAAGTTCTGATGGGAGCCTGCGCAATGAATCCTCAAGCCCTCAAAGGCTCGGCCATGCTGGCGGCAGCGATACTGCTGGCCAGCGGCGCTGCCATGGCCGATGTCGCGCCGCAGGCTAAAGCGCCGACCATCGCCAAAGAACTGCAACAGGCCAAGACCTACACCATTTCCAGCCCGCCTACCGCGCCGCTGGAAATGGCCAAGCCTGCCCTGCCGGACCTGTCGGGCTACACCGCCGCAGCCATGGAAAAGAAAATCGTCAGAACCAAGCCGGGCAAAATCAGCATTCGCCGCATGATGCAGGAAGACGCCCTCAAGGACTTTATCGGCGGCGACAACAAGATGGCCGAATGGGTGGTGCGCCAACATGGCATTCCCCAGGCGATCTTCGTCGACGACGGCTACATGAACCTCAAGGACCTGCTCGGCAAAGTGCCCAAGCAGTACCTCAGCGAAACCTCGCCGGGCGTGTTCCTGGCCAAGTTGCCGATCGTGGTCGGGCGCAAGGGCATCCTCGAAATCGACAAGAAGACCCAGGAGCTGCGCCTGTCCCAGCAAGCCGGTTCGTTCCTGATCAACGACGGCCAGCTGTTTGTGCACGACACCAAAATTACCGGCTGGGATGAGAAGGCCAACGGCCCGGCGCTGTTCAAGTCGCCCAAGGAGTTCCGCCCGTTCCTGCTGGCCTGGGGCGGCACCGAAACCTACATTTCCAACAGCAAGATGGCCAGCTTCGGCTACGCCAACAGTAAGTCGTACGGGGTGAGTATTTCCCAGTACACGCCGAACATGGCCAAGGTCCTCAAACGCCCTGAGCCGACCGGCTGGATCATCGATTCCGAGTTCTCGGACATGTGGTACGGCTTCTACTGCTACGAAACCACGGGCTTCGTGATCAAGGGCAATACCTACAAAGACAACATCGTCTACGGCATTGACCCCCATGACCGTTCCCACGGCCTGATCATCGCGGACAACACCGTATACGGCACCAAGAAGAAGCACGGCATCATCATTTCCCGCGAAGTGAACGACAGCTTCATCTTCAACAACCGCAGCTACGACAACAAGCTCTCGGGCCTGGTGATCGACCGTAACAGCGTGAACAACCTGATCGCCGACAACGAGATCTACCGCAACCACACCGACGGCATCACCCTCTATGAGAGCGGCGACAACCTGCTGTGGGGCAACAAGGTGATCAGCAACCGTCGCCACGGCATCCGTGTGCGCAACAGCGTGAACATCAAGCTGTACGAAAACACCTCGATGGCCAACGGCCTGACCGGCGTGTACGGCCACATCAAGGATCTGACCGACACCGACCGCGACATCGCCCTCGATCCGTTTGACGCCAAGGTCTCGCTGATCGTGGTCGGCGGTGAGCTGGCGGGTAACGGCAGCGGGCCGCTGTCCATCGACTCGCCGCTGAGCATCGAGCTGTACCGCGTGTCGATGCTGGCGCCGACCAAATCCAGTGGCATCAGCTTCTCCGGCGTTCTTGGTGATCGCCAGGAAGAGATTCTCGACCTGCTGGTGCGCCAGCAGAAAGCCGTGCTGATCGACCCTGTCGAACGCCAGACCGAAATGCAGGACTGAGGATGACCCTTATGCACCCACACATGATCAAACTGCTGAGCCTCTCGGGTCTGACCCTCGGCCTGCTCGCGGCCAGCCAGGGCGTACGTGCCGATGAAATCAAGGCACCAAGCTTCACCGCCGAACCGTGCTGCAGCCTGTGCCCCGCCGCCCATGACGCGAAGAACTACACCACGCGCTACCAGCAGAACTTCACCACCCTGGTGCAAGCCCAGGGCGACTGGCTGTTCCGTACCCAGGAAGACCTGCGCACCGAATTCGACACCAGCCCCGCCGGCTACAAACGCATGCAACAGCTGCACGATGCGTTCAAGGCCAAAGGCGTGGAATTGGTCGTGGTCTACCAGCCAACCCGTGGCCTGGTGAACCGCAACAAGCTCAACCCAGCGGAAAAAGCCTCGTTCGATTTCGACAAGGCGCTGGGCAACTACAAGACCATGCTCGGCCGCTTTGCCAAGATGGGCTATGTGGTGCCGGACCTGTCGCCGCTGACCAATGAGCAACTGCCGGATGAATTGCCGGCCCACGACTTCTACTTCCGCGGCGACCAGCACTGGACCCCGTACGGCGCCCAGCGCACGGCGAAAATCGTCGGTGCCAAAGTGCGGGCGATGCCCGAGTTTGCCGGCATCCCCCAGCGTGAGTTCGAGACCAAACGCTCCGGGCGCATGGGCAAGACCGGCACCCTGCACAACATGGCCGGGCAACTCTGCGGCACCAGCTACGCGATCCAGTACATGGACCAGTTCACCACCGAGCCTAAGGGCGAAGCCGGTGACGGCGACCTGTTCGGCGATTCGGGCAACCCGCAGATCACCCTGGTGGGCACCAGCCACAGCGGCAAGAACTACAACTTCGCCGGCTTCCTGGAACAGGAAATCGGTGCCGACATCCTCAACGTCGCCTTCCCCGGCGGTGGCCTGGAAGGCTCGATGATCCAGTACCTGGGCAGCGACGAATTCCAGAAAACCCCGCCGAAAATCCTCATCTGGGAATTCTCGCCGCTGTACCGCCTCGACCAGGAGACCATCTACCGCCAGATGATGTCGCTGCTCGACAACGGCTGCGAAGGCAAGACCGCGCAGATGACCGCGAGCACTACATTGAAGCCCGGCAAGAACGAATTGCTGGTTAACAGTTCGAACAAAGACCTGCGCAACGCCAACCACCAGGTTGATATCCGCTTCGCCGACCCGTCGGTGAAAACCCTGCAAGCCACCCTCTGGTACATGAACGGGCGCCACGAGGACATCAAGATCGAGAAACCCGAAACATCCGATACAGACGGGCGTTTCGCCTTTGAACTGCGCACCGATGAAGACTGGGCCTCGCAAAACTTGCTGGCCGTGGAAGTGCAGGGCCCCGAAGCGGGCGCTGCCGCGCAGAAAGTCGAAGCGAAAATTTGCACACGCAACGTATTCCCTGCCGGCGGTCAACAGACTGCTTCAACGGGGCAATGAGGTTACTTATGCAGAAGTTATTGATTCCATCGTTGCTGGGCCTGGCGATCTTCGCCGGTGCAGCCAACGCCGCCGCGCCACTGCGTCCGCCCCAGGGCTACTTTGCCCCGATCGAAGCGTTCAAGACCGGCGACTTCAAGAATGACTGCGACGCCATGCCGGCGCCGTACACCGGCTCGCTGCAATTTCGCAGCAAGTACGAAGGTTCGGACAAAGCCCGTTCGACGCTGAATGTGCAATCCGAAAAAGCCTTCCGCGACAGCACCGCCGATATCACCAAGCTGGAAAAAGACACCAGCAAGCGCGTGATGCAGTTCATGCGCGACGGTCGTCCGGAGCAATTGGAATGCACGCTCAACTGGCTCGCTACATGGGCTAGGGCAAATGCGTTGATGTCCAAGGACTTCAACCACACCGGCAAGTCCATGCGCAAATGGGCGCTGGGCAGCATGGCGTCGGCCTATGTGCGCCTGAAGTTCTCCGATTCGCACCCGCTGGCCAACCACCAGCAGGAATCGCAACTGATCGAAGCCTGGTTCAACAAACTGGCCGACCAGGTGGTAAGCGACTGGGACAACCTGCCGCTGGAAAAAACCAACAACCACTCGTACTGGGCCGCCTGGTCGGTGATGGCTACCTCCGTCGCCACCAACCGTCGCGACCTGTTTGATTGGGCCGTGAAGGAATACAAGGTCGGCGCGAATCAAGTCGACGACCAGGGCTTCCTGCCGAACGAATTGAAGCGCCAGCAACGCGCGTTGTCGTACCACAACTACGCCCTGCCGCCGCTGTCGATGATCGCCAGTTTTGCCCTGGTCAACGGTGTCGACCTGCGCCAGGAAAACAACGGCGCGCTCAAACGCCTGGGCGACAAAGTGCTGGCCGGCGTGAAAGACCCGGAAATCTTCGAACAGAAGAACGGCAAGGAACAGGACATGAAGGACTTGAAGCAGGACATGAAATTCGCCTGGCTCGAACCCTTCTGCACCCTCTACACCTGCGCCCCGGATGTGATCGAGCGCAAGCACGGGATGCAGCCGTTCAAGACCTTCCGGCTGGGCGGGGACCTGACCAAGGTCTACGACCCGACGCATGAAAAAGGCAACAAAGGTTCCTGAAAAACGACTGACGAAACAGGGTCCCAATGTGGGAGCGGGCTAGCTCGCGAAGGCGGTGTGTCAGTCAACACATCCGTTACAGAACTACCGCTTTCGGGAGCAAGCCCCCTCCCACATTTTGAGCCGGTTTCAGCAGTAGAAATGTTGTACCGCCCTCCTCCGAAATCGTGGGGGGGTTTGGGGGGGCTCTGGCCCTTGACTGTCTGTTAAACATGGAGAGATCGGGATGGTTTTCTCGTCCAATGTGTTCCTGTTTCTGTTCTTGCCGATCTTTCTCGGCTTGTACTACTTAAGCGGGCAACGCTATCGCAATCTGCTGCTGCTGATTGCCAGCTACGTGTTCTACGCCTGGTGGCGAGTGGACTTCCTGGCGCTGTTCGCCGCGGTCACGCTGTGGAACTACTGGATCGGCCTCAAGGTCGGTGCAGCCGGCGTGCGTACCAAGCCGGCCCAACGCTGGCTGCTATTGGGCGTGGCGGTCGACCTGTGCATCCTCGGCTACTTCAAGTACGCCAACTTCGGCGTCGACAGCATCAACGTGATGATGAAGTCCGCGGGCCTGGAGCCGTTCATCCTCACCCACGTGCTGCTGCCGATCG